>JACFNV010000020.1 GCA_019454675.1 Gammaproteobacteria bacterium | reverse complement strand
ACGCTCCATCGGGGCTGATGTGCGGCGCACGGTCCCAGTTCCGGTGAGAGCGCATTTCCTGATCTGTTACGCTCAAGGTCCACAAGGGCAAGCTGACGGACGGTGTTCCGGTGAGAGCGCATTTCCTGATCTGTTACGCTCACCGAGACCGCGCGCGGTGCCACTGGCAAGGTTCCGGTGAGAGCGCATTTCCTGATCTGTTACGCTCTCACGTTGCTTGGTCACCCACAGTGTCCGCGTTCCGGTGAGAGCGCATTTCCTGATCTGTTACGCTCAGCGCGTCGATGCGCTCGGCAAGCTCATCCGTTCCGGTGAGAGCGCATTTCCTGATCTGTTACGCTCGCTCGCGTATACCACGCACGCTGTGTTGCAGTTCCGGTGAGAGCGCATTTCCTGATCTGTTACGCTCAGGCGGCTGGCCGGCTGCCGTGGCGTAGGTGTTCCGGTGAGAGCGCATTTCCTGATCTGTTACGCTCCGTATGCCCCGCTTGCAGGCGGTTTAACAAGTTCCGGTGAGAGCGCATTTCCTGATCTGTTACGCTCACAAGGTAACCCAGCCCCGCATAGTACCGGTTCCGGTGAGAGCGCATTTCCTGATCTGTTACGCTCGGCTGAGGTGGACTGGAACGGCTGCAGCTAGTTCCGGTGAGAGCGCATTTCCTGATCTGTTACGCTCGCCGCCTGCACCTACGGCAGCACCTGCCAAGTTCCGGTGAGAGCGCATTTCCTGATCTGTTACGCTCCAATAAGCCGCTTACCATTGCGCAGCTTAAGTTCCGGTGAGAGCGCATTTCCTGATCTGTTACGCTCTGCAAAGGTGCCCAGCGCGGCGCATAACGTGTTCCGGTGAGAGCGCATTTCCTGATCTGTTACGCTCCAGCTGTACACCAACCGCGGCCTGCGCAGTGTTCCGGTGAGAGCGCATTTCCTGATCTGTTACGCTCCTTGAGCTTGCGTGCCATCTGCTCGCGGATGTTCCGGTGAGAGCGCATTTCCTGATCTGTTACGCTCAGGCCGACGAAGGTCCGGTAGGGAACCGGCGTTCCGGTGAGAGCGCATTTCCTGATCTGTTACGCTCCCGCATAGTACCGGGCAAAGCCCTTATTGTGTTCCGGTGAGAGCGCATTTCCTGATCTGTTACGCTCGTAAGCGGCTTATTGCCGTTGCTGGCGTAGTTCCGGTGAGAGCGCATTTCCTGATCTGTTACGCTCAGGAGGAGATGTCACGCCACCCCGTGATCGGTTCCGGTGAGAGCGCATTTCCTGATCTGTTACGCTCCAGATAACCGTATCCATCTGATTTAAAAGGATGGATACGGCATCCTGGCCCCACGAATCTGGCACGAACGACCTAAAAGAGCTGGTACTGGGGCGGGTTTTTCTGCTGCGGCAACGGCTGCTGGGCCTCGAAGCGGACGATGCCCTCGTACTGCTTGTCGGTGAAATAGAGGACATAGACCTTGCCTCCCGCCGGCAGGGCGCGACTGATACGACGGGTCCATGTCTCCGCTTGCTCCCTACCCTCGACGAACCGCAGATAGCATGAGAACTGGCACATCTCGAATCCAAAGTCGAGGAGTGCCTTGCGAAAGTCGGTCGCCTCCTTCCGCTGTTCAGGCGTTTCCACCGGCAAATCAAAGAGAACAAGGACCCACATCAGGCGGTAACCGCAGAGGGGTTCGTCAATTTTCCGTCGCGCCCGCTTTTTCGATCTCGGCGGCACCCATTTTTTCGGTGAAGGACTCAAGCTGCCCTCCTCGATCCAAAAGACCTCCGAGGTCTGCCATCTGTCCGGACTCGAATACCCGGGCAACAGACCCCACGAATCGTTGCACGACCATCACGACCGGACTTCTGCTTGGCATGAGCAATGTGCGGGTATGGAGAATTGCCAGTTCCGACTTTGACTCCGGAGTCACATCCTCCACACCGTTCGCCGCGAGACGGACCACGGTGAGGTCCACCAGTGGACGGAACGGCTCCATAAGATCGTCCACCAGCCGCATCGGGTTGCCTGCATTTGCATGGTGTATGGGGATGCCCGGATGCAAGCCTGTTGCGATCACCTGTCGTGCCACCATGGCCCGTGCGACCGCATAACCGTAGTTCAGGAGGCTGTTGACTCCGTCCGAGTCCGGGTTACGCCTGAAAGCGCTGCCCAGCAGCAGGCGCCAATAGGCCTTGGCACCCTGCGCCTCTACGTTCGACGGATCACCCGAGCGGACCTTCCTGGCCAACGCCCGCAATGGCGCATGGGGGCGACCCAGAGATTCCAGGACAGCGGCCTGCATGCCGAGCTTTCTCTGGATGACGCCCTTCCAGATCTGCTTCCTGAGCGGCGCGGACGCCGACAACTGTGCATCCATGCGCGCCGCCTGCTGGTAATGCCCCTCGACGGGCAACAGCAAGCCAACCGGGCGATGCTGTGGGCCACAGAGCACGAAGGGGCAGCCACGCTGCGCAAGCGCGACCAGCAGGTTGTTGGTATAGCTCAGCCCGTGCGCGTTGGCGATTACCGCGGAAATATCGTCGAGCGGCGTGCGCCCCACTTCCCGACCGCCCTCACGGACAACCAGGAAACCACGGTCACAGGTCAGGTGCCTGCCGTCACTTCCGATCTCCACGATTCGACCGATCATGGCGGAACCCCGGATCGTTGACGTATCCCAGGACATCCACCCCGACCAGACGCGCGCGCATTGTCTGCAATGTGCTCGGCGCGCAGGTCAGATAATCGAAGTCGTCATCCTTCGATCGACTCCTGGCATCAACGTTTGCTTCTTTATGTTCCGCCAACCTGATCTTTCCCGGCGAGAGCTGTGTCACACGCATGATACGGCGCCGCTCACCCTCACCGATGGCGAGCATGTCGCCGCGCATGATTCGGAACAACACCGGATCTGCAGTGTGATCATTATCACGACCACTCGGCTGATTCGCGTGGAAACGCTGGATCACACGACCACCCCATTTCCCGTTCTTGCCTGCCGTCACTTCATAGCAATAGTTGTCGTCACCCTTGACCCAGCGGTACGGCTCCCGCGTGTCGCGCCTCCTGATCGGAATGACGCTCAGTCTCTCCTCGACGCGCGCGCGTCGGATACCCGTATGCGCCGAGAATTGCGCGAGTGCCTCGCGAGTTTCTGCAACTGATGTCTTGTCGCCAATGGCTGCCAGAATCTCGCTACGAAGATGATGGTCCGCGATCGCGGCCGCCTTCTTTCTGTCAAGCGAATCCACTGGCACACGATGATGCACGACTGGCAGGTCCCGTGGTGTCTCAGGCTGAGACCTGAGGCCATAGTTGGTGGCATTGTGCAACTGGCCCTCCACACCGCGATCTGGGCGATGCGAGATCACGACACGCTCCAGGCAGGCTGCCAGATCGAAGCGGAAAGAGGGCCACGGCAAATCGAGGCGCTCGAGCGCCCGGTTCTGCCCCATCTGCTCCGCACGCGCTGCGGCATCGGCGATCCGCTTGATCAGGGATCGACTCGCAATGCCGACTACGGCCGCATCCACGGCGTGGTGCCGATGATCGTCGCGGTTTTTTCCTCGATCGGAAGACAGTATCGAATTGAGGCCATACTTCCCCCGAACCAGACCCGTCAGGCGACCGCTCGTGACCCACACTCGACCAGGGTCGCAGATGGCGGTCAGGTACTCGCGCGCGACACGGCTGAAGTACTGCGTATCCGTCAATTGACGATCAAGGAAATTCCTGTCACCGAGGAATGTCTCCAGGGCATCGGGCTGGAAGAGCCTGAACTGGCGAGCATCAAGGAGTTGCTCTGCTCGCTGCAGGATTTCCTCCCAGTCATAGCCCGACGGGCTGTGGCCAAATGACTCGTATGGCGTTCTATTGCCTTTGTCGCGGTTAGCCTGCTGGGTACACAGCAACTTGTTTCCCACACCGTCATGCAGCGAGCGAGAGAACGGAAGGATGTGATCGACCTCCACCGCCGCACTGAAAAGCCGTGCAACCGAGATCACTTCTCCCGTATAGACACATCTTGCACCAAGCGGATCACGCTCCTTCAAATACCGGTAGAGCCGCAGTCGCAGGCGGTTTTCATGATTTGCCCTTTGGCCCAGACGCTCCAGTTCCGCATCGAGACTCTCGTTGGCCTCCTGGTTCTCCTTCTGTTCGGACATCAACTCACGACGGCGCTTGCCAGACAGGCCCATGTCACGCGCCAGCTCGACGATCACCTCCCGGGGTGGTCCAAAGCGACGAATCATTTCGTTAATGAGAAGGCGCAACTGGTTCAGGCCAATATGAACCGTTGGATTCGCAATGCGTCCGTACTCGCGCTCATCGGGTACGCGAGATGTGGGCATTGGCGATGTATAGCCGGTCAGTATCCGGCCGTAGTACGGGAGACGGGACAGGCGCTCGACAGCCGATATCGAATGTGACCCGTAGCCCGCACGCTCCACGGCCAAATCGAAGGTCACGACCTCCCGCTCCAGCTCGGGCACGATCCGCTCAAGGGCCTTGCGACTGAGACTGCCGTAACCTTCCGGCAGTGAAATTCGGCCGAGCGCCTCGGCGGTCTCCCCCGAGAATCCCCAGGGTTCTGCTCGCAGCAGGTTATCGAGCTTGCCTGCATCATCCTCGCCTTCGACCAACAGGGCGAGCTCGCGCTGGCGATCGCTTCCCAGAGCATCCCAATGGTCTGCAAGAATTGCCCGAAACTGACTTGTCACGGCGTCAGGCTTCAAACCCTTGCGCTTTGAATCACTCTCCAGCGTGAAACGTGCCGCTCGTTTGACGCCGATGATTGATCGTAACTGGCTGAACGTGACTGTCTTGGGTGCTTCCGACAGCGCGAGCAAACAGGCGTCGCGCTCGTCCTTCGTCAGTGGCCTTGTTTCCGTGGTCGTCTCAAGCCGAAGGTTGTTCAGCTCCTGGAGAACACGGAAGCGTTGCTGCAGAGGTGATGCCAAGGGCTCGCGAAACTCTGAGCGCTCGAACTGGCATCGCCCCGGCTGAACCGGTCGCAACTTGCGCTGGAAGAGGAGCGTATCACGCAGGTACTCGCGCGCTTCTGCAGAGAGGGCAGCCCCATGAAAGCGCTCCTGGGATGCCCAAATCTGGTCGAATTCATCGGCAACCATTGCCCGCTGCAGGTACAGGACGTACTCACCGTCGGGACGGCGACGCGCCTTGACCGGACGACCGGCGGCATGCAGACCCGCAAGATACTCGCCAACGGTTCTGCACCCGGTTTGGGCAAGCTCGTCCCGCAATCTAGCGATGGCAGCACTGATCTTCCCGCTTTCCTTGGCCGTCTCGGCTGATCGACTGTCCTTGCGGCTGCTGCGAAAGCCCCGCTTGCGGCCAAGATGGAACAAGCAGCGTCCGATCTCGTGGAGCGAAATGGGCTGATCAAGAGCCTGTGCCCGGAGAACATAGGGATCCTGGAGCTGCAGCGCCTTGCGCGATGCTGTGTCCGCAGGAAAGAGCCCGAAGCGGGTCAGCCCTTCGAGAAGACGCTGGCGCCGCTTGAGAACGCGGTCCCGGCGCCGCCGCATCTGGCGGGCCAGACGGCGATCCGCGGCACGGGATGCAAGCGTCTTCGGATCACGGCCATCCTCGAATATCCGTACACCAAGGCGGTGGATGGCTACTGGTTCGCCATCATCCCCCAGACGGTACATGCACCAGCCTATGGAGTTCGTACCGAGGTCCAAACCCAAGCGATAGTCGATCTGCATTGACTAGATCCCCATTTGAAGCGTAGCCTCCCTCAGGCTAGCAAATCAGGAAATGCGCTCTCTCCGATAACAAGCTGAGAGATGCACCAAATCAGGGAGCGGGCTTCGGCCCGCTCTTGTTTTTGGGCTCGTTCCAGCGCCGCTTGCCGTTCCAGCGGGCCCCAGCAGACCCTTGAATGTTAGGGACCTGCCGACGGCTAAGCCAGCGCAGTACGGCAACACAGGCACCGTAAGTCGCTGTCTACGTGAGAGTACCAACGCAATGGCTCATGGGGCGAGCCTGTGGCGTCATAAGCGGGAACGGGCAGGGGAATCGATCACCAGCCTCCTTTCCTCCAGCCACGCCCGCGCGTCCTCGGCGTCGTGCTCGAACCAGGCGGCGGCGGAGTCGAGGCGGAAGGTGTAGCCCCAGGCGTCCATGTCGGCGCACATGCGTGCGCGGCCCATGCCGGGGATGGCGTCTGCCAGCAGGATCTGCAGGTAGCAGACGGCGTTCTCTTCGGGGATGTCGCCGCCGGCGTCGCGGTCGAGTACCTGCCGGCGCTCGTCGTCCATGCAGATCCAGTGGCAGGCTTCGTGCAGGGCGGAATGCACGGGCGTGTCGGCGCGCACGTAGAGTCCGCTGCGGATGAGCCCCGCCTCGGGCTCGCCCCAGAAGCTGCCGGGGATGGGCTGCCCCGCGGCCACCTCGATGAGCTCGAGCCCGTAGGGCGCAAGCAGCTGGCGCAGCACCGCGAAGCCGGTATCGACCAGGCTCAGTACCCCGGGCACGGATGGGCTGGCAGCGCTGGTCATGGCTCTTCGTTCCCTCTGTCGGTGGATGTTGCATCAACCCTGTCCGGGCACACGGATGCCCGCAGGGCGCGCCGGCGGGTGGTGGCACGCCCTCGCGCCGCTGCGCCGAAGGCGCGGAAGATGGCGGCCGAGAGCGGGTCGTTGCGTACATTCCACTCCGGATGCCACTGCACGCCGAGCGCAAAGGCGGGGGCATCGCGCACCACGCAGGCCTCCACCAGCCCGTCGGGGGCCACCGCCTCCACCACCAGCGCTTCAGCCAGCCGGTCCACGCCCTGCGAGTGCACCGAGTTGACGCGGGCGATGGCGCGCCCGCCGATGCGCTCGAGCAGGCCGCCGCGGGTGAAGCGCAGCTCGTGGCTGGGCGCATAACGCTCGGCCAGCGGCCTGGCGGCCGGCAGGCGGTGGCGGATCATGCCCGGCACGGCCTCGAGCGCCTGGTGCAGGCTGCCGCCGAGCGCCACGTTCAGCTCCTGGAAGCCGCGGCAGATGGCAAGCAGCGGTACGCCCGCCGCCAGCGCCGCCGGGATGAGGGCGAGCGCCACTGCATCGCGCTCCGGGTCCTGCAGCGTGCCGGCAAGGCGCAATGGCTGCCGGTAGCGCCAGGGCTCGACGTTGGAGGGGCTGCCCGGCAGCAGGATGCCATCGAGGCCGTCGAGCAGCTCCGCCATGCCGGCGTCGTCGTCCAGCGCCGGCAGCACCAGCGGCCGCGCCGCCGCACCGTGCAGCACGGCCTCGAGGTAGCTTTCCTCGACGCGGTGGTAGGCATGCTCGGCGCGCTGGCGACGGTCGGCCAGCACGCCGATGACGGGACGCGGCTCGCTCATGCCGGCACGGTGCCAGAGTGCACCCGCACGCGCCAGCGCCCGGACCGGCGCGGCATCCATGCCGCGGCCGGGCCAGCCGCACCCGCCGGCGAACGGCAACGGTAGAATCCCCTGGTGAAGCACCCGCACGCACGGCACCCGCCTGCGCCGCCGGATGCGCCAGGAGGACAGCCGATGAGCGACAGCCAGCAGCACCCGGGACGGCCCTACTCGGCGCTCAACCTGCGCCGGCTGGCGGTGCTGCGCACCATCGCCATCCCCGGCGCGGCGGTGGTACTGCTGCTGGCCGGCCACTTCTACGGCCTGCCGATCCGCGTCTCGCCGCTGCTCACCATCATCGTGGTGCTGGGGCTGGTGAACTTCTGGACCTGGCGGCGGCTGCAGGGCGGCGGCAGCATCCCCGACGGCGAGTTCTTCGTGCAGCTCCTCGTCGACGTGGTGGCGCTCACCGGCATGCTCTATTACACCGGCGGCTCCACCAACCCCTTCAGCTACTTCTTCCTGCTGCCGCTTGCCATCTGCGCCACGGTGCTGCCGCCGCGCTACACCTGGCCGATGGCGGTGATCATCGCCGGTGCCTTCAGCTTCCTGCTGTTCTACCGGGTGCCGGTGGCATCCTTCTCGGAGCCGGCGGACAGCGCCATCTTCACCATGCATGTCATCGGCATGTGGCTCGGCTTCGTGCTGAGCACCGGTTTCATCGCGCACTTCGTGGCGAAGATGGCCGAATCGCTGCGCGAGCACGAGCGCACGCTCGCCAAGGCGCGCGAGCGCGCCCTGCGCGACGAGCAGGTGGTGGCGGTGGCGACGCTGGCTGCGGGTGCCGCTCACGAGCTGTCCACGCCGCTGGCAACCATGGCCCTGGTCACCGCCGAGCTTGCGCACGACTACCCGGTGGACCACTACCCCAAGCTCAATGCCGACCTCGAGCTGCTGCGCGGCCAGATCCGCAAGTCCAAGGAGGCGCTCTCGGTGCTGTCGGCAGCCGCCGGCGCGCACCGTGCCGAGGCCGCGCGACCGATGGCCATCGATGCCTTCGTCGGCCAGGCGGTGGCCGAGGTACGCCGCCTGCGCCCGCAGGCGCGCATCAGGATGCACAACGACGGCCCGCATCCCGCGCCGCGGATCCTGGTGGAACGCACGCTGTCGCAGGCGCTGCTCAACGTGCTGAACAACGCGGTGGATGTCTCGCCCGACCAGGTGCAGGTGGGCTGCGAGTGGGATGCCGAGCGGGTGCACATCACGGTCCGCGACCACGGCCCCGGCATCACGCGGCAATCGATGCGCCTCGGGCGCGAGCCCGGCCGCTCCACCAAGGAAAGCGGGCTCGGGCTCGGGCTTTTCCTCACCCACACCGCGCTCAGCCATCTCGGCGGCGACATCGACTTCAGCGATGCCCCGGGTGGCGGTGCGCAGGTGACGGTCAACCTGCCGCTGGCGCGGCTGCAGACGGGGGCATGACGATGACGGCAGACAAAGATGCCACCTTCCTCGTGGTGGATGACGACGACACCTTCTGCAGCGTGCTGGCGCGCACGCTGGAGCGGCGCGGCTTCCGCGCGCTCACCGCCCGTTCGCTTGCCGAGGCCCGCCAGGCGCTGGCGCAGCAGCATCCGGAGTTTGCCGTGGTGGACCTGCGCATCGGCCAGGAATCCGGGCTGGCGCTGGTGCGCCAGCTGGCCGAGCTCGACCCGCCGGTGCGCTCGGTGGTGCTCACCGGCTACGGCAGCATCGCCACCGCGGTGGAAGCCATCAAGCTCGGCGCGGTGCAGTACCTCACCAAGCCGGTGGAGGTGGACGAGATCCTGGCGGCGCTCGAAAGCGAGGGGCCGGAAGCCGTGGATGTCGCCACCACCGCGCCCAAGCCGCTTTCGGTGCGCCGTGCCGAGTGGGAGCACATCCAGCGCGTGCTGGCCAACCACGATGGCAATATCTCCGCCGCCGCCCGCGCGCTCGGCATCCACCGGCGTACCCTGCAGCGCAAGCTGCGCAAGTACCCGGTACGCAGCTGAGCCAGCAGGGGCATCGCCGGCCCGCCCCGCACCGGGTGCGTGCGGCGGCCTCAGGCAGAGGGTTCGTGGGCGTGCCGCCCGCCGCCGTGGGCATGCCCGCGGTGTCCGTGCTGATGGCCGGTGCCTGCACGCACCATGGCCGCATCGCCATCGGCAAAGGCCAGGCGCAGCGAACCGAGCGCGGGCAGGTGCTCGAGGGCGGCCGCACGCACCCGGCCGGCCAGCCGGGCACCATCGCGCACCGCCAGTTCGGGATCGACGACGAGATCGGCCTCCGCATGCAGGCGGTGGCCCACCCAGCGGGCGCGCACATTGGCGAGGCCGCGCACGCCGGGCACGTGGGTCGCGGCATGCTCCAGCCCCTCCAGCACCTCCGGCTCGATGCCGTCGAGCATGCGCGAGAACACCGCACGCGCCGACTGCCAGACGATGCCGAAGATGAGCACGGTGATCAGCAGGCCAACCAGTGGATCGGCCAGCGGGAAGCCCAGCCACACGCCGGCGGCACCCAGCACCACCGCCAGGCTGGTGAGGCCATCGGCACGGGCGTGGTAGCCGTCGGCAACCAGCGCAGCGCTGTTGATCTCGCGCCCGACGCGGATGCGGAACACGGCCACCAGCTCGTTGCCGATGAAGCCGACGATGCCGGCCACCGCCACCGCACCCGGCCAGGCAATGGGCTGCGGATGGAGCAGGCGGTCGATGGCCTGGTAGCCCGCCAGCAGCGCGCTGGCGAGGATCAGCGCCACCACCACCACGCCAGCCAGGTCCTCGACCCGGCCGTAACCATAGGTGAAATGCGCGTTGGGCCGGCGGCGGGCGAACCAGAAGGCAATGTAGAGCGGGATGGCGGTGGCCGCATCACCGAGGTTGTGGATGGTATCGGCCAGCAGGGCCACGCTGCCGGAGAGCCACACCACCGCCATCTGCGCGGCGGCGGTGGCGAGCAGCGCGACGAAGGACCACTTGACCGCCCAGATGCCGCGCTCGGTGCTGGCGATCTCCGGATCGACGACGCCATGGCTGTGGCCGTGCCCGCCATGCGGCGGATGCTCGTGGCCATGCGTCGACCCGTGGTCATGGGTGTGTGCATGGCCATGGACGTGCGCGTGCGGGCCGGCGCCATGGCTCGCGGCACCCAAACCCAGCCAGCCCAGCACCGCCCTGATCATGGATCTCCCGTCCCGCGCCTGAAATGGGCGCCTGATCTTCCCGAACTGCCCGATGCCGGCGTGCTGCCGGCGCCCGGCATGGCCATGGCAATGTAGTCTCCTCCCGCCGCAGGGGTCAACGAAGGGGGAGCGGGAACGGCAGGCGGTGCCGGTCGCCTGCGCCGCCCGGCGGAGTCCAGTAAACTGTCGCCGCTTCCAGCCAGAGTCCCGTCATGACCACGAAGTTCATCCTGCCCGAATCCGACATCCCCACCCACTGGTACAACGTGGTGGCCGACCTGCCGGCGCCGCCCCCGCCCCCGCTGGGGCCCGACGGCAAGCCCGTCGGGCTGGAGGCCCTGTCGGCCATCTTCCCGCCGGCGCTGATCGAGCAGGAAGTCTCCGCCGAGCGCTGGATCGCCATCCCCGACGAGGTGCGCGAAATCTACCGCCTGTGGCGGCCCGCGCCGCTGCACCGCGCGCACCGGCTGGAAGCCGCGCTGAAGACGCCGGCGAAGATCTACTTCAAGAACGAGGCGGTGAGCCCGGCGGGCTCGCACAAGCCGAACACCTCGATCCCGCAGGCCTGGTACAACCGCGAGGCCGGTATTCGCCGGCTCACCACCGAGACCGGCGCCGGCCAGTGGGGCTGCTCGCTGGCGCTGGCCGGCCAGCTGCTGGGCGTGGAGGTGCGCGTCTACATGGTCAAGGTGAGCTACGGGCAGAAGCCCTACCGCCGCTCGCTGATGCAGACCTGGGGCGCGGAGGTCTTCGCCAGCCCCACCCAGCTCACCAACGCCGGCCGGCAGATCCTGGCGAAGGACCCGGACACCCCCGGGTCGCTCGGCATCGCCATCTCCGAGGCGGTCGAGGAAGCGGCCGGGCGCGCGGACACCAACTACGCGCTGGGCTCGGTGCTCAACCACGTCATGCTGCACCAGACCATCATCGGCCAGGAAGCGAAGAAGCAGATGGCGATGGCGGGCGACTACCCCGATGCGGTGTTCGGCTGCTGTGGCGGCGGCTCGAACTTCGCCGGCATCGCCTTCCCCTACTTCGCCGACAAGGCCGCCGGCAAGGCGGTGCGGCTGGTGGCGGTGGAGCCCACCTCCTGCCCCACGCTGACCCGCGGCGTCTACGCCTACGACTACGGCGATGCCACCGGCCTCACCCCGCTGCTCAAGATGCACACCCTCGGCCACGACTTCGTGCCGCCGGGCATCCACGCCGGCGGGCTGCGCTACCACGGTGCTTCGCCGCTGGTGAGCCAGCTGGTGGATGCAGGGCTGGTGGAAGCGGTGGCGATCCCGCAGCTCGAGACCTTCGAGGCCGGCGTGCTGTTCGCCCGCACCGAGGGCATCGTGCCGGCGCCGGAGTCCACCCATGCCATCGCCGCCACCATCCGCGCGGCGAAGGAATGTGCAAAGAGCGGCGAGCCGCAGGTGCTGCTGGTCAACCTCTCGGGCCACGGCCACTTCGACATGAGCTCCTACGACCGCTACTTCGCGGGCGAGCTCAAGGACTTCCACTATCCCGAGGAAGCCATCGCCGAGTCGCTCAAGCACCTGCCCAAGGTCGGCTAGCGGGGCAGGGTGGCCGGCCCGGTTCCTGCCGGGCCAGTGCCGGAGACCAGGGCTGCGGGGCACCCGGAAGGGTGCCCCGCGTTGTATCGGGCAGCCGGCTAGAAGCGCACCCGCGCCGTCAGCGAGTATTCCCTGCCACGGTCGAAGATGCCCTCGATCGTCTGGAAGGCGGTGCCCCAGACGCCGGTGATCATGTATTCCTTGTCGGTCAGGTTCCTGACCGCGGCGACGATGTCGTAGCGATCGCTCTGGTCGGTGAAAGCGAGGTTGAAGTTCACCAGCGAGAAGCTCGGCTGCACGAGCTGCGCCGAGTTGAACGAGTCGTTGTACACCTTGCTGCGCCACGACCAGTCGATGCGCGGCGTCAGCGTGCCGAGCCCGGCAAGCTCGAACTGCCGCGACAGCGCCGCACTCGTGCTCCACTCCGGCACGCGCTCGAAGCGGTCGCTCTTGAACAGCCAGGTCTCCACCGGATCCACCCGGTCGTACTCGGCATCCAGGTAGCCGACCGAGGCCTCGACGAACCAGCCGTCGGCCGGCACCGCCTGCATCTCCAGCTCGAAGCCGTTGATCGATGCGCTGGCCGCGTTCTTGGTCACCGGCGCCACGCTGGTGAACACCTGCACCTGGAGGTCATCGTACTTGGTGTGGAACAGCGCGCCGTTGAGGCGCATGCCGCGCCCCGGGGTCGAGTACTTGAAGCCGAGCTCGTAGACCTTGACGTACTCGGGCTCGAACTCGGGGATCAGATCGATGTCGGGCGTGCCGGGGGGCGCGGTGAAGCCGGCCACGATCGGCGGGAACACCCGCTGCGTGAAGCCGCCCGACTTGAAGCCCTCGGAGTAGCTGCCATAGAGCATCAGGTCGTCGGTCCAGTCGTAGGCGAGGTTCGCCATCGGCGTGGTTTCGGAGAGATTCTGTTTCTTCCACAGATAGGGAAGGATGCGCTGGCCCACCTGCATGAAGGGGGCATCGAGCATGGGATGGCCGCTGCCCGCATAGTAGTTCTGCAGGATGACCTGGTCGGGCCTGAACTTCTTGTCCTCGTTGGTGTGGCGCAGGCCGAGCGTGAGGTGCCACTGCTCGGCCAGGTCGTAGGTGGCCTGGGCGAACACCGCCTTCGACTCGTTGTCGATGGCGCCGCCGCTGCGGAAGTTCGACATGACGAAGTCGAGAATGTTCTCGTTGTTGCCAGACTCCTTGAAGTAGTACAGCCCCAGCACCCAGTGCAGGCGATCCTCCAGCGAGTTGCCGTTGAGCTGGAACTCCTGCGAGAACTGCCTGATGTGCATGTCGTCGAGGTACTGCGACACCCGCAGCGGCGAGTGGTCGCCATCGCGCGCGAAGTCGGCGGAGAGGTGGCGGTAGGCGCTGATCGACTTCGCGCTGAGCACGTCGCTGATCTGCCAGTCGAGGGTCAGGTTGGCCGCGCGGATGTCGGTGTCCGAGAAAGCCGGCGCGGCGCCGAGGTTGCGCCCCTTGCCGACGAGGTAGCGGTCGTCGTAGCAGCCCGGCACGTCGGGATTGATGCCCGAGGGCACATCGGGGATGGCGCCGGGCAGGAAGACGCAGGGCGGGTAGGCATCCGGGCCACCGAGGCCCGGCGACGGCCAGCCGGCCATGAAGCTCGCCATCTGGTTGTTGATCAGGGCCATCGGCGGGGTGTTCGGATCGACGGCGCCGGTACCGCGGTTGATGACCGCGCCCTTGTCGATGCCGATCAGCGTGAAGGCCGGGCCGTTCTCGCGGCTGCGGGTGCCCTCCAGCGAGAAGTTCACTTCCAGCGCCGGGGAAGCCAGCCAGCGCAGGGCGGCACGCCCGGCCAGCGTGTCGACGTCGCCCAGGTTGGTGCCGTCGGGACGCCCGACATAGCCATCCTGCGCCATGCGCCCGACCGAGAAGCTGCTGAAGAGATTGTCCGCCAGCGGCACGTCGATCGAGCCGACGAGGTCGATGCGGTCATCGGTGCCGTAGGTGGCCGAGGCGCGCCCCGCCAGCACATCACCCGGCTTGCGCGTGGTGATCGAGATGGCGCCGCCGATCGTGTTGCGGCCGAACAGGGTGCCCTGTGGCCCGCGCAGCACCTCGACGCGCTCGATGTCGATCAGGTCGAGGATGCCGCCGACCGAGCGCCCGATGTAGACGCCGTCGACATAGAGGCCGACGCCCGGGTCGACGGTCGGCACGAATTCCTTCTGGCCGATGCCGCGGATGTAGATGGCCGCGCTGTTGCCGGCACCGCCGAAAGTCGGGCTGTTGCCGAACGAGAGGTTGGGGGTGAAATCGGCGATGCCATCCACCCTGTCGACGCCGCGGAATTCGAGGCTCTCGCCGGAAAACGCGGAGATCGACAGCGGCGTCGACTGCAGGTCCTCCTCGCGCTTGCGCGCGGTCACCGTGATTTCCTCGATGAGCCACTCGGTGCCGCCCGAGCCGGCCTGCGCGTGGGTCGTTGCGGGCAGGCCCGTGCCGAGCGCGGTGCCGAGCAGGAACAGGCAGCCGATATGCATGGTGCCGGGCGATGCCGCCCGGGTTCTGGTTGTCATGACGGTTCTCCGCATTCTTCTTGCCAACAGCACCCGGTGGAAATCGTCATGCCACGAAAAGGCCATGGGACATGGCCCCCCCCCGCCATCAAAGCGACAGTCCCCGGACAGCGCCGGCGGGAATCCTACAGTCTGGCGCCCACCACCTCCACCCCGATCCGCTCCGGGGAAGGCTGGATGCCTGGGCAGCATGCCGGCGCCGGGCGGGCGCTCAGCCGCCATGCGGCTCGTCGTCGTCCTCCGTCGCCCACAGGTGGTGGGCGTCGAGCAGCAGGCGGGAGATGGCCTCGTTGGCATCCAGCCGCGCCAGCTCGGCCGCCACCTCGGCATCGAAGGCCTGGCTTCGCGCCAGCAACGCCTCGGCCAGCGGCAGCTCGCCGAGCTCCCAGGCACGCCTTGCCAGCTCGGCATGCCGGGTGGTGGCCTGCGCCGCCAGCTGCAATTGCCGCCAGGTTTCGGTCCCCGAGGCCGCGTGCTCCCAGTTGACCAGTGCCTCGGCAGCCAGGCGCTGGCGGGTGGCCAGCTCCAGCGCGGCGAAGGCCTCGGCCTGGCTGAACTGCCGCCGCACCTCGGCGCGACGGGCACCGAGGCCGATCGGCACCGCCACGCTGACCCCCACCACTTCCTCGTCGCGGTGCTGCTCGTTCTGATAGTAGATGCCGAGCGTCGGGTCGGGGAGCCGGTCGCGGCTGGCCCGGCGGGCGGCCAAACGGCTCGCCTCGAGCGCGTTCTGCACCGCCAGCAGCTCGTGGTTGTGGGCCAGCGTGGCGGTCACCCACTCGTCCTGGCCACCCGGCGGCAGGACGGGCTCGATCGTGCGCGGCATGGCCACCGGCAGGTCGGGGAAGCTGGCGCGCAGCGCCGACACCGCCGCCTGCTGGCGACCCAGCGCCTGCTGCTGCCCGGAGCGCGCCTGGGCCAGGGAGGCATCCGCCTGCAGCAGCTCGAGGCGGGCGGCATCGCCGCGCCGGGTGCGCTTGTCCACGGTCTCGCGCACCTGCTCGAGCAGCGCCGTCTGCTCGGCACGCAGATTGTTTTCCGCCATGGCGCGCAGCGCGCCGTACCAGAGCCCGAGCAGCTGTCGGCCGGTCTCGTGCCGGGCATCGCCCACGTTCTCGCGCGCCTCGCCGACACCGCGGGCACCGATCTGGCGATCGAGCCCCGCCTTGCCGAACAGCCGGAAACCGCGCTCGATGCTGGCACCCCATTCGCGCGAATCGCGCGGATCGCCGGTGATGTCGCGGCGCTGGCCGCTCAGGCGCAGCTCGGCCTCGTGCGACCCGGCGCGCAGGGCATCGCGCTCGGCCATCGCCATGCGCAGGCGCGCCTCGGCCTCGAGCACCGCCGGATGGTGGTCGAGCAGGGCATTGACCACCTCGAGCGGCGGCAGGTCCGCCGGCGGCGCGTAGTCGATGGGCTCGTGGGCGGAGGCCGTGGCGGCTGCCACGACGCCGGCGAGCAGGAAACCGGTCCAGCTGCGATGCCAGCTCATGCCAGCCTCCCCATTTCCATGACGGGCACGATCCAGTAGCCCACGTTGGCGCCCGGCAGGCTCTCCTTCAGACTGTCCAGCAGGCGTTGCGCCTGCTCCGCCTCGAGCACGACGTGCAGCTCGCAACGCTCGGTGCGCCCGCGCACCCGCTCGCGCGCGCTCATGGCCTCCCGCGCGGCGCCGTGCCCCTCGACCCGGCCGAGGGTGAAATCCGCATCCCACTCCGGATGCGCCAGCAGGCTCTCGACCAGCGCATCCTCGAGGTGGCGCGGGGCGACCAGTGTCAGCTGTACCAGGTTCATTGCACCCCACCTTGCAGGATGAAGCGCCGGTAGAGCACCGGCAGCAGGACCAGCGTGAGCGCGGTGGAGGTCACCAGGCCGCCCACCACGACGATGGCCAGGGGTTTCTGGATCTCCGAACCCGGCCCGCTGGCCAGCAGCAGCGGCACCAGGCCGAAGGCGGTGATGCTCGCCGTCATCAGCACCGGGCGCAGGCGGCGCAGGGCGCCCTCGCGCACCACGGTGGTCGCCGGCAGGCCCTGTTCGGCCAGCTGGTTGAAGTAGGCCACCATGACCACGCCATTGAGCACCGCGATGCCGAGCAGCGCGATGAAGCCCACCGAAGCCGGCACCGACAGGTACTCGCCGCTGATGAACAGCGCCGCCACCCCGCCGACCAGCGCAAAGGGGATGTTGGCGAGGATCAGCGTCGCCTGCCTGAGCGAATGGAAGGTGGTGAACAGCAGCGCGAAGATCAGCGCCAGCGACACGGGCACCACGATGCCGAGGCGCGCCGCGGCGCGCTGCTGGTTCTCGAACTCGCCCGCATAGACCACGAAATAGCCATCGGGCAGGTCGAGCTCGGCGGCGATCCGCGCGCGCACCTCGTCGACGAAGCCGACCAGGTCGCGGTCGGCCACGTTGCTCTGCACCGTCACGTAGCGCGCGGCATTCTCGCGCTCGACGAGCACCGGCCCCTCGGTGCGCTCGAGGCGCACCACCTCCTTGAGCGGGATGGCGCTGCCGGCCGCCGTCGGGATGCGCAGCGCCTCGAACAGCGCCGGCGACATGCGCAGGTCCTCCGCCGCACGCAGCACGACCGGCGTGCGCTGCACGCCCTCCTGGACGATGCCGAGGTCGAGGCCCTCGAGCTGGGCCTTGAGGAAGGTGGAGACCTCGTTGACGCTCAGCCCGTGGCGGCCGGCGGCCAGGCGGTCCACCGTGGCCTGCAGGTATTGCACACCTTCGTTCTTCTTGCTGAGCACGTCCTGCGCGCCGCGCACCGAGCCGACGATCGCCTCCACCTCGTCGGCCAGGCGGTTGAGGGTGTCGATGTCGCCGCCGAACACCTTGACCGCCAGGTCGCCGCGGCTGCCGGTGAGCATCTCCGAGACGCGCATGTCGATCGGCTGCGTGAAGGCGAAGTCCACGCCGGGGAATTCGTTCAGCACCTCGCGTATCTGGTCCGTCAGCCATTCCTTGTCGGGCTGGCGCCATTCGGAGCGCGGCTTGAGGGTAAGGAAACCGTCGGTCTCGTTGAAGCCCATGGGATCGAGCCCGAGCTCGTCGGAACCCAGGCGCCATACCGCGCCGATGACCTCGGGCACCTGTTCCATGATGGCCCGCTCGATCCTGAGGTCGAGCGCCATGCCTTCCTCGAGGCTGATCGAGGGCAGCTTCTCCAGCTGCACCAGCAGGTCGCCCTCGTCGAGCGTGGGCATGAAGGACTTGCCGATGAAGGGGAACAGCGCTGCCGCCAGCACCAGCGATGCAATGGCAACGATGATCACCGGGCGCGAGCGCGCCAGCGCCGAATCGAGGATCGGCGTGTACAGGCGCATCGCCTGGCGCAGCAGCCAGGGATCCTCGTGCGCCCCTTCCTTGAGCAGCCACGAGGAGAGCACCGGCACCACGGTGAGCGAGAGCAGCAGCGCGGCGCCCAGCGCGAAGACGATGGTCAGCGCCACCGGCACGAACAGCTTGCCCTCGATGCCCTCCAGTGTCAGCAGCGGCATGAACACGATCATGATGATCAGCACGCCCGAAACCACCGGCGTGCCCACCTCGCGCACCGCGCGGAAGACCTGGTGCAGGCGGCCCTGGCGGCTGTGCTCGTGGACCATGTGCGTGACGATGTTCTCCACCACCACCACCGCGCCATCCACCAGCAGGCCGATGGCGATGGCCAGGCCGCCGAGGCTCATGAGGTTCGCCGACAGGCCCACCCAGCCCATCAGCAGGAAGGTGGCAAGCGCCGCCAGCGGCAGCGTCAGCGCCACGGCCAGCGCCGCGCGGACATTGCCGAGGAACAGGAACAGCAGCAACAGCACCAGCACGATGGCTTCCAGCAGTGCCTTGGATACCGTGCCCACCGCATGCTCGACGAGATTGGAGCGATCGTAGAAGGTGCGGATGCTGACGCCCTCGGGCAGCGTGGGGGCGATCTCGGCGAGCCGCGCCTCGACGGCTGCGGTCACCTGCTGCGCATTGGCGCCGCGCAGCGCCAGCACCAGGCCCTCGACCGCCTCGCCCTTGCCGTCATAGGTGACGCCGCCATAGCGGGTCAGCGCACCCGTGCGCACCTGGGCGACGTCGCCGACGCGCACCGGCACCCCGCCCACGTCCTTCACCACGATGCTGGCCAGCTGCTCGAGCGTCTGCACCGCGCCTTCGACCCGCAGCAGCCAGACTTCCTCGCCATCCACCAGCAGGCCGGCACCGTCATTGCGGTTGCCCTCCTCGATGGCCTCGGCCAGCTCGCCGAGCGTCACGCCCCTGGCCAGCATCGCGGCATTGTCCGGCGCCACCTCGAAGGTGCGCACCAGCCCGCCCAGCGCATTGACGTCGGCCACCCCCGGCAGCGTGCGCAGCTGCGGGCGGACCACCCAGTCGAGCAGCGCGCGGCGCTCGGCGAGATCGAGGGTCTCGCCCTCGACCGTGAACATGTAGACGTCCGACAGCGGCGTGGCGATCGGCGCCAGCCCCCCCGTCACGTCCTCGGGCAGGTCGGCCAGCACGCTGTTGAGGCGCTCGGCCACCTGGCTGCGCGCCCAGTAGATGTCGACGCTGTCGTCGAAGTCGACGGTGATGTCGGTCAGGCCGTACTTGGAGAGCGAGCGCAGGATGCGCTGGTTGGGGATGCCGAGCATCTCGGTCTCGACCGGGGCGGCGATGCGCGCCTCGACCTCCTCCGGCGTCATGCCGGGGGCCTTGAGGATGATCTTCACCTGGGTGGTGGAGATGTCCGGGAAGGCATCGATCGGCAGTGCACGCCAGGACTGGATGCCCGCGCCCACCAGCAGCAGGGTCAGGCCCAGCACCAGCAGGCGCTGGGTGAGCGAGAACTCGATCAGGCGATCGATCATTTACTCGCCCCCCATGCCCTGCCAGCTCGCCTTGACCGCCGCCACGCCCTCCACCACCAGCCGTTCGCTGCCGGTGAAGTCCGCCACCACGACGGCGGCGCGGGTGGAACGCGAGAGCACCTGCACCGCGACCGGCGCGAAGCCCTCCGGCCGCTCGACGAACACCCAGTTCCCGCCATCCTGGCTGACGATGGCGCGGGTGGGAACCTGCCACTGGTGCGCGGCCGCCTGCCCCTCGACGCTGGCCGTCAGCTGCTGGTTGAGGCGCAGCTCGCCGCCGGGATTGTCGATCCCGGCACGCACCACCACCGTCTGCGCGCTGCTGACGCTGCTGCCGATCACCAGCACGCGCCCCGTGGCGCCGGTGCCGGACACCAGTACCTTCTGTCCCGGCGCAAGCCGGGCGGCAACATCCACCGGCGCCTGGATTTCCAGCCACAGGGTGTCGAGCGCGGCGATGCGCGCCAGCGGGGTTGCGACCTCCACACGCTCGCCAACCATGGCCGGCACCTCGAGCACCGAGCCGGCGATGGGGGCGACGAGCCTGACGCTGTCGCCCAGCGTCTCGCCCTTCTCGATCGAGCCGATCTCCACCGCCGGGAAACCCATCAGTCGCAGCGAAGCCCGTGTCTCGGCGAGGTGCGCGCGGGCCTGTCCCAGGGCGGCACGCGTGGCCTCGAGGCGCGACTGCGCGACGATGCCCTCTTCGAACAAGGCCTCGTCGCGGCTGGCGGAAGCCTCGGCAAGCCGTGCCTGCGCCGCTGCCTCGGCCGCATCACGCTGCGCAGCGGCCAGCTCGCCGCCACGCAGTTCCAGCAGCGGCTGGCCCGCCTTGACCGTGTCGCCCAGCGCCACCAGGACGCGGGACACCATGCCGGCGGCCGGCGCCGCGATCACCCGCTCGCGGTCCGGCGGCACCCTGACGGTGGCCGGCAGGCCGATGGCAGCCGCCCCCGCCGTGGCCGACAACGGCGCGGTGACGATGCCGAGCGCCGCACGCTGGCTGGCGGTGATCTCGACCAGCTCGCCGTCCCGCGCATGAGCGGCAACGGCCAGGAAAAGGGTGAGTATGGCAAACAAGCGATGCATGACGAGCTCTTGGATGGACGCCGGCACCATCCCGTGGACGGCGCAGACTACCTGAAGACGGCGCGAACTACCTGAAGATGCCCCTGCGGGGCCAGGCGGATCAGCGACGGGCGCGAGGCGGCCGGCTGCGCACCGCGGGCATGTGCGAGGCATGGCGGCTGGCGCCGGCGGGCCGTGGCGCCTCGGCGGGCGGCAGGACGGCCGCCACGACGGCATCCGCGATGAACAGCGAGGGTGGCTGCTGGCAGTGGTGGCAATGCGAGCCGTGGTCGCCATGATCCTGCGCCACATCGGCATCGCTCGCGGCTGTCGCCAGCCAGCCCTGGCAGTGGATGTCCGCCTGCAGGGCAGCGCCCCCGGCCTCGATCCGCGCGTCGGTGCCCGGAGCATGCATGTGCATGTCGCCCAGCGCCCAGCCGGGCTGCACCGGGAGGAGGCCTATCATGATCAGGGCGAGGACGAGAAGACGCTGCATGGACTGGATGGGTTGCCGATATCGACGGGATGCTTGCCACGGATGACGGCCGATTATTCTGCACGCGGACGGAGCCATCAACCATGTGGTCATCTGCCGCACCCGGGCCAGCGGTGGCCTGGCGGGAGCAACGGCGGGGCCTGCCCGGCCGGCTCCGCCACGGTACTGCAGCGCGCCGCTCTCCCTTAACATAGCCGCATGCGGATACTCCTGGTCGAAGATGACGACATGATCGGCGAGGCGGTGCGCCTCGGGCTGCGCAAGCAGGGCATGACCGTCGACTGGGCACGGGATGGCGCGGCCGCGCGGGCGGCACTGGGCGCGGAGTCCTTCGACCTCATGCTGCTCGACCTCGGCCTGCCGAAGCTGGACGGGCTGCAGGTGCTGCGCTGGCTGCGCAACACCGGCAGCACGATGCCGGTGCTGATCCTCACCGCACGCGACTCGGTGGAAGCCCGCATCCAGGGCCTCGATGCGGGTGCGGACGACTACATCCTCAAGCCTTTCGACCTCGACGAGCTGGCGGCGCGCATGCGCGCGGTGCTGCGCCGCCAGGCGGGGCGCGCCGAGAACCTCATCGAGCACGAGGGCATCACCCTCGACCCCGCCAGCCATGCGGTCACCCGCGACGGCGCGCCGATCAGGCTCTCGCACCGCGAGTTCGCCCTCCTGCACGCGCTGCTCGAGCATCCCGGCCACGTGCTCTCGCGCGCACAGCTGGAGGAGCGGCTCTACGGCTGGGGCGAGGAAATCGAGAGCAACGCGGTGGAAGTGCACATCCACAACCTGCGCAAGAAGCTCGGCAACGAGGTCATCCAGAACGTCCGCGGCGTCGGCTACCGCGTGCGCAGCATGGCATGAACACCATCCGCGCCCGGCTGCTGCTGTGGCTGCTCTCGGCAGTGGCTGCCGCCGGCCTCTCGGGCGCCTGGACCCTCTACGAGCGCGCGCTGGTGGGCATCGACGAGCTGTTCGACGAGCAGCTGCAGCAGACCGCGCTCTCGCTGGCAGACCAGTCCTTCGAACGCACCAACGTGCCGCTGCTGGCAACCACCGGGGCGCGCAACAGCATGGTGGTCCAGGTATGGAACGTCAGCGGCGTGCGCGTCTATGCATCCGAGTTCGAGCGTGCACTGCCCGGGCTGCAGCCGCACGGCCTGTCTACCGTCATGGTCAACAAGCTGGCATGGCGGGTCTATTCGCTGCCCAGCCACGGCCATGTCATCCAGGTGGCGCAGCCGCAGGCGGTGCGCCGGCAGCAGGCGGCGGCGATGGCCTTGCAGACGCTGACGCCGCTGGGCCTGATGCTGCCGGTGCTGGGGGTGGCCATCTGGTTGATCGTCGGCACCCAGCTGCGCCCGCTCGACCGGCTGGCCGATTCGCTGCGCCTGCGCCAGCCCGACGCCCTCGAGCCGGTCGGCGAGGCCGGCCTGCCCGACGAGCTGCGCCCGCTCGCCAGCGCCCTCAACGGGCTGTTCGGCCGCCTGCGCGAGGCGATCGAGGCCCAGCAGGCCTTCGTCGCCGATGCCGCGCACGAGCTGCGCACCCCGCTCACCGCGCTGCGCCTCCAGCTGCAGCTGGCCACGCAGGCCGACGACGAGGCGGAGAGACGGGCGGCGCTGGCGCGGCTGGGCACCGGCATCGAGCGCGCCTCGCGGCTGGTCGGGCAGCTGCTCGACCTCGCCCGCCACCAGGCGCTGCCGGCCGGCGGGGCCAGGCAGGCAGTGGCGCTGGACGAGCTGGCCCGCGAGGTGGTGGGCGGCCTGGTGCCGCTGGCGGAGGCCCGCCGCCAGGACCTCGGCATCGCCGCCAGCGAGCCGGTCAGCGTGCACGGCGAGGCGCGCGCCCTGCACATGCTGCTGCGCAATCTGGTGGACAACGCCCTGCGCTACACGCCGGCGGAAGGGCGCATCGACATCACCGTGGGCAGCGAGGCCGGCTGCGCCTTCCTGCAGGTCACCGACTCCGGCCCCGGCATCCCGCCCGCCGAGCGCGGCCGGGTCTTCGACCGCTTCGTGCGGATCGGCGACAACACTGCGCCAGGCACCGGGCTGGGGCTGGCCATCGTCCAGAGCATCGCGAAAAGCCACCGGGCAAGCATCGAGCTGGCGGACAATCCGCTTGGCCCCGGCCTGCGGGTGACGGTCCGCTTTCCGGCCAATGCCACGGGTTAAGCAGCCGTTAAGAGAAGCGCTCCACACTGCAATCGTGGTTCGCGGTGATGGCAGGAACAGTGAGCATCACGGCACCGGAACGCCACCCGGACCACCTCGCCACATTCCTCCAGCGAGAGCATGAAAAGAAACAGGCCGGTCCCCCCCCCTACCGGCCTGTTTCTTTTGGCGGACCAGCCACCGGTGCAGTCACGCGCCGCAGCAGCAATTCCCTGTAAGGGGGTCTTAAGCTTCGGCCACCAGACTGTGCTCCATCGGCTTATTGCACTGGCCCCGGACCATGGCATCGGCATGCCGGCCGGGACTCCGCTCATAACCGGCGCCGTCGCTGTCAATACCGTTGGAGTGGCCGCGATCCTCCCCACGGCATGGTTCTCCCCCGCCAATGCCGCGATCCCGACCGGGCCGCCAGCGGTGAGCTCCGCGGCGGCGGCGCCGGTTCCTCCCCAAGCAACTGCCGCCGCGAGGCGACCGGACCGCACGCAGCCGCTCCCGTGCAGGAGCCTCGGCAACCCGCTCCGGTCTTGAGCCATGCCCGCATCGCAGGGCAAGCTGGCGCGATGGACATGCAAGCGCCCGCTGCCAGCCGCACCACCCGGCGCGCCCGCGGGCTGACCAAGGTCTACGCCAGCGGCGAGGTGGAGGTGCACGCCCTGCGCGGCGTGGACCTCGAGCTCGCCCATGGCGAGCTGGTGGTGCTGCTTGGCCCCTCGGGCAGCGGCAAATCCACGCTGCTCAACATCCTCGGCGGGCTCGACACCTGCTCCAGCGGCAGCGTGCTGTTCCGCGACCAGCCGCTCGGCGCCATGGACGAGCGCATGCTCACCGCTTACCGGCGCCGGCATGTCGGCTTCGTCTTCCAGTTCTACAACCTGATCCCCAGCCTCACCGCGCTGGAAAATGTGGCATTGGTGACCGAGATCGCCACCAATCCCATGGCGCCGGCGGAGGCGCTGGCGCTGGTCGGGCTTGCCGCGCGCCTCGGCCACTTCCCCGCCCAGCTCTCGGGTGGCGAGCAGCAGCGGGTGGCCATCGCGCGTGCCATCGCCAAGCGGCCGGACATCCTGCTCTGCGACGAACCCACCGGTGCGCTCGACAGCACCACCGGGGTGCTGGTGCTGGAGGCCATCGAGCATATCCACGCCGAGCTCGGCACCACCACCGTGCTGATCACCCACAACGCGGTGATCGCCGGCATGGCCGATCGCGTGCTGGTGATGGCCGATGGCCGGATCCAGGAGGAGCGCCGCCCGCCGCGGCGCATCCGCGCGCGCGAGCTGTCCTGGTAGCTGCCCGGTGCGGCCGCTGAACCGCAAGCTGCTGCGCGACCTCTGGCGCCTGCGCGCCCAGGTCATCGCCATCGCCCTGGTCATGGCCTCGGGGGTGGGCCTGATGTGCATGTCGCTCACCTCGATCGAGGCGCTGGGCGACACCGCCGAGGCCTACTACGAGCGCTACCGCTTTGCCGACGTGTTCGCCCGCGTCGAACGAGCGCCCGAGCAGCTGGCCGAACGCCTGCGCCTGCTGCCCGGGGTGGAGGCCGTCAGCACCCGGGTGGTGAAGAACGCGGTGCTCGACGTGGCCGGCTTCGAGGAGCCGGTGATCGGCCAGCTGGTCTCGCTGCCCGACGATCCGGCAAGCGCGCTCAACCAGGTGGCGCTGACCCGCGGGCGCCTGCCGCAGGCCGCTGGCGAATGCGTGCTCGCCGAGCCTTTCGCCACGGCGCATGGCCTGGAGCCCGGCATGAAGCTGCGCGCCATCATGAACAGCCACTGGCAGGAGCTCAGAGTGGTGGGGCTGGGGCTCTCGCCCGAGTACGTCTACACCATCGGCCCGGGCGCGCTGATGCCCGACGACCTGCGCTACGGGGTGATCTGGGTGGGCGGCAAGACGCTGCAGGCGGCCTGGGACCTCGAGGGCGCCTTCAACGATGTCTCGCTGGCACTGCTGCGCGGCGCCAGCGCCGAGGCGCTGCTCCCGCAGCTCGACCAGCTGCTCGCCCGCTACGGCGGCGTCGGCGCCATCGCCCGCAAGGACCAGCTCTCCAACTGGTTCCTGATGAACGAGATCGAGCAGCTCAAGTCGCTGGCCAGCATCCTGCCGACCATCTTCCTTGCCGTGGCCGCCTTCCTCACCCACATGGTGCTCTCGCGCCTCATCGCCGTGGAGCGCAGCGAGATCGGCCTGCTCAAGGCCTTCGGCTACACCGATCGCGCCATCGCCTGGCATTACATCAAGCTGGTGCTCGGCATCGGCATGGTCGGCATCGTGCTCGGCTGCGCGCTCGGCTGGTGGCTGGGCCTGGTCAACACGCGCCTCTACGCCGAGTTCTACCGCTTCCCCTTCCTGCTCTACGCGCCGGGCCCCGCGCCCTTCGTGCTCGCCAGCCTCGCCAGCCTGGGCGCCGGCCTCATCGGCGCGCTGGGCAGCGTGCGCGCGGCGGCCGCGCTGCCACCCGCCGAGGCCATGCGCCCGCCGGCACCGCCGCTGTTCCGGCGCTCGGGCCTGCCCGCCGCGGGATTGCTGCGCGGGCTCGACCAGCCGAGCCGCATCCTGCTGCGCCAGATCGCGCGCTGGCCGGTGCGTTCCTTCGCCACCAGCCTCGGCATCGGCATGGCGGTGGCGGTGCTGGTAAGCGCCATGATGTGGATGGATGCCATCGACCACATCACCGATGTCTACTTCCTCCAGGCGCAGGGCCAGGACGTCACGGTCGGCTTTACCGATCCGCGCCCGCGCAGCGCGGAGCGCGAGCTCGGCCGCATCGACGGTGTGCTCGGCACCGAACCCCTGCGCATGGTGCCGGCGCGCCTGCATGCCGGCGCGCGCGAGAAACGCCAGCCGCTGCAGGGCGTGCCGGCGCGCCAGCAGCTCCAGCACGTCTTCGATGCCTCGGGCCATGCACTCGAGATGCCGCCGGGCGGGCTGGTCATCTCCACCATGCTGGCGCAGCTGCTGGGGGTGAAGGCCGGCGACCTGGTCGAGGCGGAGGTGCTCGAAGGCCGCCGGCCGCGGCTGCAGCTGCCGGTGGCCGCCACCTTCGAGACCTACATCGGCAGTCCCGCCTACATCGACATCGACGCCCTCAACCGCCTCATGCTCGAGCAGGACAGCATCACCGCCGTGCAGCTGCGCCTGGATCCCGACCGGCGCCAGGCGGTGTTCCGCAGGCTGAAGGAGACCCCGCGCATCGCCTTCATCACGCTGAAGGATGCGGCGGTGCACAGCTTCCACGACACGCTCGCCCGCACGCTGCTGATCTACGTGTCGTTCTTCGTGGTCTTCGCCTGCACGCTGGCCTTCGGCGTGACCTACAATGCCGCGCGCATCGCGCTCTCCGAACGCGGCCGCGAGCTGGCCACGCTGCGCGTGCTCGGCTTCACCCGCGCGGAGATCTCCTACATCCTGCTGGGCGAGGTGGGCCTGCTCGGTTTCGCCGCCCTGCCACTCGGCTGCTTCATGGGGTACCTCGTCGCGCGCATCATGGTCGGCTCCTTCACCACCGAACTGTTCCGCATCCCGCTGGCCATCCAGGCCTCCACCTACGCCGTGGCCATGCTGATCGGCCTCGGCGCCACGCTGGCCTCGGCGCTGCTGGTGCGCCGGCGCGTGGACCGGCTCGACCTCATCGCTGTGCTGAAGACGCGGGAGTAGCCGATGCCCACGCCGGACCAGCGTCGCCTGCTGCTGTGGCTGCCGATCGCAGCCGTCACCGCGCTCGGCATCCTCTGGCTGTCCTGGCCGCGCGCGGTGGCGGTGGATTTCGCCCGGGTCACGCTCGGGCCCATCGAGGAAACAGTCAGCGACGAGGGCGAAACCCGGGTGAAGGAAGCCTACGTCGTCTCCGCGCCGCTGCCCGGACTGATGCAGCGCATTGCGCTCAAGGCGGGTGATGCGGTGCTGGCCCGGCAGACGGTGATGGCGCGCATCGAACCCGGCGACCCCGCCTTCCTTGACCGGCGCAGCGAGGCCGAGGCCCGCGCCGGCGTGCAGGCCGCGCAGGCCGCGCAGAAGCAGGCGGTGGCCACCGTGGCCCGAACCCTTGCCGACCTCGACTTCGCCAACGCGGAACTGCAGCGCTATCGCGGCCTGGCGGCCAGCCACAGCATTTCGGCGAACGACCTGGATGCCGCCGAGCGCCGCGCGCGCAGCGCCGCGGCTGCGGTCGAGGAAGCGCGTGCCGGCCAGCGGACGCGCGAGTCCGAGCTGGCGCAGGCCCAGGCCAGGCTGCTGGCGCCCGGCCTGGTCCGGCGGCGCCGCGGTGCCGACTGCGACTGCGTCGACGTGTTCTCGCCGGTGAGCGGTAGCGTGCTGCGCGTGCTGAAGGAGAGCGAGGGCGTCGTCACCTCGGGCGCGCCGCTGCTCGAGGTCGGCGACACCAGCGATCTCGAGATCGTCACCGACCTGCTCTCCACCGAGGCCGTGAAGGTGCGGCCCGGCCAGGTGGTGCGCATCGAAGCCTGGGGCGGCGATGGCGCGCTGGCCGGCAAGGTGCGGCGCGTCGAGCCCTACGGCTTCACCAAGGTCTCCGCGCTCGGCATCGAGGAGCAGCGGGTCAACGTCATCATCGACTTCAGCGATCCGCCCGAACGCTGGCGCCGGCTCG
>JACFNV010000143.1 GCA_019454675.1 Gammaproteobacteria bacterium | reverse complement strand
TTGCCGGTCGCCAGGAACACCGCGACGCCGGTCTCGATGCCTTCGCAGACGGCCAGTTCATCCGTCGCCTCGGCCAGCCGCACGGCCGCGCCCGAGAAGCCGCCGCAGAGCACCTTCTTCGCATCGGGTGCATCGAGCTTGCGGCCCGCGCTCAGGTAGGTACGGTGCAGCGTCACGGCGCCCTGGGCATCCCGCACGCTGGCCAGCATCGCGGGGTACTCGGCCACCTTGCGGGCCTTGGCCGCTCCTTCCTTCTGGTAGTAGCCCAGCGCGGGATGAAAGCGCAGCGACGGCGGGTAGCTGGCCAGGGCCAGTCCCCGGCCGCGCAGGTAGCGGTCCACCTCGTCGCCGAGGGCGACGGGCCGCGCCTCGTTCCAGATGCGCTGCACCAGCTTCTTCATGCACTGCGGCGCGGCGGCATCCACCGGCGCAGCCGGCGGCAGCATGCCCAACACTTTCTCGACCGCGCACAGCGCCGCATGGAAGTCCATGCCCTTGCAGGCCTGCAGCAGCTTGAAGCCCCCGCCCGGACCGCACTTGCGGCAGTGGTAGTTCCCTTCGCCGAACTTGTCGGTGTACTGGAAGCGGTCCACGCCGTCCTTGCAGAGCGGGCAGGGACCAGGCTTGCGCTTGAGCAGCCGCTCGTCCAGGCCCAGGGCCCCGAGGATCTCGCTCCAACGCCCGTGTGCGCGCTGCTTGACGGCCTCCATGCGGGCGGCGTACTCAGCGTTCAGCACGGCAGCCTCCGTCGGGCAATGGCTGCGCATCGGCGCCGACCAGCGCCACCGAGCAGCCCGGCATGGCGCCGACTCCCACGGTCACTTCGAAGCGCTGGCCGTGCAGCAGGGGATATTTCCCCAGGCCGAGGTCGGACAGCAGGGAGACCAGCGTGGCGGCAGGGTCGGTCGAGCGCAGGCGGCGGATCAGGGCGGCCAGCGCATCGCGGTCGGCCTCCATGTCGGACTCGCGGTAGCGCTCATGCTCGTCGATGAAGCTGGACAGCTGGCACACGGGTTCGCCCGAGGTTTCCTCCGCGGGAACCAGGATCTGATCATCGCAGCAGACGCCATCGTCCACGATGACGGCCTCCTGGTCGCCGATGCGGATGCGTACCGACTCGCAGACGATGACCAGCGGCCAGACCCAGCGGCCCTCCAACTGGGCGCGCGCCGTTTCCGACTGCGGCTCGATCCGAGCCTTGTCGCTCTCGATGTAGCGGACATGGGGGTGAATCCAATGACCCTTGTCCAGGTAGTAGGCCTGGGCGATCATCCACCTCTTGTGCCTGGCGAGCATCCAGTGTCCAGCGTTCTCGTTGTCGGGAAATCCCAGCGACACCAGCGTGACCTGGCCTGATTCGATCTCATGCCGACCGGGCGCCATGGCAACGGTTGCCAGATAGTCTCGCTCGCCATGGCCCGACTGGATGGGATAGCCCGTGATGCGCTGGAAAATCTCCGCAGGCAGTGCGTCCATGTCATTGAGCAGATCCACATGGCCCCACTGGCGCATCGCATCGAAGTACGTCGCAACGAATTGCTGCGGCGCGAGCTGTGTCTTCGCCATCTCCAGGATCATCCGCCAGGACTGCTTGACCTGGGCTTCGATCCGCCGGAGCTGCTGATCGGCATCGATCAGCGTGTCCCGGTCGGGAAGCCGCGCCATGAATTGCTGCGGGTCGAGATGGATGACGTTCACGTGACCGACCTTGAAGTAGGTCGGCCGCTTGACGCAGAAGCCCTGGAGAAAGACCAGCGTGTCTCGCGTGGCCTTGCCGCTGCCGTTGCCCGCGACATGCACCGCGCCGATCGGCGTGGGCACCAGCGCGAGATGATCGTCGGCGTAGCGGCGTTCCATCGGCTTGCCGTTGAACACCACATCGACCGGAAAGCCCTCGCACAGCGTTTCCATGCGATTGTCGAGATCGGCGATCTGGACGCCATGCAGCTCGATGGTGGTGCCCGCCACGGCTTGCACCATGATCTCGACCTCGAAGGCTTCGCGCCGCAGTGCCGCAGCGGTGTTGATGTCGACGCGCAGCAGGCCCGATGCGGCAACGATGCGCGTGGCCGCATACAGGCCCTTGGTGAAACCGATGCCGAAAGGGTGCTCCTGGGTGACCGTGTCGTCGTCCCATCCAGACTCATGGAAGCTCAGCAGCTTCTGGAAGTCCTCGATGCCATGTCCATCGTCGTGCACGCGCAGCACCTGCTCTTCGGCCAGGTGCTCGACGGCGATGTGGAACGCGCCCGCGCGGCGGGCGTTCTGCAGCAGCTCGGTGACCAGCGTGAACCGGTCGGTGAAGGCGAAGCGCTGGTTGCGCAGTGCGCCTTCTTCGTTGATGCGGATCTGGATCTGCATGGCGATCTCCTGAAATGCCAGCGGCCGCCCCGCACTGCGGGCAGCCCGCCGGCGGGGTGGTAGGGGGAAATCAGGCGCGTCCGCTTATGTCGCGGGGCACAGATGCGGTGAACAACTGGCCGCAGGCGAGGGCCTGGGCCAGGCTGTGGTGCTCGAACTCCCAGGGGAGCAGGTGCCGGCAATCCAGCACCTTGCCGCTCGCGTCCAGGCGCTCGACCTTGAAACCCAGCGGGTGCCAGTGCACCCGGTAAGGCAGGCGGTCGGCGCCGGCGATGACGAAGCGGCGGCCGGCCTGGCCGGTCAGCACCTCGCTTTCCTTGACGAGGTATTCGATGTCGCCCAGGGCCTGAACCGGGAGCCAGGGACTGGCGCGGGCTGTGCGATGTGCAATGGTGTGGTGCATGACTTGACTCCTCAGTGATCGTCTGGCTCACAGACGGATGGGGAAGATGCCGCCTTGGTACCAAGGCGCGCGGGCAACCGATCGGGCCGCGATCGCGCGGTATCCTCCGGCGTCGCGCAAGGGGGCGCGGAGCAGGGCAGCCGCAGGT
>JACFNV010000019.1 GCA_019454675.1 Gammaproteobacteria bacterium | reverse complement strand
CCATCGAGCTGCTCGACGAGATCGAGCAGGTGCTGAAGATCCAGTGCGCCCCGGTCACCTGGCCGATCGGCATGGGCAGGCGCTTCAAGGGCGTCTACCACCTGCTGGCTGACGAGGTGCACCTCTACCGGCCCGGCCACAATGCCGCGCGCCAGGAGGCGACCATCTGCAAGGGCCTCGACGATCCGGCGCTGCCGGCTGCCATCGGCGCCGAGGCGCTGGCGGAGCTGCGCGAGGAGCTCGAGCTGGTGCAGGGCGCCTCGCCATCCTTCGACCTCGAGGCCTACCTGGCCGGCCGGCAGACGCCGGTGTTCTTCGGCTCGGCGATGGTCAACTTCGGCGTGCAGCCGCTGCTCGACTTCTTCGTCGTGCATGCGCCCTCGCCACGGCCGCGGGGCACCACCACCCGCGAGGTGGCGCCCGGCGAGGAGGCGCTGACCGGCTTCGTGTTCAAGATCCAGGCCAACATGGACCCCCGGCACCGCGACCGCATTGCCTTCATGCGCCTGTGCTCGGGCCACTTCAGCGCCGGGCAGAAGCTCTTCCACGTGCGCACGGGCAAGGAGATGCGGGTGGCCGATGCCGTGACCTTCATGGCCGCCGACCGCGATCTCGTCACCGAGGCCTGGGCCGGCGACATCATCGGCCTGCACAACCACGGCACGATCGCGGTAGGCGACGGTTTCACCATGGGCGAGCCGCTGGTGTTCACCGGCATCCCGAGCTTCGCCCCCGAGCTGTTCCGCCGCATCAGGCTGAAGGATCCGCTGCGCATGAAGCAGCTGGTGCGCGGCCTCGGCCAGCTGGCGGAGGAGGGCACGACGCAGTTCTTCCGCCCGCTCGTCGGCAACGACCTCATCCTGGGGGCGGTGGGCGTGCTGCAGTTCGATGTCGTCGCCTACCGGCTGCGGGACGAGTACGGCGTGGAGGCGATCTTCGAGGGCGTCGACGTGCAGACCGCGCGCTGGATCAACTGCGCCGACGCGAAGAAGTTCAAGGAATTCCGCAACCGCTACATGGGCAACCTGGCGCATGACGCCGGCGGCAGCCTGGTGTACTTCGCGCCCTCGATGATCAACCTGCGGCTGGTGCAGGAGAAGTGGCCCGAGGTGCACTTCTCCGCCACCCGCGAGCACATTCCGCTGGCGACGGACTGAGGCCGGCAGCCGGGCGGCGGCTGGCCGCCCGGCCCGCGGTTCAGCGCAGCCAGCCCTTGCGCGAGAAGTAGATCACCGGTGCCGCCACCGAGGCGGCCATCAGCAGCAGCGCCACCGGATAGCCCCAGGGCTGCTCGAGCTCGGGCATGCCGATGAAGTTCATGCCGTAGATGGTGGCGATCAGCGTCGGTGGCAGCAGGGCCACCGCCACTACCGAGAAGATCTTGATGATCTTGTTCTGGTTGATGTTGATGAAGCCGACGGTGGCGCTCATCAGGAAGTTGATCTTGTCGAACAGGAATTCCGTGTGCGAGTCGAGCGAGTCGATGTCGCGCAGGATCTGCCGTGCTTCCTCGTACTGCTCGGCATTGAGCAGCCGGCGGCGCATGAGGAAGCTGGTCGCGCGCCGGGTGTCCATCACGTTGCGCCGGACGCGGCCGTTGAGGTCCTCCTCGATGGCGATGGCGGCCAGCGCCTCGGCGGCGGCCTCGTCGTCCACGTCCTGGCGCAGCACCCGGGTGCCGACTTCCTCCAGCACGTCGTAGATGCCTTCCATGGCGTCGGCCGAATATTCCACGTTGGCATCGTAGAGCTTGAGCAGCACGTCCCAGGCATCCTCGATCAGCGCCGGGATGCGTCGCGCGCGCAGGCGCAGCAGGCGGAACACCGGCAGGTCCTTGTCGTGGATCGAGAACAGCACCTTGTTGGTGACGATGAAGGCGACCCTGACGTGGTAGGCGACGTCATCGTCATCCACCAGGAAGCCGGCGCGGATGTGCAGCTCGCCGTTGTCTTCCTCGTAGAAGCGGGCGGATTCCTCGAGGTCGTCGTCGTTGTTGTCGGGAAGCTCGAGCCCGAAGCGCTCCTTGACCCAGGCCTTTTCTTCCACGGTGGGTGCGCTGAGGTCCACCCAGACCGGCCTGGACGGCTGGTCAGGTCCGCAGAGTTCGGCGTCCTGCTGGACGAGACGGCCGTTGGCCAGCGTGAAGATATTGAGCATGGCTGATTCCTCCGGGGCGTGCCGACGCCCGGGGATGGTCCCGATGCACTGCCGGCGGGCGGTATTTATCCGATTTCCGGGTGGCAGGCAACTGCCGCGGGCAAAGGGGCAATAAAGCAAGGGGCGCTGCGCCGGCCGGCGCAGCGCCCCGATGCCGGCAGCAGTCTTCAGCGCTCAGCGTAGCCGAAGCGCATCCGTGCCGTAAGGCCCCAGGTCCGCAGGCGTGGCTGGTTGATGGTCATGCGCATGGGCGGAAAGTCGCCCAGCGAGCTGGTCGGCGGGTCGTTGCGTGCGTAGATGTCCTGGGTGTTGCTCCAGAAGATGTCGCGGTAGGCGCCGATCGGCTTGTCGTAGTTGAACAGGTTGTCGACGAAGGCTTCCACGGTGTAGCGGCTGGATTCCACGCCGAGCCGCAGGTTGACGAAGGTGGAGGGCCTGATCCAGTTCTGGTTGTCGTTGCCGGTGTACCACTTGTCCTTCCAGTTCAGGTCGGTGCGACCGAAGAAGTCCCACTGGTTGAAGATCTGGTGGCGGTACTGCAGGCTGGCGCTGAACGTCCAGGGCGAGATGCGCTGCATCTTGTTCCCCGAGATATCGGCCGAGGCGGCCGCGCAGGCATTGATGCGCGGCTGGCGCTCGTTGACCGGCGCCGTGGGCAGGGCATAGATCGCGGCCGGCGTGCATGACGGGTCATCGGTGTAGAAGCTCGGCAGGAACTGCAAGGAAGACTGCTTGCCCTTGCGCCAGGTCGAGTCCGCATAGGACACGCTGAGGGTGGCGCGCCAGTCGTCGTTGATCACCATGTCGCCCGCCAGCTCCCAGCCCACGACCACGGCGTCGCCGGTATTGCGGGTCAGCGACACCGTTTCGGTGGTGCCCTTGAGGATGCCGTCGGTCGGGTCCACGTACTCGGTCAGCGTCTGCGGCAGCGCCGCGTCGGTCCAGTCGATGCGGTAGGCGGACAGGTCGATGCCCAGGCGGCCATCGGCGGTGCGGCCCTTGATGCCGACCTCCACGGTCCAGTTCTTCTCCGGGTCGTAGGGCTCGACGATCGCCACCTTGCCCAGGGACTCGCTGTTGTCGGGGTTGATGAATTGCGTGGATGCCCCCGAGAACCCGCCGCTCTTGCGGGCGTTGGCCAGCGAGCTGTAGATCAGCCAGCCGTGGTCGGTCTTGTAGTCCAGGGTGAGGCGCCCGCTCACCCAGCTCCAGTCGTCCTTCGAGTGCGAGGCTTCGCCTTCGGCGGGCCGGTAGACGCTCTCGCCGGCCACCAGGTCGGGAACCGCCCACATGGTGTAGCGCTTCTTTTCCCAGGTGTAGCGCAGCTCGCCGCGCACGGTCCAGCGCTCGCGGAAGTCCTGCTCGACCGAGGCAAAGCCGGCCCACGAGCGGGTCTTCGTGAGCTCCTCCAGCTGGTCGTTGGCGTAGCCGGGATCGGCGGCGAACAGCGTGTTGCCGAAGGGCGCCATGTAGTTGCCCGGGCTGCCCGGCTGGCAGGGACAGAAGTTGCCCTGGTTGTTCCAGGGCTGCAGGTCCGCGGGAATGGGGCTGGTCAGTAGGTTCTGGCCGGCCAGCGACTCGTCGCGGATGTCGTAGAAATAAGCGCCCACCGACCAGCGGAAGGGCTGGTCTGCCGGGCTGCTGAAGCGCAGCTCCTGGCTGAATTCGCGCACCTCGCTGCCACCCTCGCGGTCGAGCACGCCGCTGAAGAAGCGCTGCAGCGTGGCGTCGGGGGTATCGCTGCAGGCCACATCCCAGTATCCCGTGCAGTAGACGAAGGGGACGCTGTCGCCGAGCCGCCCGAACTCGATGTTGCCATCCTGCTTGGTGTTGATGTAGCCGGTGAGCGAGGTGATGGTGCCGGGGCCGAGATCCCAGTTGGCGGTCAGGCTGGTGCGCACCACCTCGCGGTTCTCGCCGCTGGCGCCGTTCGGCATCGGGATGTCCTTGCCGGACATCGAGGGCATGTGGCCGCAATAGTTGCTGAGGATGGGGCTGCCATAGGCCACGCCGCTGGCAGTCTTGAGCTTCGGGTTGAAGATCGCCGCATCCTCGCAGTTGCTCGGGATGGCGGTGGCTGCCGTCGCATCGATGCCGTCGTTGGAATAGTAGCCACGGGCGATGAGCTCGAGGCCGTCGGTGGGGGTCCACAGCAGGCTGCCCTGCACCGAACGATAGGTGTAGCCGCCCACGTCCTGCCCGTACAGCGGATCGTTGTAGGAGCCCTCCCAGTCGTCATAGCTCAGGCCGATGCGGCCTTTCAGCGTGTTGCCGATGATCGGGCCGCTGATCGAGCCGCTGGCGGCCAGCTTGCCGCGGTTGCCCGCGGTGAGCGTGCTCTTGGCCTCGAAGCTGTCGCTGGGGCGCTTGGTCACGAAGTTGATGGCGCCGCTGAAGGCATTGCGGCCGTAGAGCGCGCTCTGCGGGCCCTTGACCACCTCGATGCGCTCGAGGTCGAGCTGGCTGAAGTTCAGCGCCTCGCGCCCGTAGATGTACTGGCCGTCGACGAAGATGGCGGCGCTGTTCTCGCGTGCCTTGATGTCGGTCGGCGCCACGCCGCGGATCATCGGCGTGGGCAGCGCCTCGCCGAGGGCGTTGTAGAACTGCAGGCCGGGCGTCATGCCGGCGATGTCCTTGAGGTCGCTGATGCCGGCCGCCTCGATGGTCTGCTCGTTGAATGCCGTGATGGCCAGGGGGATGTCCTGGAGGCGTTCTTCCACCTTGCGGGCGGTGACGATGATTTCCTGCGTGCCGGTGCCCTGGGCGGCGGCCGGCGGCGGCATGAGCAGGGCGCCGGCGCACAGCCACAGGATCGATCCAGACAGCAGTGCCGGCCCCAGGCCGCTTGAGGTCGTTTTCTCGCTCACGGGTCCCCCTCCGTTCAGCTGAAGTGCGTGAGTGACCCACCCCCCCCGGGCCGGCCAGTCGCACCGATCATACTCGCCCGCATTTGCCCGTGGAACCGCGGTCCGGACGGGATGCAATCCGGGAAATCACGGTCATTCCGTGTAAAGTCCGCAGCCGTATGCTCGAATTGCGCCTCGACCTGCTGCAGACGCTGAGCCTGGCAGCCGTTGTGTACTACCTCGGCATCAAGCTGAGGCAGCGCCTCGGGCTGCTCGACCGCCTGAACATTCCCTCGGCGGTGGTGGGCGGCCTGGGCTTTGCCGCGGTGGCCTTCATCTGCCGCGACCGCTGGCTCAACCTGACGCTCGATACCTCCGCGCAGGCCGTGCTCAACGTGGCCTTCTTCACTACCATCGGCATGGGTGCGAGCCTTGCGCTGCTGCGCCGGGGTGGCCGGGCGGTGGTGGTCTTCCTGGTCTTTGCGGTGGCGACCTGCTTCATCCAGAACGGTGTCGGGGTGGGGATTGCCAGCGCCCTTGGCCAGTCGCCGTTGCTCGGTGTCATGGCCGGCTCGGTGACGATGGTGGGAGGGCCGGGCACCGGCATGGCCTTTGCCCCCCTGTTCGAGGCGGCCGGCCTCAACGGCGCGGCGGTGATCGCCATCACCGCCGCGGTGTTCGGCATCGTCGCCGGCGGCCTTGCCGGCAACCCGCTCGGCACCGCGCTCATCCGCCGTTATCACCTCCTGACCCGCCAGCGGGACATGCACGGCGAGCTGCGCGAAGAGCTGGCCTTCCCCGCTGCGCACCCGGCGCGCGGCTTCATGGTGGAAATCGAGCGCGAGGACACGCTGGTCATCCGCAATTTCGCGGTGCTGGCCGTCGCGATGGGCATCGGCAGCCTGCTCGGCCACTGGATCCAGAAGACCGGCCTGACCCTGCCGGCCTACATCGGTGCCATGATCTTTGCCTCGCTGCTGCGCAACCTCGACGAGGCGACCGGGTGGCTGGGCATCGACGAGCAGGCCATGGAGTTCCTGGGTGGCGTGGCGCTCAACATCTTCCTCGTCGTCGCGCTCATGGACCTGCGCATCTGGGAGCTCGCCGGGCAGACGCTGCCGCTGCTCGCCATCCTGCTGGCGCAGGTGGCGCTGGTGGCGCTGCTGGCCTGGTTCGGCACCTTCCGCCTCATGGGGCGCGACTACGACTCCGCGGTCATGTCCAGCGGCTTCGTCGGCTTTGCCCTGGGCACCACCGCCAATGCGGTGGTCAACATGCAGGCGCTGATCATCCGCTATGGGCCCTCGCCACGCGCCTTCCTCGTGGTGCCGCTGGTGGGCGCCTTCTTCATCGACTTCATCAACGCGCTGATCATCACGCTGTTCGTCAACTGGATAGGCTGAGGGGACGGACGGCCGGTTGCGCTGGCCCGACTATCCGGCGGTCTTCGTCAGCGATGGCCATGTCATGCTCACGCTGTGGGCGGTGAAGGACCAGCCGGGGGCGGGCTTCGACCGGCGCGCGAACGTCGGCCTGCACCACCTGGCCTTCCGCGTGCGCAGCGAAGAAGCGCTGCAGCACTTGCACGACAGGCTGGCCGCCGCCGGCGTGCCCATCGAGTTTGCCCCGCAGCCGGCAGGGACAGGGCCCGCAAGGCACATGATGTGCTACGAGCCAAGCGGCATCCGCGTGGAGTTCTTCTGGCCGGGGTGATGGCCCCGCCCGATGACTGCCGTGCTAGGCGCCTGCCGGCGGGTGACCACCCTCCCTGCGCAGGCCCAGCGTCGATGGATCCACCTGCCGCCACTGCCCGGACGCCAGGCCTTCCAGGCCGATCGCACCTATGCTCGCACGCACCAGTCGCAGGGTGGGGAAGCCTACCCGCGCGGTCATGCGCCGCACCTGGCGGTTCCTGCCCTCGCGCAGGCCCAGCTCGATCCAGCTGGTGGGGATGTTCGCCCGGTAGCGGATGGGCGGGTTGCGCGGCCACAGCCCGGGTGGTTCCGCGATCCGCCGTGCAATCGCCGGCCGGGTGCGGCCATCGCGCAGATCGACGCCCGTGCGCAGCGCCTGCAGCGCAGCCTCGCTGGCCTCGCCTTCCACCTGTGCCCAGTAGACCTTGGGCAGCTTGTGCCGCGGGCTGCTGATGCGCGCCTGCAGGGCGCCGTCATCGGTGAGCAGCACCAGGCCCTCGCTGTCCATGTCGAGCCGGCCGGCCGGATAGACATCCGCGACATCGATGAAGTCGGTCAGCGTGCGCCGGCCCGCCGTGGGGCTGAACTTGCAGGGCACGCCGAAGGGCTTGTTGAAGGCGATCAGTCGGGAAATGGCCAGCTACCTTTCGGGGCGGAGGCTACAGCGACGCGCAAGCTGGCGCTACCATCGGCGAAGAACCCGACCCCGGTGCATCGACATGACCGATCTTGCCCACCAGGAATGGGATCCGCGGCAGTACGCGGACAATGCCCGCTTCGTCACCGAGCTGGGCGCCCCCGTGCTGGCCCTGCTGGCGCCGCAGCCTGGCGAGCGCATCCTCGATCTCGGCTGCGGCGATGGCCCGCTCGCCGCGCGGCTTGCCGCAATGGGCTGCGAGGTGGTGGGCGTGGATGCCAGCCCGCGGATGGTGGCGGCTGCCCGTGTGCTGGGGCTCGATGCACGCGTGATGGACGGCGAAGCGCTTGCCTTCGAGGGCGAGTTCGATGCGGTGTTCAGCAATGCCGCGCTGCACTGGATGCGCGACGGCGCGGCGGTGGTGGCCGGCGTGCGCCGCGCGCTGCGCCCGGGCGGACGCTTCGTCGGCGAGTTCGGTGGTGCCGGCAACATCCGGATGATCATCGGCGCGCTCAATGCCGGGCGTGCGCGCCGCGGCCTGCCGGCGGTCATGCCCTGGTTCAACCCGGACCCCGATGAATATGCCGGCATGCTGGAGGCGCAGGGCTTCCGGATCGACGCGATGGAACTGTTCCCGCGGCCCACGCTGCTGCCCGGCTCGGTGCGTGCCTGGCTCGCCACCTTTGCCGGTGCCTTTGCCGAGGGGCTGCCGGCGGCGGATGTCGGGCCCTTCCTCGACGAGGCCACCGCTGCCCTGCAGGCGCCGCTGCGCGGCCCGGGCGGTGGCTGGGTGGTCGATTACGTGCGCCTGCGCTTTGCGGCGCGCTTGCCGTGAACGATGGGAGAGATGTCGTGCCGATCCTGTCCCGCCTGCCCATCGCCGCTGCCGCGACCCTTGCCGTGCTGGCATCCTGCACGGCCCTCGCGCCATCCACGGACTACGATCGCCACCGCCTGAGCGAGATCACGCTGCCGCGTGACCACGGCGAGGTGTTCTACTTCGATGTGGCGGTGGACAGCGCCTTCCCGGCGGATGATGCGGAAGCCGAGGCCGTGAGGATGCGCTGGCTCGATGAGTGGCTGAAGCTGCGCAAGATGTGCCCCGATGGCCACGAGGTGCTCGAGCGCCGCAGCTTCGGCTTCCTGGAAGACAACCCGGCCCATCGCGACCTGCGCTACGAGGTGCGCTGCCGCCCCCGGGCGGCAGCGGGCACCGCTGCCACATCCTGAACGGCAGCCAGGGTCGTGCCGCGGCTCCAGCGGGCCGGATGCGGCCGGGAGACCGGGCAACCCGCTGCGGCACCTTCCGCTAGAATACCCGCAACCACCGGATGGAGCCTGCCATGCGCATCGATGTCCTGCTTGAGCCAGACCAGACCCCCGATCAGCTCGTCGAGCTTGCCAGGCTCTGCGAGCGCCATGGCATCAGCAGGATGTGGCTGCAGAATTATGTCTCCTGGCGCGATCCCTTCATGTCGCTGGTGCCTGCGGCACTGGCCACCAGCAAGGTGGGCCTCGGCGTGTGCGTCATCAGCCCCTGGGAGATGCACCCGGTGAAGATGGCCAATGCGCTGCTCACCTTGCAGGAATACAGCCGCGGCCGGGCGGCGCTGGTGATCGGTGGCGGCGGCGAGTGGCCGGCGCGCCTGGGGCTGGAGATCAACAAGCGCGTGCGCTGCGTGCGCGAGGCGATCGAGCTGGTCCGCGGCGGCGTGGCCGGCGGCAAGGGCACCACCTACCAGGGTGAGATGTACAAGGTCTACGGTTACAGGCCTTCGTTCGGCAGCGAGCAGCCGCCGCTGGTCTACGCCGGTGCCAACCAGCCGCAGATGCTGCGCGCCACGGTGCCGGCCGCCGATGGCGTGATGTACAGCGACATGACCCGCCAGCTCATCGGCACCACGGTGCAGCGCACGCTGGATGCGCTGGCCACCAGGGACAGGCCGCGGGCGGGCTATCGCATCAACAACATCTGGGCCTGGCACGTGAAGGCGGATCGCGAGCTGGCGATGCGGGAGGCACGGCGCGAGCTGCTGCTGCGCGGCCTGATGGAGCGCTGGTATCTCGAGAGCTTCCTGCCATCCGAAGAGATCGACCTCATCGAGAAAAACAAGGGCGGGCTGTTCAAGGCCTATCGCGACCGCAGCGGCGTGATCGATGGCATCCCGGCTTCCATCATCGATGCCTGCATCGCCAACTTCACCTTCACCGGCACGCCGGAGGAGATCGCGCCGCGGATCGGCGAACTCGCCGCCTTCCGCGATGCCGGCGTGGACGAGATCAACTTCCGCCTGCACGACGATCCCGCCGAGGCGATCCGCCTGATCGGCGAGCACGTGGTGGCGAAGCTGGCCTGAGCGGCAGCTGCAGGGCGCCGGCAGGCCGGGCAAGCGGGGCAGCATGCAACAGGCAGGTGCGGTGGCAGGCTGCCCGTTGTGCGAGGCGGCGGGCGGGGAAGTCCTCTGGCGCGATGCGCGCTGTCGCGTCATCCTCGCGGATGAAGCTGCCCACCCCGCCTTCTGCCGCGTGGTCTGGCACGCCCATGTCCGTGAAATGACCGATCTCGGGCCCGCCGAGCGCACCCACCTGCTCGGCGTGGTGCTGGCGGTCGAGGCGGTGCTGCGCGAGCTGCTCGCGCCGGCGAAGATCAACCTCGCCTCGCTGGGCAACCAGGTTCCCCACCTGCACTGGCACGTGATCCCGCGCTTTATCGATGATGCGCATTACCCGGATGCGGTGTGGGCGGCGCCGAGGCGGGAAGGCGTGGCGCACGCGGTGGATGCCGGGCGCCTGCGCGAGCGCCTGGCGGCGGTGATCGCCGCCACCGTGGCTGCTCAGTAGGTCGCGAAGCGGTCGCCCTTGCCGATGCCGTGGCGTGCGGCAAAGCCGCCGTTGAGTTCGAGCACGGCCAGCGCCGGCCCCGGGGAGCTGATGGTCGTTTCCGACAGCGGCGTCGTTTGCTCTGCGATGCCGATGATGCGCGCGTCCGCGCCGATGAAAAGCATGTCCAGCGGGATGTAGGTGTTCTTCATCCACATGCGCAGAACGGCAGGCTTCCGCCCCGGGAACAGCATGCCCTCGTATTCGCCGAGCCGGCGGATGAACATCAGCCCTTGGGCACGCTGCTCGGGGGTCTCGGCGATCCAGATGTCGAGCAGGTGGCAGGCCAGCGGGGTCTCGATCATGGCACGGGCACGGGGGAAGCTGTCCAGCAGCTGCCCGCTGTCGGCGCGCGCCGCGCTGCCCGCCCCCAGCAGCATCGCCAGCCCCGCCACCAGGACCACCAGGTGTTTCATGGCTCCGGCAGGTCCAGCCGGCCCGCGAAGCGGCTGTCGCCCACGGTGATGGCATGCTCGCCGTTCACCGCGGCGATGGCGCCTGCGCAGTACAGCATGCCGGCGATGCGGAACGAGCTGCCCGTCGCGGCGGGCAGCGGGCGCAGCTCGCTGATGCGGGTGAAGCAGCGTCCCTCCGGCCCATGGAAGAACGAAGCGCTGGCCTCGTCGATGATGGTGAGGCTGGTAGGCCACTCATGCCCGGCCAGTGCCCGGGCCTGCCCGGCGATGCCGAGCACGAACAGCAGGCGATGCTTGCCGTCCGGCAGCAGGCCGGCGAAGAACAGGCGCAGCCCGCGCTCCCCCGGCCGTGCATCGCCCGCACAGGCCAGCCCATCGCCGTGCCAGTCCAGATCGAGGCTGGCCGAGCCGCTGAGCCGTCCCCGCCAGTAGCCGGCAGGCTCCACCAGGCAGGCATCCAGCCCGGCCGCCTGCGGCAGCGACAGGCTACCGGCGTCGCGGGCGGGTGGTGCCGGCAGCTGCAGGCCGAGGACCAGCCAGCCGAGGGCCAGCGTGACGGCCATGCCGGCGAGCGAGGCAAGCCGTTCGAGCCAGGCGGGTTGACGGGAATCGTGCGTCGTCATGGGGGCGGGCATGTTGGCATCGCCTCGCAGCATAGTCGAGAACGGCCGTGGCGGCCGGCCGGCACCGCCCGGCGGTGGCGGGTGGAACTGTGAACGCTGACGCAGCCGCGGTACCTGCCCCCCCGGTATTTTGTCCACGGTTTGCTGCGTGGGCTGGACGTCGTGGGGGTCTGGTGCAGGTAACGATGCAGGATCGACATTGGAGCACGCTGGTGGGCGAGCAGCGGCGCAAGGGCCTTGCGCGGTTGCGCTACTCGCGCTTTGTCGAGGACCAGTTCCGCCAGCATTATGCCGGGCTCAACAATGTCAGGGTGCGCGCGCTGCTGGTGCTGGTGGCCTGCGGCGTGGTGCTCATCACCGGTCTCGGCATGGCCGAGCACCGCGTATCGGCCATCACCGCGACCTTCGAGCTGGCGATCACCATGCCGCTGCTCATGGCCACGCTGATCGCCTCCATCCAGGGCGAACGCCACCAGATCTACCAGTACCTGCTTGCCGCCAGCGCGCTGTGCGTGGGCCTGATCGTGACTTCGGTCGCGCTGCGTGCCGGGCTGCACGGTACGCCCTACTACTTCGGTGCCGAGGTGGCCTGGATCTTCACGGTCTGGTTGATCCTCGGCCTGCGCTTCTGGCATGCGGCGGCCATCGCCTCCCTCATCAGCGGCGCCTACGTCTGGGGCCTGGTCCACTGGGGATTCGGCAGCCAGGAGGCCCTGTTCGAGTCGCTGCTGCTGCTGGGCGCCAATGTCATCGGTGCCCTGGCCTGCTTCGAGCTGGAGGTGGCCGCGCGCGATTCCTTCCTGGAATCGCGACGCCTGAGCGACCTGGCCGATCGCGACGGCCTGACCGGGCTGTACAACCGTCGCGCCTACAACAACTACATGGAGCGGGTCTGGCGCCAGTCGCGCCGCGACGAGAGCCAGCTGACCATCGTGCTGATCGACATCGACCACTTCAAGGACTTCAACGATCGCTACGGGCACCAGGCAGGCGACGATGCGCTCAAGCGCGTGGCCGAGGTGATCTCCCTGGGTGCGCAGCGGCCGCTCGATTTCGCGGCCCGCTTCGGCGGCGAGGAGTTCGCGCTGGTGCTCTATGGCCCGGCAGGCGGCTTTGGACACGACCTGCCGGAGAACATCCGCTCGCAGATCGAGGGCCTGGCCGTCGCCGATGCCGGTCCGGGCGGGCGGGCGCGACTGACCGTAAGCGTGGGCGTGGCCATCGTCAGCCCCGGGGCGGGACGCAGCCTGGCCGGGGCCGTCCAGCTGGCCGACGAGGCGCTTTACCAGGCCAAGGAAGAGGGCCGCAACCGCGTGGTCGTGCGCGAGGCGCGGCTGGTCCACATCGAGACCGGGCGCTTTCGCGCTTCCCATCCCCGCTGCGCGGTGGGCTGAGGCTGCAGCGGCCTACCAGTGCCCGGTGTTGGGCATCGAGGCCCAGGGTTCGCGCGGCGGCAGCGGTGCGCCGGCCTGCAGCAGCTCGATGGAGATGCGGTCCGGCGAGCGTATGAAGGCCATGCGGCCATCGCGCGGTGGCCGGTTGATCGTCACCCCCTCGCGCTGCAAGCGCTCGCATATCGCGTAGATGTCCTCGACCGCGTAGGCGAGGTGGCCGAAGTTGCGCGCCTCGCCGTAATCTTCCGCATCCCAGTTCCAGGTCAGCTCGAGCTGCGCGGCCTCGTCTCCCGGTGCCGCCAGGTAGACGAGCGTGTAGCGGCCGGCGGCATTCTCGTGCCGCTTCACCTCGCGCAGGCCGAGCTTGCGGCAGTAGAAATCCAGCGACTGCCCGAGGTCGGAGACGCGCACCATGGTGTGCAGGTATTTCATGGAGGCTTGCCAAGTGGTGTGTGCTCGGTGAAGCTTAGCAGAGCGGTTCGGGTGCCCTGCGGTGGTCCATGCCAATCAAGCACATCCGGGCAATCTGCCTGGATCTCGACGATACCCTGTGGGAACTCGGCCCCGTCATCGAGCAGGCGGAACGGGTCCTGCAGGTCTGGTTCGCACGCCACTGGCCGCGGGTGAGCGAGCGCTACTCGATACCGGCCATCCGTGCCCTGCGCCAGCAGGTCGCGGGTCGCTTCCCAGGGCAGGAGCATGACCCGGGCTTGCTGCGGAGGGCCACCTATGCCGAGCTTGCCAGGGATTGCGGCTACCCCGGGTCGCTGGGCGAGGAGGCCTTTGCCGTGTTCCAGCAGGCGCGCAACCAGGTCATGCCCTATGCCGACGTGCACCCGGCGCTGCCCCGGCTGGCCAGGCGCTTCCCCCTGGTGGCGCTGACCAATGGCAATGCCGATCTCGAGGCCATCGGACTGCATCGGCATTTTGCGGCGGTATTCGCCGCCGCCGGGCTCGGCGTGGCCAAACCCGACCCGCGGGCCTTCCAGGCGGTCTGCGAGCGCCTCTCCCTGCAACCGGCGGAGATTGCCCATGCCGGGGATCATCCGCAGCATGACGTGGCCGGTGCCCGTGCCGCCGGCATGACCGCGGTATGGGTCGATCGCGGGCACCACGCCTGGCCCGGCGGCCTGCCGCCGGCCGGCCATGTGGTGCACGACCTTATGGAGCTGGTGGCATTGGTGGGAGCATGAGCGATGTCGCCATCATCTACGTGCCGGGCATCAAGCCCAAGCCGCCCGCCGGCCTGCACCAGGCAGCGCTGTGGCGTTGCCTGCTCAACGGCGTGGGCCGCAGCGATGCGGAGGCCGCCACCGCGCTTGCCGCCCATCCGGACTGCTTCAGGCTCGCATCGTGGAGCCATGTCTTCTACGAGACGCATCGCGACATCGGCGAGGACGAGGCCGGCATCGAGAGGGTGCTGAGGCTGCCCGGCCCCGAGGCGCGCGACCTGCGCGAGGCCCGTTCGCTGCGCCGCCGCCTGCTGCGCTCGCTGTACCTGCTCAGCGATGCCTTCCCGCGGCTGTTCGACCTGGTGGGCGATCCGGACATGCAGATGGCCGTCGCCGAGACGCGCCGCTACTTCGACAATGAAGCAGGGGTGGCGGTGGCGGTGCGCCAGCTGGTTGCCGATGCGCTGCTCGAAGCCTGGCAGGCCCAGCGCCGCGTGCTGCTGATCGGCCACAGCCTCGGCTCGGTGATCGCCTTCGATGTGCTCTGGGAGTTTTCGCACCGCTTCGCGGAGGCCGGCCGCGTGGACCTGTTCCTCAGCCTGGGCAGCCCGCTGGGGCTGCGCTTCGTGCGCGAGCAGCTGCTGGGCGCGAAGGAGCAGGGGCGGCGACGCTATCCAACCAACATCCGTCGCTGGCGCAACCTGTCGGCCATCGGCGAACTCACCGCGCTGGATCGCCCGATGGCGACGGGCTGGCGGGAGATGCTCGATCTCGGCCTGGTCGGCGAGATCAGCGACCGGCTCGACCTGCACACCTGCTTCCGCGAGGGCGAGGTGCTCAATGTCCACCGCTGCTACGGCTACATGACCAATGCGGTGGTCGGTGGCGTCATCGCTGACTGGTGGCGCCAGCGCTGAGGCAGCGCCCCGCTGCCGCTCAGAAGCCGTCCGCGGGCACGGCGATCAGCAGTTCGAGCCGGCGATTCTGCTGCCGGCCCTGGGCATTGGCATTGCTGGCGATGGGTTGCGCGTCGCCGAGGCCCAGTGCGCTGATGCGGCCCGGGGCCAGCTGGAATTCGCTGATCATGTAGTCGCGCAGCGCCTCGGCGCGCGATTGCGAGAGGCGCTGGTTGGTGGCGCGATCGCCGCTGGCGTCCGTGTGTCCCTCCACGGTGAAGTGGGCGCCCGGGTACAGGTCGACGGCGGCCCTCAGGCGTGGCAGCAGCGCCTTTGCCCCGGGCAGGAAGCGCGTGCCGCCCGATGCAAAGCCGAGCCCGACCAGGCGCAGGACCACGCTGTCGCCCCGGCGCAGCACGGTGACCTGGTCGGGGCTGAAGCTCGCCGCCAGGCGCTCATATTGCGCCTGCGCATGGCGGCTGGCCTCGATGCGCTCGGTCAGGTCGCGCGCCTGGCTGCTGGCGCTGGCGAGACGCCCGTCGAGCTCGCGGATCTCCTCCTCGAGGATGCCGATCTGCGTCGCCCGGTCCTGCAACGTTGCGGCCTGCTCGTTGAGCTGCCGGCTCATCCCGCCGAGCAGGCCGGCCAGTGCCTCGGAGGCCGCCACCGGCCCGGGCGGCAGTGCTTCCAGCCCGGCAGCCGCCGCGGCACGGGCCAGTGCAGCCTCCCATTCGAGCGCGATTTCCTCGGCGCTGGCCGCGCGCCTGCCGGCGGGACGCAGCAGCTGCCCGATGGCCAGCGCGCGTTGTGCTTCATGGCTGGCCTCGAGGGCAAGCTCGGCAGCCCGCGCCACCTGGTTGCGATCGGCGTCGAGCGTGGCTTCCGCCGCCTGCAGCAGCTCGCGCGCCCTGGCCGTGGTCTGCGGGGCCGGTCGCGCCGTGCCGGCTTCGTCCAGGGCCAGCAGCTGTTCGCGTGCGCCGGTCAGCAGGCCCGCCTTGAGGGCGAGCAGTTCCGCTTCCGCATAGAGGCTGAGCGCCTCCTCGCCGCGGCGGCTGGCGGCCCTGGCATCACCTTGCCGCTCCCTTGCCTCGGCAGCCCTCAGCTTTTCCTCGGCCCTGATCCAGGCCGTGGTGGCAAGGCGCGGCGCCTCGGCCTCCAGCGCCGCCGTCCGCGCATTGCGTGCCTGCGCCAGCGACTGCTCGGCCGCCCCGGCCGTTGCCGGCGGCAGGCACAGCGACAGGACCAGGATGAGGAGGGCGCCGAGGGTTTGCTGCTTCATGGTGATGTCATGCGTGGCAGGGAGCGGAAACCGGGGCAGGTATAGCACAGCCGGCTGGCCAGCTGCCTCCTCCCGTCCGCCCGGGGTGCGTGCCAATGGCGGCGATGAGGCCGGTTTTGCGGCTTGGCGGTTCTGTGGGCTTTTTCACAGAATCCCGGACAGCCTCGGGCTAGTGTTGGGACCATGCAAGCGAAGTACTACACGCAGTTCGTCCTCAAGGCCGCCGGTGCTCCCGCGACCGATGAATACAGCGGTGTGGTGGAGCTCAGCCAGCCTGCCGACACGGTGCTCGATCCGCGCGAGATCGAGGCCATCCTCGCCCGCAACTTCAGGGTCGAGGCCAGCGAGGTCGAGCTGCTGAACTGGTCGCGCCTGCACTGAGATTTCCAGATGTCGACGGGGCCGCTGGCCCCCGAAGGCGAAAGTCTTCCCCCTGTGTTGCCCGGCCTCGTGCCGGGCTCTTTTTTGGTTCGTGCGCACCCCGCCCGCCATGGAGGCGCATGGCCGTCCGTGCGAGAATGGCCGCCTTATGAGCGATGTCCACGGCAAGCCGGAATCCGGCGACACCCGGCCGAAGAGCGGCGAGAAATACCGCACCGCAGCCGGTTTCACGGCCATCAAGAATGGCATGAAGGCACAGGCCGGCCGCGAGGGCTGGCAGGGCGCGGTGGCGCCTGCCGGTGCCAAGCCCCCCTGGCTGCGTGCCCGCATGCCGGGCGGCGGGCACTACGCCGAGGTGCGTGCCACGGTGCACGAGCACCGGCTCTCCACGGTCTGCGAGGAGTCGATGTGCCCGAACATCGGCGAGTGCTGGGGCAATGGCACCGCGACCATCATGCTCATGGGTTCGGTCTGCACCCGGGCCTGCCGCTTCTGCGCGGTGGATACCGGCAACCCCAATGGCTGGCTGGATCCGATGGAGCCCGCCCATGCGGCGCGCACCGTGCGGCTGATGGGCCTGCGCTACGTGGTTCTGACCTCGGTCGACCGCGATGACCTGGCCGATGGTGGCGCCAGCCACTTTGCCGCCTGCATCGCCGCCATCCGCGCGGACAACCCGGAGACCGCGGTCGAGGCGCTGACGCCGGACTTCGCGGGCAGCGAGGCCAGCGTGCGCACGGTGGTGGCGGCCGACCTCGCCGTCTTCGCGCACAACATCGAGACGGTGCGCCGGCTCACGCCGGCAGTGCGCGATCCGCGCGCCGGCTATGAGCAGTCGCTCGCGGTGCTGCGCCTCGCGCGCGAGGCGCGTCCCGGCATTCTCACCAAGAGCAGCCTGATGCTGGGGCTGGGCGAGGAGCGTGCCGAGATCGAGCAGGCCATGCGCGACCTGCGCGCAGCGGGTGTCGAGCTGCTGACGCTCGGCCAGTACCTGCGCCCCACCGCCAACCACCTGCCGGTGCATCGCTACCTGCACCCGGATGAATTCAGGGCGCTGCGCGATCTCGGCCTCGAGCTGGGCTTCCTCGAGGTGGTGGCCGGCCCGCTGGTGCGCTCCAGCTACCGTGCCGAGCGCGCGCTGGATCGCAACAACGCGGGCCTGTAGGGCCGTCCGGGCATGGCGGAATTCGTTTTCCAGTACGGGCTGTTCCTCGCCAAGGCCATCACCTTCGTGCTGGCCGCGGCCAGCATCGCCCTGCTGGTGGCGGGCCTTTCGCGCAAGGGCGAGAGCCCGGGCGGGCTGAAGGTGCGCAAGCTCAATGATCGCTATCGCGAGCTTGCCGCCGACCTGCGCCGGGCGGCGCTTGGCAAGGCCGAGTGGAAAAAGCTCGCCAAGCGGGAGGCCAGGGAGCGCAAGGCGCAGGAGAAGGCCGTTGCCAGCGGGGCCGAGCAGCGCCAGCGGGTCTTTGTGCTGGACTTCAAGGGCGACCTGCGCGCCAGCGCGGTGGCCTCGCTGCGCGAGGAGGTCAGCGCCATCCTCGGCGTGGCCACGCCCGCGGACGAGGTGGTGCTGCGGCTCGAGAACTTCGGCGGTGCCGTGCACGAGCACGGCCTGGCCGCGTCGCAGCTGGCGCGCCTGCGCTCAGGCGGCATCCCGCTGACCGCGATCGTGGACAAGGGTGCGGCCAGCGGCGGCTACATGATGGCCTGCGTGGCCAACCGCATCATCGCCGCGCCCTTTGCCGTGCTGGGCTCGATCGGCGTCATCGCGCAGATTCCCAACTTCAACCGTGCGCTCAGCGAGCGCGGCATCGACTTCGAGCAGATCACCGCCGGGCGCTACAAGCGCACCGTCACCATGTTCGGCCGCACCACCGATGCCGATCGCAACAAGCTCAGGGAAGAGATCGCGGAGGTGCACGAGCTTTTCAAGAGCATGGTGGTGCACAACCGCCCGGCGCTCGACATCGAGGCGGTGGCCACCGGCGAGCACTGGTATGGCACGCGCGCCCTGGAGCTCGGGCTGGTGGACGAGCTGGGTGCCAGCGACGACTACCTGCTGGCCGCCACCCGGCGCGCGGATGTCTTGCACGTCAGCTACCACGCGCGGCACCGGTTGTCCGAGAAGCTGCTGGCCGCCGTGCAGTCGGCGCTCGGGCAGGTGGAGCTGTGGATCGAGCAGCGCCGGCGGGAGCGCCTGCTGCCCTGATGCGGCCCGCGGTGGATGGGTTCGCCGCGGGCCTGCGGCTATAATCCAGCCCGATGGACCACCACAAGGCCCCTGCATCCAGGCACCTGCCAGCCACGCTGCTGGCCTCCCTCGTCTTCGTCGCCGGCTGTGCCACGGTGGGGGAGATCGACAGCATGGGCGGCAGCGAATTCCAGAAGATCCGCGCACAGACGCCTGTCAGCGATGATGCCGGCCTGCGCGCCTACGTCGGCTGCGTCGCCGATGCCATCATCGCCGAGCTGCCCGAGCCCTACGCCTACCGCAACTGGGAGCTCGAGATTTTCGACAGCGAGGAGGTCAATGCCTTTGCGCTGCCAGGCGGGCATATCGGCATCTACACCGGCCTCCTCGCGGTGGCCGGGAACCAGGACCAGCTGGCAGCGGTGATCGGCCACGAGATCGCCCACGTCACCGAGCAGCACGCGCTCAAGCGCTACAACCGCGAGGCCGCCACGCGCATCGGCGTGACCGGCGTGGCGATCGCCACCGGCACCGGCCAGGCGGGTGCCGACCTCCTCGGCATGGCCACCAGCCTCGGCCTGTCGCTGCCCTTCAGCCGCGGCGAGGAGAGCGAGGCCGATACCGTGGGCCTGCATTACATGGCCGCCGCCGGTTTCGATCCGCGCCAGAGCGTTGCGCTGTGGCAGAGCATGGAAAAGAACAGCAAGCTCAGGCCTCCCGAGCTGCTCTCCACGCATCCGTCCTCGGAGCACCGCATCAGCGACCTGATCGCGGAGCTGCCGGAGGCCCTGGCGACGTCCAATGCCGCGCGTGCGGCAGGCAAGGATCCGCAATGCCGACGCTGAGGATGATGCTCCGCTGGCTGCAGCCCCTGGTGCTGCTCGGCCTGGGCGCATGGCTGCCGGGTTGCTCCCTCTTCGACGCAAGCACACCCCCGCCCGAGGCCGTGGCGCCAGCACCCCTGAGCGAGCCGCTGGCCACCACGCGCTTCCCGCTGCCGGCTGCCGGCGTGAACGTGGTGGGCGAGCTGCAGGTGATCAGGCTGCGCGAGCAGGATACCCTGATCGACGTGGCGATGGCCTACCAGCTTGGCTTCGACGAGCTGGTGGCGGCCAACCCGGGCGTCGATCCGTGGTTGCCGGGCGAGGGCCGGGAGATCCTGCTGCCCACCCGTTTCGTGCTGCCCGATGCGCCCCGCCAGGGCATCGTGCTCAACGTGCCCGCCAAGCGTCTGTTCTATTACCCGAAGCCCGCGAAGGGCGCCGCCGCGGAGGTGCATACCTTTCCGGTGAGCATCGGGCGCGAGGGCTGGGCCACGCCCTACGGGCTCACGCGCATTACCTCCAAGCGCAAGGATCCCGCCTGGAATGTGCCGGCCTCGATCCGCAAGGAGCATGCGGAGAATGGCGATCCGCTGCCCGCGGTAGTACCCGCGGGGCCGGACAATCCGCTGGGTGCCTATGCGATGCGCCTGGGCTTCCCGGGTTCCTACCTGATCCACGGCACCAACAAGCCTGCGGGCATCGGTATCCGCGCCAGCCATGGCTGCATCCGCATGAACCCGCAACACATCGAATGGTTGTACCAGCAGGCCGCGGTGGGTACCCCGGTGCGCGTGGTCAACCAGCCGTTGCTGCTCGGGGTGTCGGGAGAAGAGTTGCTGCTCGAGGCGCATGCGCCGCTGGAGGAGGACAAGACCCGCCATGGGGAGGCCCTCAAGCGTGCCGTCGGCAAGCAGCTGGCGCGCATCGGCAGCGACGGGGCCCAGGTCGACCCGGAGCGGATCGCGCGCATCTCCGGGGCGCAGCGCGGGGTGCCGCTGTCGATCATGAACGGCGGCTTCGACCTCGCCACCAGCATGGCGGGCGCGCCGCGGGTGAGGAACGTGGTCAGCTACGACTGGTTCGACGGGGATGCGGCAGGCGGGGAGCCGTTGCCTGCCGCCGATGCCAGTCCCCTGCATCCCCGCTGAGCAGGCCGACGGCATGGTCCCTCCATCGGGAAGCAGGCCGGCCGGCAGCGGCCCGATGGCACTTCCCTCATGACCAGCGCTGAGGTACGGGGCAGGTCGCGACAGGTGACGGCCCTCTCGCTGCAGCCGTACAACAGCGGCATCTCGGTGCTCGAGATACCGGCCCGCGGCCAGCCGATCCCCGTCGCGCGCGAAAGCGTCACGGCCTTCATCGGCCCTGCACCCCGCGGGCCGGTCGATATCCCCGTGGCGATACGCAGCCTCGAGGAATTCCTCGCCCGCTTCGGCGTGCCCGGCTACCTCAGCCGCATGGAGTTCATGCTCTACCAGTATTTCGAGAATGGCGGGACGCTGGCCATCGTGGTGCGGGTCTGCGGCACGGGGCATCGCAGTCGCATCACCCTGCCGGGGCCTGCCGGCGAGCTGCTGCTCGATGCGCGCAACCCGGGCCCGCTCGAATACCTGCGCGCGGCGGTCGACTACGACAACATCGATGCAGCGGATGCCCGGCGCTTCAACCTGGTGATCCACCGCTGCCGCTCGCCCTCGCAGCCGCTGGTGGAGGAGCAGGAGATCTACCAGGGCCTGTCCGTGGAAGCGGGCTCGGCCGACTTCATCGCCGACGTGCTGGCGACCTCGGCGCTGGTGCGCCTTGCCGGCGAGCCGCCGCCGGCACGCCCGGCAGCCACTGCGGGCGGCGTGCCGGGTGCACGCTATGCCTACAGCCGCGGCAGCTCGCGGGGCGACGAGGTACCCAGCGACTATGACCTGATCGGCTCGCCCGCGCGTGGCAGCGGCCTGTTTGCGCTCGAGCAGGTGCCCTGGGTGGACTTCATCTGCCTGGTGCCCGGCAGCTCCGGCGCCGCGCTGGGCCCGGTGGCACTGTTTGCCGCCGACCGTTATTGCCGGCAGCGCCAGGCCTTGCTGCTGCTCGATCCGCCGGGCAACTGGGGCGGGGTGGCCGATGTCATCCGCACCCAGCGCGAGCGCGGCTTCACCAGCCCCAATGCGCTGACCTATTTCCCGGCACTGGAGAATCCGCCGCATGCAGCCCCCGTCGGCCACCTGAGCGCGGCCGGCGCCATCGCCGGGAGGCTGTGCGCGGCGGGGCTGGCGCCCGATGATCCGCTGCCGCTGTCGCTGGGGCGGACCCGGCCCGCCTGTGCGCTGGACGAGGGCGATGTGCACCAGCTGGCCCAGCTTGGCGTGAATGCCCTGCTGCGCGGCCAGCCGGCGGCTGCCATCGGTCTCGCTGGCCTGGTGACGCTGGCGCGCTCGGGCGCCGTGACGGGTGCGTGGAACGACCTGCGCCGCCGGCGCACGGCGCTGTTCGTGCTGGGCAGCGTGATGCGCCATACCCGCTGGGCGGCTTTCGAGCAGCCGGGGCCGGCGCTGTGGCAGGAGGTACGCCTGCAGGTCGATGCCTTCCTGCGCGCCCTGCAGGCGCGCGGCCTGCTGGCAGCCGATGAGGCGGGCAGCGGGGCCTTCTACGTGAAATGCGATGCCGACACCCATGCCGGCAGCGGCACGCAGCCGGGGCGGCTGGTGCTGGTGCTCGGCCTCGCGCTGGCGCGGCCCGGGGAGTTCGCGGCCTTCAGGATCCGGCACGAGGCGGGCGGCAGCTCGGCAAGCGAGCTCGGCTGGCAGCCGGGGCTGGCGCTGGCCTGCTGAAGCCGTTCCGGCCGCCATGCGGCTGCGCGGGGGCATGGCCGATTTGCTAGAGTGAGGGATCGGGAGCAGCCGGGCCGGCGAGCCGGGCGGGCGCAGATCAAGGGAAGGGCCATCATGACGAAGCATTGGGTGGGTGTAGTGGCGCTGGCCGTTCTGGCCACGGCCTGTGGCGGCGGCAACCAGGATGCGGCAGGAACGGCCTCTGCCCCAGCGGTGGTTCCGCCCGCGGCCCAGGAGTCGCAGGACAGGCTGGCGAGCATCATCGCCGGCGACTGGCGCAGTCCGGAAAACCGTGCGCGGGACGTCTTCCGCCACCCGCTGGAAACCCTGGAGTTCTTCGGCATCCGGCCGGACATGACGGTGGTCGAGATCTGGCCGGGAGCCGGCTGGTACACCGAGATCCTCGCGCCCTACCTGCAGGCCCAAGGCCGCTACATCGCCGCGCACTGGGATCCGGATGCTGCACGGGAAGGCACCCGCGAAGCGGTGCAGGCCTTCAAGGACAAGCTGGCCGCCCGCCCGGATCTCTATGGTGGGGCCGAGGTGACGGTGCTTGCCCCCCCCGGCAATACCGCGATGGCGGAGCCGGAGTCGGTGGACATGGTCCTGACCTTCCGCAACATCCACAACTGGATGATGGCGGGCCAGGAGGAGGCCATGTTTGCCGCCATGTACCGGGTGCTCAAGCCCGGTGGCGTGCTGGGCGTGGTCGAGCACCGGGCGCCCGCGGACCAGCCGGCGGATGCCAAGGGCAGGAGCGGCTATGTCAGCGAGGCCCATGCCGTGGCGCTGGCCGAGCAGGCGGGCTTCCTGCTCGAGGCCGCCTCCGAGATCAATGCCAATCCGCTGGACACCAAGGACCATCCCGCCGGCGTGTGGACGCTGCCGCCGACCTTCGCCAAGGGTGACGAGAACCGCGAGCGCTATGCGGCCATCGGCGAGAGCGACCGCTTCACGCTGCGCTTTCGCAAGCCCGCCGCTGGCGTGGACGGGGGCTCCTAGTCCCGCGTCCGCCCGCTTCCTTCGGCGGGAATTCCCAGCCATCCCAGCTTCTTCCTTCCGCTGCCATGGCCATGAATGTCGTGGCGGCGGAAGGCATCGACCGGATGCCACCGCTTGACTGCCAGTAACTCGAAGGCATTGATGCCGCTGCTGCTCCTTGGCGTCCTGATGGGCGCCATGGATCTCGCCATCGTCGGCCCGGCATTGCCGGCCATCAAGGACGATCTGGGCATGGATGACCGCCAGGCATCGATGCTTTTCAATGCCTATGTCCTGCTGCAGATGATCGGCACCCCGCTGCTCGCCAAGTTCAGCGACCGCATGGGGGCACGGCTGGCCTATGTCGTCGGCATCGTCTTCTTTGCCGTGGGCTCGCTGGTGGTGGTGGTGGCCTACAGCCCGGCGATGCTGTACGTGGGCCGCGGGCTGCAGGGCTTCGGTGGTGGCGGCATCCTGCCGGTGGCCGCCGCGGTCATTGCCACCAACGTCGCCCCCGAAAAGCGCGGGCCTGCGCTCGGCATGCTGGGCGCGGTGTTCGGTCTGGCCTTCATCCTCGGCCCGGTGCTGGGCGGCCTGCTGCTGCCGCTGGGCTGGCACTGGCTGTTCCTGATCAACATCCCGATCAGCGTCGTGCTGGCGGTGGGCGCCTTCCGGCTGCTGCCCACGGTGAGCCACCCCGAGCGCCTGCCGCTGGATGTGCCTGGCGTCGGCCTGCTGTCGGTGCTGCTGGCGGCGCTGGTGTATGGCCTGAGCGTGCTCGACGTGCAGGACCTTGCCGCCAGCCTCACCCACTGGTCCACCGTGCTGGCCATCGTGCTGGTCATCGTCCTGGTGCCGGTGTTCTGGGTGGTGGAGAAGCGCGCGGCCGATCCCATCGTGCGGCCGGGGCTGGTGGCTTCGCGGCCGATCGCGCTTTCGGCGGCCATCAGCGCCGGTGCGGGCCTGATCCAGTCGGGCAACGGCTTCTTTCCCATCCTGGCCGTCACCGCCATCGGCGTCTCGGAAAGCGTGGCGGCCTGGATGCTGCTGCCCGGCGTGGTGATGGCCACCATCGCGGCGCCGCTGGTCGGCAAGCTGCTCAACGTTTATGCCGCACGCAGCCTGATCCTCGTCGGCATGGCGCTGGTGGTCATCAGCCTGCTGCTTTACGGGCTGGTGCCGATGAGCATCCCGGTATTCATCATCGCCGGCATGATCGGCGGCACCGGGATGGCCAGCGTCATGGGCGCCCCGCTGCGGATGGTGGTCCTCAACCACAGCACGGAACGCGAGCGGGGCGCCGCGCAGGGCCTGCTGAGCAACTTCACCTCGGTGGGCCGCCTGGCGGGGGCGGCGCTCGTGGGTGCCATCGCCGGTTCCTTCGGTGGCGGGGCGAGGGGCTACCAGGCGGCCTACGTGGCGCTGGGCGTGTTCGCCATCGCCCTGACCCTGCTGGCACTGCTGCTGAAGGGCGGGTCGCCGGCCGGTGGCGGCGCGCGCAAGGGCAGCGCACCGGCGGCTCAGCCGGCGGGCGGAGCGAGAAACATCCGGTAGGCCGGATTGGCCGATTCATCCCACCACGGGTAGCCCAGCCGTGCCAGGTGCTGGTGGAAGTCCTGCAACCCGTCCGCCGGGATCTGCACGCCGGCCAGCACGCGACCGGAGTCCGAGCCGTGGTTGCGGTAGTGGAACAGGCTGATGTTCCAGCGCGTGCCGATGGCCTCGAGGAAGTCGAGCAGCGCACCGGGGCGCTCGGGGAACTCGAAGCGGTAGAGCCGCTCGTCGGCGATCGCCGCCAGCCCGCCGACCATGTGGCGGATGTGCAGCTTGGCCATCTCGTCATCGCTCATGTCGCACACGCCGTAGCCGGCCGCCTCCAGCCGGCCCACCAGCTGCCCGCGCTCCGCCGCGCCGCCACGCAGCTCGAGGCCGACGAAGATGCGCGCCCGCGCATGGTGGCCATAGCGGTAGTTGAACTCGGTGACCGAGCGGCTGCCGATGGCCTGGCAGAAGGCGAGGAAGCTGCCCGGTGTCTCGGGGATTTCCACCGCGAGGAGGGCCTCGCGCTGCTCGCCGATGGCGGCCCGCTCGGCGACGTGGCGCAGGCGGTCGAAGTTGAGGTTGGCGCCGCTGTTGATGGCGACCAGCGCACCCGGCGAGCGGCCGTGCGTGGCGACGTGGCGCTTGATGCCGGCCACCGCCAGCGCGCCGGCCGGCTCCATGATGCTGCGGGTGTCCTCGAAGATGTCCTGGATGGCGGCGCAGGTTTCGTCGTTGCTGACGCTGACCAGCCCGTCGAGCAGCTCGCGGCAGATGCGGTAGGTTTCCTCGCCGACGCGGCGCACGGCCACGCCGTCGGCAAAGCTGCCCACCCGCTCGAGCATGACCGGTCCGCCCGCGGCGAAGGCCTCCTGCATGCTGGGTGATTCCTCGGCTTCCACGCCGATGATCTTCACCTGCGGGTACAGAGCCTTGACGTAGAGCGCGATGCCGCTGGCCAGCCCGCCACCGCCCACCGGCACGAAGACGGCATCGATGGGCTCGTGGTGCTGGCGCAGGATCTCCATGGCGATCGTGCCCTGGCCGGCGATGACGGAGGGATCGTCGAAGGGGTGCACGAAGCACAGGCCGTCGCGCTCCGCCAGCAGGCAGGCGTGCGCATAGGCGTCGTCATAGCTGTTGCCGTGCAGGATGACCTCGGCATCGAGCGCACGCACCGCCTGTACCTTGATCTCGCTGGTGAGCGCGGGCATGACCACCACCGCCTTCACCCCGAAGCGCCGCGCGGAGAGCGCCACGCCCTGGGCGTGGTTGCCCGCGGAGCTGCAGATCACGCCGCGCGCGCACTCGGCGGCGCTGAGCCTGGACAGCTTGTTGTGGGCGCCGCGCAGCTTGAAGGAGAACACCGGTTGCAGGTCCTCGCGCTTGAGCAGCACGCGCTGGTCGAGGCGCGCGGACAGGCGCGCGGCCTCGTCGAGCGGCGTCTCGATGGCCACGTCGTAGACGCGGGCGCGGAGGATCTCCTGCAGGTAGTCGCTGGGCCCTGGCTTCATGGGTCCATGGTAACGCAGCTGTGGTGCGTGCTGCCCGCGTCCGGATGGCGGGCCGGGAGGTCTCAGGCCGTCCGGCCGGGGCTGCTCATGGCGCCAGCAGCTCCTCCATGCGCCGGGTGAGCTGCTCGATCTTGTAGGAGGGCAGTGCGTAGACCCAGCCGGCCAGCCGGGCGTTGAGTTTCGCAGCCTCGGTTTCGACTGCCGCCAGGTCCTTGTGCGTCGCGGCGGCAATGGCATCGGCGGCGAGCGCGGCCTCCGCGGCCGGCACCGCAGTGGCCGGGGCCGGGGTGTAGCGCGCGGCCAGCGCCTCGTCGACGCTGGCCGAGAGGTGCACGCGGGCGCCCTCCGCCAGCTGCCAGGTGCGGATCTCGACGACGAGGCCGTCGAAGGTGCCGAAGCGGGCCAGCGTCGGTAGTCCCTTGCCGGGCTTGAAATCCGCCCACGGCTCGACGGCGTCGAGATCGAGGTCGGCAAGGATGCCGCCGAGCACGTTGCCGACCCCGGGGAAGGAGAGGTGCCGGCCCGCGGGAAGCCTGGCCACGCTGAAGTCGGCCTCGCCGGCGCGGGCCTTCTCCAGCTGGAGGCTTGCCCCGTCGGGTTGCGTGATGGTGATGGTGGCGATGCGGCTCGCCGGGATCGCGGTGATGCGCTGGTCGAGCCAGCCGGTCGCATCGCGCGGCAAGTCGAGGGCGGCCTTGACCAGCCAGCTCTGGTTCTCGCCGGCACGGCGCGCGTAGGCGCTGTCGCTGCCCGCCACGCCGGTGCTGCCGATGATCACGCTGGCCAGCAGCTGCGACCCGCTGCCGATGTCCAGGCGCAGCCCGGCGGCAGCTTCGTTTTCGATGTCCTCGACCTGCAGGCGGTCGTAGAAGGCGGGATTGGAGGTCTTTTCCTCGATGATGGTGGCCCTGGCCAGCGCCAGCAGGGTCTTGCGCAGGCGGGCGATGTCGGCCGGATAGCCGTGGCGCTCGCCGACGCCCCAGCCCGCGGCCCCGCGCTGGATGGTGGCCAGCGGCGTGTCGCCGCCGCCGCGCACGACCAGCTTGTCGACGGTATTGATCGCGGCCTCGAGATCCGGGAGCAGCAGGGCGCCGGCACCGGTGCCGTGCCCGGGGCGCTGCGAAAGCGAGACGGCGACGGCCAGCGCCGCCATGACGGCCAGGGTGCCCAGCAGCACCAGCAGCGTGCGGCTCTTCATGACCGGTGGCCTCCGCCGGCATGCCGCCGGCGCAGCAGCAGCACGCCGATGCTGATGAGCGAGATGAGCAGCGGCACCAGGCCGATGTTGATCACCTTCAGCCAGTTGCCCAGCCGCTCGATGTCGCGGTCCAGGTTGCGTTGCACCTGGCGCAGCTCCCTGCGGATTTCCACCCGCTGGTTGCGGAAGCGCTCGATCTCCGCCTGCTGCTCGGGGCTCAGGAGGGCGGCATCGCCGTCCGCGCGCCCGGCCTGGATCTCGCTGAGCTTCTGCTCGGTGTCCTGCAGCTGCTGCTTGAGCCGCTCCTCGCTGGCCTGGAAGCGGTCGGCGGCCGCCCGGCGCAGCTCCTGCACGCGGGTGAAGGGGCGGCTGAAGGTGGCCCGTGCCCGGATGCCGATCAGGTCGCTGCTGCCGAGCAGGTTGTCCAGCGCGTTCATGACGAAGTCGCCGTTGTTGGCGAAGGGGTTCATCAGGAGCTGGCCGAAGAAGTTCTGCGTCTGCACCCAGAGCCGGTCGCTGAGCAGGTCGGTGTCGCCCACCACGAGGATGTTGACCGGCGCCGCGGATTCCCCGAGGTGTGCCGGTGCATCGCCGGGGGTGCCCGTCGGCGGGCCATCCGGGAAGGCGCTCGGCACCTTGCCGTTGAGGCGTGCGGCCAGCGTGTACTGCTCGCCGGTGGGGCGGAAGTTGTCGCGCAGCGTGCTCGGGTCCTGCATGAAGGCGAGCGGTGCGGTACCGAGCGGCGCGGCCAGCCG
>JACFNV010000018.1 GCA_019454675.1 Gammaproteobacteria bacterium | reverse complement strand
GCCCTCCGTTGACCAATAGTGCATCAGATCGGGTGGGTAAATCAGAGGTTCCTTAGTTATCTATTTTCTGTCTAGGCGTGCGGTGGTTATCACTTGCATAGCGCTGCTTCTACTATCCCTAGCCCTGCGTATGGTGCTGTTATTGGGAGCTGGTTGGGCGGAGAGCTCCTTGTACGCAATGACCTTTACTCATCTCGATGGTGTCGTGACGGGATCCATGCTCGCCGTATGGCTTCGCGTTCCTGAAGCTAGTGCTCATATCCGGCGCTGGCGCAAGCCAATAATGATTGCTTCGTCGACTGGTCTCGTGTCAGTTGTCTTTATCGACAGGTCGTTGCTGTTCTGGAATCCTGCAATGGCGTTATTCGGCTACACGCTAATCGCGCTGTTTTTTGGTGGTCTGTTGGCGTGTATCTTGGAAGACAGTGCCTATCCAAGGCTGCAGTCTCTGTTCACCAATCCTCTTCTCATGCGAGCAGGTCGCTATAGTTATGCAATGTATCTAGCTCATGTGCCAATCAGTGTAGCGGTGGCAGAAGTGATGCTTAGTGATGCATCGGCAGGTGAAAGCAGCATGGGATACACGATGCTTTTTATTGCCTATTGTGTGGTGGCCCTTGGCTTTTCGTGGCTTGTCGCAGTTGGCAGCTGGTATCTTTTTGAGAAGCCAGTTTTATCGTTGAAACGATATTTTAGCTATAAGTGATGGGCACGGAGCATCCGCATAAGTCGCGGTTTTCTTGTCTTAAAAAGACACAAGTTTCTTTGTGGCTCGTTTTACTGCTACTGCTGACTAGCGGATTGCTGAATGGGCTGTTTCTGTATCTGCTACATCAGTCTTTTACGGATCTTCACTTTGCACGAATTTTTCCGCTTGGTTATCCGCCGGCGATAGATGTTGCACCACAAGCTGCTGTATCGGTCGACTTAGCTATTTATGGTGATTCGCGTGCTTATCATTGGCGACCCACCAAGCTAGTGCAGGGAGGCTCCATCGCAAATCTGGCACATGGCGGTCAATCGTCTTCGCAGCTGAGACTCCAGCTTGAAACCGAGACGGTTGTGCGCAGTTGTGTGGCGATAGCTCAGTTTGGTATCAATGATTTGCACCCGCTAGGTGCGCTGTCACCATGGCGAGATCAGATTCGTAGGCAGACGAAGGAAAATGTTCTGCGGATTCGTGATTTGTTGCTAGAGCGTAGCAAAATTCTTGTGCTGACCACGGTTATGCCGCCAGGTCAGACGCCGTGGACCAGAAAGCCATTTTGGGATCCATCAACGGATGAATATATCATCGATCTAAATGACGTAATTAGTCATGCGGCGCAACATGAGCGCGTCATTCTTCTTGATGCTTATGCCATTCTGGCTGCATCAAATGGAAAACTTCGACCTGATTATGTAGACGAAGACTTTTTTCTTCATCTGAATGATCTGGCTTATAGCCATCTTGATAGTAAGCTGCAGGAGAGAGTTGGTGGAATGATGAGCTGCCTGACCAGTCAGGCAGGGCAGGAGAAGTGACATGACCGGACAACGTGTACTTGGCGTCCTTGTGCTCAGTCTGACCGGGGTGTTCGCCAGCAATGCCATCATGGCGCAGCAGGTTGAACAGGATCGTTATATGGCAGAAAGAGTTGCTGAATGCGGTTCGCTGTTCAATAGCGTTGGACCGTTCGATTACCGTACCCGTCACTCGAGTGCGCAACGTGATTGGGACGATCAGGACACCACACGCAATCACTATGATCCAGCCTACCAGCGGATAAAGGAGAGGGAATTCTCAGAGCGCGTCATGGCGGATATTGATTTTCTTTTGCGCGCTTACCCTAATCATTATCCAGCGCTCCAACTGCTGATTGAGTACGATGCCGGAGGAGGCTGGCCTCACAGATTTCGTAGCCCTGATTGCTACTTCGAACGGGCCCGTCGCTTTCAGCCAGACGACCTGACGGTCATCATGTACGAGGCCTACTACTGGCTGAAGAAAGGTGACCGCGAGCGCGCAGCACGTGCCTATCAGGATGCGCTGGTCCTGCAGCCGGATTCGGCGGATGCCAACTACAACTACGGTCTGCTGCTCGCGAACGAGGGCGATTACGAGCGCGCCCTCGGCTATGCCCAGAAAGCCTATGCGGCTGGCTATCCGCTCGCGGGCCTGCGGCGCAAGCTCGAGAAGGCGGGCAAGTGGCGCCCCCTGGAGCAGCAGGCGGGCGAGTTGTCGCCGGAGGCCGGCACGGGCCGGCCCTGAGCATTCAGTGGCTGGCCGCGGCAGGCTCGGCTGCTGCGGGAGGCTGACGGCGCTCCTGAAGCTGCTTCATCGCTCCGATGAAGGATGGCAGCAGGCGCTTTGAATAGATCCAGTAATTACCGTGCAGACACAGGTCGTGTGTCCATCTCAGCTTGTGCGGGGCTGCATCGCCGAGGAAGTCATAGATCTCCGCACCCTCCCCGAAGGCACGTTGTACCGAGGCATCGATGACCCTGGCGCCCGCTGCTGCCAGCTGCTTGTCGAAGGATGTCTTCAGCTGGCCGATCCATCCGCGGTAGTGGCAGCACAGCACGTAGGCAACCGGCCGGTCGTGGACCAGCAGCACGTTGGCGAACAGCGCCCCCATTTCCGAAAGCGTCGGGATGAGCAGGGCGTGATAGGCCCCTTCCATCGGGTTCTGCTGGATGGCGATGCCGGCGTCGGCCTTCCAGCTCAGCTCTTCTATGGCGAGGATCTGCTCCAGCAGTTGCCCGCTATGGTCTGCGCCGATGTACCACGCCATGCCTGTTTCGCCGGCCTCGGCCATCTTGCGTATCGCTCTCGTGGCGTTGACCCGGAATTTATTGTTGCGCGTTGCGAGAAATTGCTGCCAGTCACCGCTGACCTTGATGTAGGGGGAGTTTTCCCCGTCCCGCCGGATCATCCTCGAGCCGCGCTCCTTCCCGATGCGTTCCAGCAGCCCTGCAGTGGCCGATCCGGCCGGCACGTTGTCGAAGTGCAGCAGGTCCCAGGCTGCCAGCAGCGGGTGTTCGAGGGCGCCGCCCAGCAGCCGGTACGCATCGTCCTCCGCAGCGATGAGCTGCGCATGGTAGGAGACGAGGTTGGTGAGCGGCTCGATGCCCAGCAGCGGCAGCCCTAGGCTGTGCAGGCGCCTCTGGCGGAAAGGGAACACGCCGCGCAGGCGGTCGCCGTCGAACAGTGCCGCTACCCTGGCCTCGTCGCACAGCTCGTGGCTGCGCACCGTGGCATCCATCCAGCGCGGATCATGGGAGGGGTTGATACCGAGCTCGCCGACCAGCCTCGCCCACTCATGCGCCAGGGTTTCCTGTGCCTCGATCCAGTTGAAGATGCGGATTTCCATGTGCGCCACTCAGTCTAGTCCGTGCTGTTTTCGGGTAGTCATGATGCGGTCGAAACGTGCCGCCAGCCTTTCGGTCAGCGCCTGGCGCGAGTGCGTTGCGACGACTTCCGGGGTTGGCAGTGCTGCCTCGAGGGCTGCGGGATTGCCGAGCCAGCGGCGCAGCAGCCCGGCGATGGCGAGCGGGTCGGTCAGCGGCGCGGTGGAGTCGATGCCGTCCCGCTGCAGGGTCTTTGCCGTTTCCCCCGCCGGGTGCACGAGCGCGATCAGCGGCCGCCGGGCACGCAGGTATTCGTAGAGCTTGGCGGGTACCGCCGGGTTGGATGTCAGGCCCTGCAGGACGAGCAGGGCATCGGCTTCCTGCATCTCCGCCAGCGCTTCCCGGTAGGGGAGGGAAGGCATGATGCTCACCAGCTCGGCTACACCCTCGTCGTGGATCAGTTTCTTGAAGTAGTCGACATGCGCGGGGTTCCTCAGCCGCAGCTCGAAGTCTTCGGGTGAGATGAGTCCCTCCCCGGCCAGGCTGCGCAGCGCACGGAACAGCTGGGTGGGGTCGCGGTCCATGCCCGGGTAGATGGTGCCGCTGTGCAGGAGGATGCGCCGGCGGCGGGCTCCCGGGACCGAGGGCGCGGGCAGCTCCGCGAACATGCCTTCCTCGTAGCCGTTGGGGATGACATCGAGGTTGCCGCCGGGAAAGCCTGCGTAGCGTTCGGTGAAGATGTCGCGGGCGCTGTCCGTGCAGAAGACTGCCGCGGCCGCGCGCCTGGCCACCAACGCCTCGATCTTCAGGCGTGCAGCGCGGATGGCCGGATCCTTGGGGAAGGTCTCGCCGGTTTCCGGGAAGTGTTCGACCATCGGGTCGCGGAAGTCGGCGACCCATGGCTTGCCCGACAGGCGGGCGAGCGTGGCACCGATGCGGTGTGCGGTGGCGATCGGGTAGGTGGACCATATCAGGTCGATGCCATGGCGCCGGATCAGCTGCATGCCTTCCGGGATGGCGGTGAAGCGCCATGTCCACCAGGGGTCGGGCACCGTCAGCCGGCGCAGGAAGCGGCCACGTATCGCCAGATGGCGGGTGGCATCCAGTGCGGGTACTCTGGACACCCTGACGTCATCGGGGATGTCGCCGAGCTGCCCGGCATCGCTGTGGACGAAAGCCCACGGCCTGACCGACAGGACGATGGGGTGCCAGTTGTGGCGGCGCAGGTGGATCGAGAAGGAAAGCGTGCGCTGCAGGCCGCTGCTGATGGCGCAGGGGGGGTAGTGGAAGGCGATCAACAGTACGCTACGCGTTCCGGTCGCGGCACGGCCCGTTGTTTGACGACCAGAGCTTGTCACCCCTCGACCCCCGATTGCTATTGGCCGGCTTGCCGCGGCATCGGCATGGACCAGCCCGCAAGTTTACATTTGTGCCATCACGATGATTGAGATTCGCCCCGCAAATATCGATGTCGACGGGCCGGCGCTCGTGGAGCTGCTGCGCGCTTACCTGACGCCGCGTTCCGATGCCCGGCGCCTCGACTGGCTGTACAGGCAGAACCCGCATGGTCCGGCAGCGGCCTGGATCGCGCAGGACGCTGGCACGGGATCGATCGTCGGCTCGGGGGCGGTCATCCCGCGCCGCATGTCGGTCGCCGGCCGGCACCAGGTGGTCGGGGTGATGGCGGATTTCTGGGTGCACCCCGGCTATCGCACGCTGGGGCCGGCGCTGAAGCTGCAGCGAGCCTGCATCGAGGGTGCGGCCAGGCTGGGCCTCGGCTTCTTCGACCTGCCACAGAGCAGCATGCCCGCCGTCTATCGGCGCCTCGGCGTGCCGGCAAGGCCATCGCTCAAGCGTCTTGCCAAGCCCCTGCGGGTGGATGGCAAATTGGGCGGGTTGCTCCATTCGATGATGCTGGGCCGCGGGCTTGCCGTCCCGTTCAACCTCGGGCTTGCCTGGCACGACCACGCCCATGCCGGCAGCATGGCACGCCAGGTCAGCCGCAGCGAGGCATGCTTCGACGAGGAGTTCACCCGGCTGGCGGAAGCCTGCAGCAGCCGCTATGCGCTGTGCGGCTGGCGTGATGCCGATTACCTGCAGTGGCGCTATGGTAGCCACTACTACCTGCAGCACCATGTCTATGCCCTGCGCTCACCGGTCGGCCTGCAGGCCTACCTCGTGGTTGTCGAGTCGGAGCAGCAGGCGGAGATCCTCGATCTTTTCGGCCCTCCCGATCGTGGCCTGATGCTCGACCTGCTGCTGGGAGCTGCCGATGAGCTGAGGCACCGGCACCAGACGCTGTACATCACGGTGTCCGAGGCCCATCCCCTGCTGCCGGTGCTGCGGGCGGCCGGATTCGTCGAGCGCTCGAGCCAGCCGCTGGTTGCGCAGCGCTTCGATGCGGATGGCAGGCCGCTGCCGGAGGCTCAGCCCTGGGCGCTGGTCTACGGGGACATCGACTTCTGATGGAGCATTTCGGCTTTCTGCAGGATGCCGTGCCGGAGGCGGGCTTCTTCCGCCTGCGCCGGAACCGCCTGCGCACACCCATGCAGCCGGCGAGCCGGGCCCGGGATTTCCAGCTGGCACGCGATGCCCTGTTTCACGCTGCCGGCCTGCTGGGGCTGGTGGCCGGCGACCACCTGCTGCTGCCAGCCTATGTCTGCAAGGCCGCCGTGCAGCCCTTCCTCGCGCGCGGCATCCAGTGCGACTTCTATCGCCTGCATGCGGACTGCAGCCCGGACCTCGAGGATATCGAGGGGCGTCTCGGGCCGCGGACCCGTGGCCTGCTGGTGGTGCACTACTTCGGTTTCCCGCAGCCGCTCCGGGCGCTGCGGCGGTTCTGCGACGAGCGCCAGCTGCTGCTGATCGAGGATTGTGCCCATGTCCTCCAGGGTACGGCAGATGGCCTGCCGCTCGGCACTGTCGGCGATACCAGCGTCTTCAGCTGGCGCAAGTTCCTGCCGCTGAGCGATGGCGCCACCCTGTTCATTCATCGTGGTGCCGCCCATCACATGGAATCCCTCCAGCGCCCGGGGCTGTCTCACGAGTTGCGCGTGGCCTTCAATGCACTGCAGGCTGCCGGCAGCCACCCCGACTCGGCCCTTTGCCGCGGGCTGTATCACATGATCAGTGGCTTGCGTGGAGCCGCGGCTGCAGGGGAGCACCAGGCCACCGTATTGCCAGGGGGCAGCCGGCGCAAGCCGGTACCCCCTGTGGGCGACATCCACGGTGCCGACTTCGTCGACGATGGGCAGCATCGCGCGATGAGCCGGGTTTCATCCCTGCTGCTGTCCCATGCCGATGTCGCGCGGGTTGCCGAGACGCGGCGTGGCAACTACGGGTTGCTGGCGGATGGACTGCAGAAGATTTCCGGTGCCAGGCTGCTGCACCGGGACATCGGGGATACGGTCTGTCCGTGGATCCTGCCGTGCTTCCTCGACGGTGCACCGCAGGCGCTGGCCGAGCTGCGCCGTCGCGGCATGCCGGTGGTCGGCTGGGGAGGCGTGAGGCCGGCGCTGCCGGCCGGCCAGCATCCCGAGGCCGACCGGTTGTACGACGAGCTGCTGTTCCTGCCGGTCCACCAAAGCCTGCGCGAGCAGGACATGGCCGCGCTCCTGCAGGCCATCGGCTCGCTGTAGGCCCACGCTGGCTCTGTGGGGAAGAGCCTCAGTTCACGCGCACGCCGGTGGGGGGCGAGGGCTGGATCCGTGGCTGGGGCGCCGCGATGGGCTGCGTCGAAACCACCAGCTCGTCATACCACACGCTGGCGGTCACGCCGGCACGCCCGGAGCTGGATGACAGCGAGGTCATGTAGGGGGTGAAGGTGAGGTTGTTGTAGCCCTCGTTGGCACCTGGAGCTTGACTGCAGGGGTCGTTGTTGCAGCTGAGCCGGTAGTTGGGCACGTTCACGAACTGCTTGTATCCGCCATCTTCGCGTGCCACCCATGCCTCGATGTGGCTGTTCGGCTGGTCCCAGGTGCCGACCTGGATCCGGTAGTAGAAGGTCAGCCATTCATTGGGCACGAAATAGAAGCAGGAATTGGCTGACTCCTGCGAATACTGGCAGTTGTAATCCCCCTGCTGCATGAGCAATGGCGGATTCATGGTGGGCGCGGTGCCGGCCAGGTTGGTCGACATGTGCCCCGCGCCGCAGGCGGTGTACATGATGGCCAGCCCGGACATGTAGCGGTTCTGCGTGGTCAGCTCGATCGCTGCACAGGTGGCCTGGTTCATGTGGAAGATGACCGTCTTCCACGAGGAGTCCCATGAGTTGGTCAGCATCTCCGGCGAGAAGCGCTGGCGGAACTGCACGTAAAAGGTGGAGTTCTGTCCAAACAGGCGCCCCAGCGCATCGTTGCTGAGTGGCGACCATGATCCGGCGATATTGGCCCCCGCATGCGGAGGCGGTGGCAGGTCGAAGCGCAGTGCACCGCCGCCGGATGCCTTGGTGGCGGTATCCAGGCTGCCGCGGTAGTTGCCTGCCCCGTCGGGATACAGGTTGACGCCGCGGACGATATCGCTGCTCGTGTTGTCGAAGCCGACGCACTTCACCACGCCTGGCGCTGCGCAGCGTGCCTGGAAGTCCTGGTCGGGGCTGGTCTGCGCGGAGGCGTCAACGCCCAGCAGGAGTGCGGCAAGGCCAAGGCTTGTCCATATCGCTTTCATGGGAGACCTCACTGGACCACGATGTTGCCCGGAGCCTTGGGCACTTTGCTAACACTGTTGCGATCGCCTGGCAGGCGCAGGGCATGCATGTTGGAGCTCACGCTGTTGGCCACGACGAATACTCCCGAGGCTGCCGAGTATCGCCAGCGACCATGCGTGCCGTTTGTCATCGCGGTTGGCCCGCCAGAAAAGCTGCTGCGGGTCCATTGCCGGGTATCGAGGTTGAGCGAGTACACATCGTTGCCGCCCGACCAGGCAACGATGGTGTTGCTGACAGGGTCAAACTCGAGCCCCGGAAATCTCGCGTTCACGATGGCATCGCCCCCGGTGGTGGCGATTGTTCGTAACTGATAGTTACTGCCGGTACTGATATCTATGGTGTAAACGCGGCCGCCACCAGCATCGCTATCCCAGCCAATCATGACGAATTGCTTACGAACCGGATCGATAGTGGCTGCCAGATGGTAGCCAAGGATAGTGCGCGATGACGTTCGACGTGTGTAGGCATCCGTGCCTACGTCGTAGGTATACAGATGCTGACGATCATGCAGGTATATGAGTCCGCTGGCGGGATCATAGGCAGTCATGATGCCTGCATCTCCCCAAGGGATGGGACCGGATGGGTTCATTCGCTGCCAGCGGTTGGTGCCGAAGTCGAAGGTCCAGGTGTCGGCACCAAAACTTCCCACGTGACAGGCCAGCGAGCCGCCGAAGACGAACATCTTGTCGGCGCTGGCGATGTATTCGATGCCGTCATTTGTATGTCGGCTGTTGGGTTGCGAACCGTTAACAATAGCTTCGACGCACGAGCCGGTGGGCGCCGTCGGCAGGCCTGGGTCGGTCAGCCGTTCCACGGACAACGTATCGAGCCGCAGGGCATAGAGCTCGTTACCGTAATAATCGTTGTGCCCGCCACCCCATATGATCAGGCGGTTGCGCTGGCTGTCGAACACGCCGCCGTTCCAGGCACTGGTGATGGCGCTGCAGCCCGTTGCACCGCCCACCGAGGGAAAGCCGTTCCCCGCCGCACAGACCGACTGCAGCTGGGTGTTGGGAATGGCATACCAGCCGGTGGTGGCCGGCAGGTCGGCGGCCAAGGCCCCCGCGGAGCCCGCCAGGAGTGAGATGCTTACCAGCCATCTGAACAGAGACATGCTTTTTCCCTCATGCGCCCGCATGGATCGGGGAGCCGGCCAGCCGGCAACTGCGGACCACGGATCCCCAGCACCGTAGCGCCCGTGCGCCTGGAAGTGAGTCTAGCCCGCCCCGCGAAGCTTTGAAATTCAATTGAACCGCAAGTATGCAGCCATACAAAGCCGTTCATGAGTGCCTTGAGACCTGGGTCACAGTCGGTCTGGGCGCCGGGCGGCCCTGACTGATGGAGCAAGCCCGTGGTTGTCCGCGCCGCCAGCATCAGGCCATGCGGTCCGCGACAGCACAGCATGAATATTGCGTTGCCGCAAAAACGGGGCCTCCGCTCGGCCTCTTTCCCGGCGTGCTAGCGGTCGTTGACGCCGTGATGGCCCGGCCCCAGCAGGGCCACCGCCACGGCGGTGAACAGGTACATGCCCTGCAGCTCTAGCGCCCAGCCGCCGCTGGCCCCGAGTTCGAACAGATGGTCGGTGTGCGCAAGCCCGAAGGCAAACAGCATGTTGACGCCGATGATCGCGGCCCCGATCCGGGCATACCAGCCAAGGATCACCAGCAGCGGCGCCAGAACCTCGCCCACGTAGACGCCGTAGGCCACCCAGCCCGGGAGGCCGGTAGCACCGACCATGCCGATGATGGGATCGATGCCATGCTTGAGCTTGGCGATGCCGTGCAACAGCACCAGCAGGCCAAGCGCCAGCCGCAGTATCAGCTTGCCACCGTCGTTCATGGAACAGATCCTCGCCACATCGGCGCGGCTAAGGTAGCGCAAATCGGCTGCCGGCGCCGCCCGGAAATGGCGGGCGCCGGCAGGCCCGGGAATCAGCGCAGGTTGGCTGCAGCGAACTCCCAGTTCACCAGGTTCCAGTAGGCTTCGAGGTACTTGGGCCGCGCATTGCGGTAGTCGATGTAGTAGGCATGCTCCCAGACATCGACCGTGAGCAGCGGATGGTCGCTGCCGGTGATGGGCGTGGCGGCATTGGAGGTGTTGACGATACCGAGCGAGCCGTCCGGGTGCTGTACCAGCCAGGTCCAGCCCGAGCCGAAGTTGCCGGCTGCCGCCTTGCTGAATTCTTCCTTGAATTTGTCGCAGGAACCGAAGGCCTTGTCGATCGCCGCGGCCAGCTTGCCGGTGGGTGCTCCACCCCCGTTGGGGCTCAGCGACTTCCAGTAGAAGCTGTGGTTCCACACCTGGGCCGCATTGTTGAACACGCCGCCGGAAGACTTCTTGACGATGTCTTCAAGCGCGGCATTGGCCAGTTCGGTGCCCTCGATGGCCTTGTTCAGGTTGGTCACATAGGCCTGGTGGTGCTTGCCGTAGTGGAATTCCAGCGTTTCCGCCGAGATGTGCGGCTCGAGGGCGTTTTTCGCATAGGGAAGCGGAGGCAGTTCGATTGCCATGGTGGGGCTCCTTTGTAAGCTCGGGTAGAGGGTGACGGCCGGGTTTGTGGGCTGCCCGCCGCTGCCTGTCCATTTGGGTCCAACTACCATCCCCCCCCGCCCGCGGGCTGGCGGGGCCGGGCATGACAGCTGGGCGCCGGTCGCAGCGGCTTGCGCGACCTCATCCCCGATGTTAGAAAGTTGCCTGCCGGCCCTTCACGCACCGGCAGAATCATCCATGGAGGAACGGATGTCATATCGACTGTTGACGGTGGCCGTGGCCACCCTGCTGCGGGAAGCCCCCTGCCACGACTGCGGTGCAGCCCGGGAGCCAGGCCGCCGATCCTGTCGCCGCCGATGCCCTGCAGGCCAGGGCAGCTGCCCTGTTCCGGCCGCTGCCTGCTGCCATGACCGACGAAAACCGCGCGGTCACCGCGGCGCAGGTCGATCTCGGCCGCATGCTGTATTTCGACACGCGGCTGTCGAAGAACCAGGAGATTTCCTGCAATACCTGCCACGACCTGGAGCGTTATGGCGTGGATGGCGAGCCCACCAGCAGCGGCCACAAGGGCCAGCGCGGTGCACGCAACTCGCCCACCGTCTACAACGCGGCACTGCACATCGCCCAGTTCTGGGACGGGCGGGCCGGTGACGTGGAGGAGCAGGCCCAGGGTCCGGTGCTGAATCCGGTGGAAATGGCCATGCCGGATGCGGCAGCGGTGGAGAAGGTGCTGAAGTCCATCCCCGGCTATGCGCCGGCCTTTGCCGCGGCATTCCCCGGCGACGCGGACCCGATCAGCTTCAAGAATGCCGCCGATGCCATCGGTGCCTTCGAGCGCGGCCTGGTCACGCCATCGGCCTTCGATCGCTATCTTGCCGGCGAGACTTCCGCCCTGACGGCCGAGCAGGTCGCCGGGCTGGAAACCTTCATGGACGTCGGCTGCACCACCTGCCACAACGGCGTGGGCATCGGTGGCGGCCTCTACCAGAAGCTTGGCCTGGTCAAGCCCTTCGAGACCGAGGACACCGGGCGGGCCGAGGTGACGGGCAGCGAGGCGGACAGGTTCATGTTCAAGGTGCCTTCGCTGCGCAACATCACCGAAACGGCGCCCTATTTCCATGATGGCAAGGTGGTCACGCTGGATGATGCCATCCGCCTGATGGCGGAGTACCAGCTGGGCCGTACGCTGACCGATGAGCAGGTGGCCAGCATCGCCAGCTTCCTGGGCGCGCTGACCGGCGAGCTTCCGGCCGGATACATCGCCATGCCGGCACTGCCGGAGAGCGGGCCGGACACGCCGCAGGCCGATCGGGGCTGACGGTTGATGGTGCCGGGCCCACCCTCGTCAGGGGATGGGCCCGGCCCTTGGCTTCAGCTGCGGGAAGCCTCGAAGACGCTCTGGATCGAGGCATCCATGGCCGCATCGAACTCGGCATCGCTCATCTGGGCGCTGAGGCCCTCCACCAGCGCCCTCGAGAAGCTGGCGATCATGCCGCGCTGCCGTGCCAGGCGGCGATTGGATTCCTCGCGGCTGTAGCCACCCGAGAGCGCCACCACCCGCAGCACCCGCGGGTGCCCGATGCAGGCTGCATAGAGGTTGTCCTGCTCGGGCAGCGTCAGCTTGAGCATCACCTGCCGGTCGGCGGGCAGCGCATCGAGCTGCTTGAGCAGCCCGGCCTTCAGCAGTTCCTCGGCAGCCGCCTTGTCGGGGCACTTGATGTCCACCTCGGGCTCGATGATGGGTACCAGCCCGGCGGCGAGGATCTGCCGGCCGATCTCGAACTGCTGCGCGACGATGGCCTCGATGCCGGCGGCATGGGCCTGCTTGATCACCGAGCGCATCTTGGTGCCGAAAATCCGCTTGGCCACGGCCTTTTCCAGCAGCGCACCGAGCCCCGGCATGGGGTTCATCAGCTGCACTCCGTCGCTTTCCGCGGCCAGGCCCTTGTCCACCTTGAGGATCGGCACTACGCGCTTCACGTTCCAGAGGTAATCCGCAGTGGGCTGGCCCTGGATGTCGCGGTCCATGGTGTTCTCGAACAGGATGGCGGCGAGGATGCGGTCGCCGTTGAAGGCCGGGGTGGTGATGATCCGGGTGCGCATCTGGTGCACCAGCGCGAACATCTGCGCATCATCGGACCAGGCATCGTTCTTGATGCCGTAGAGGTTCAGCGCCTTCGGGGTGCTGCCGCCGCTCTGGTCCAGGGCCGCAATGAAGCCCTGCTGGGTGGCCATCTTGCGGGTCTGCTGCTCGATCCTGCTCATGTATTCTGCCTCTGTGGGTAGGGGGGCCGGCCCTGCCGGACGCAAGGCGGGATTGTAGAGGATGCCGTATCCTGCCGCAGTGCGGGCATCCACGGGGTGGCACCCGCTTAAGTCAGGGCCTGCGGCTGCTAGAATCGGCCTGGAATGAAGCCGATGCACTGACCCGAGGCCGATGCATGTCTATGAGCAACTGGAAGATATTCCGGATGGCGACGGTGGCGGCGGCCTTTGCGGCCGGGCTGATGGGGGCGCAGGCGGCGCTGGTCAGCCAGAGGATCCCGTGGATCACTCTGTTCGCGATGTTCGCGGCATCGATCCCCGCCATGCTGCTGATCATCTGGCTCCAGCGTATCAACCCGTGGTCGGCGCCCGCCTGGCGGTTCCCCGACTGGGCGCTGAACCCCTTCCAGCTGCGCGAGCCGCTGCAGTTCTTCCACTTCACCGGCTACCTGATCTTTGCCGCCGGGCTGGGTGGCATCGTCGGCGGGATGTACGGCAGCCATGCCATCACCGCCAACAACCAGATGCTGGTGGCCATCGGGCTTGGCCAGCTGGCCGGCGTCTATGCCTGCACCATCGTGTTCCGCACCAAGATGGCGCCACGCCTGCCACAGGGCTGAGCACGACCCGCCCGCGGGCTTGCGTTCCGGATCTGGTTGTCGACCGTCCGCAGGGGTGCAGCCGGCCTGTGGCAGGTGGTATATCGTCACTCGCCGTCATCCGCTGCAGTCCAGCGGATGACGGGAGCCTGGTCTGCTCAGCCCTGCGGGGTCTCGCAGGTCACGATGGTGACCAGCACCGAGGAGTCGACGATGCCCTTCAGCTCGTGCAGGTTCCCCCTGGCGAGGTAGACCAGCTCCCCGGCGTGCAGTATCTGCGTGTTGACCGGGGTCTTGAACTCCACCGCACCCTCGAGGCACTGGATGGTGATCTCGTCGGGTACCTTGTGCTCGGCAAACACCTGGTTGCGCTTCAGGATGAAGCGAAAGACCTGGATATGCGGCGTCTTGATCAGCGTGGTCGAGATCGACTCGGACAATTGCCGGCCGAGGGGGCGCACATCGACGATTTCCCCCGGGTGTGCGTGGTGAAGAGCCATCCGCGTTCTCCATTCTGGTTGTGACGGGCACCCGGACCTTCCGGGAGCCGCCGGATTCTTCCCGGGCCGCCGTGTCGACCGCGCGCTCTAGGGTGTGCGGCGCGGCCGGCGTGGGCCCGAGAGCGGCACCGACAGGATTCGCGCCAGGGCCCGGCGCTGCTCCGTCAGGTCAGCCAGAGTATAGCGGTCCAGCACCGCATTGAATGCCTCCATGGCCTCGCCGAGGATGGTGCGGAACTGGCAGGCCGGGGTGATGATGCAGTTGTTGGTGGTGCGGTCGAAACACTCGGCGGGCACAGAGCCTGCCTCGCTGAGGCGCACCACCTCGCCGATGCTGATCTCGGCGGCCGGGCGTGCCAGCTGCATGCCGCCCCCCCGGCCGCGCACGTTGGCCAGCAGCTGGTGCTTGCCGAGGAAGTGCGCAACCTTCATGAGGTGGTTCTGCGAGACATCGAAGGCGGCGGCGATTTCGGCGATGGTGGCGCGCCGCTCCGGCTCCAGCGCCAGATAGATGAGGACGCGCAGGCAGTAGTCGGTGAAGGTGGTCAGTCGCATGATCCTGGTATCTCCCGGTCCTCAGGGCAGGAGGCCTGGCGCGGGCATCAGCCGGCGGCCGCGGCGGCCTGCACGCAGCGGGTGATCCGCACGCGCCATGCATCCCCCGCTTCCTGCTCCACGTACTCCCAGCTGAACCGGCCCGGGTGCAGTGCCTGCAGCTGCTGGTGCAGTGCCACCGGATCCTGGTCGTCGATGAGCAGCAGCCACTGGCCCTCGGCCAGATCGGTGCAGCACCGCAGTGCCAGCTCCTGGCGTTCGGCTACGGGCAGCAGGCGGATGTCGAGCGCGGCTGGCGCGTGCCCCGTGTCGGCGCCGGGCATGGGTGCTCCTGTTGCCGGTGGAGTTGCTTTAAGATGCATTCAGAATACCATTTATGATGCCGCCATGCAGGCCGGCTGCGATTGTTCAGGCGTACATGGTTGCAATGTCGGCCTCCAGGAGCGCCAGGCGTTCGGCGGACAGCCTGGCCTCGATCATCGGGAACAGCTGGCGGTCTTCCATGCGCACATGGGTGTTGAGCAGCGTGCCCAGCTCCGCCAGCGCGGCCGGTTCCACTGCTGCCGCGCTGGCCAGCTGCCCGATCAGCGTCGTCATCTGCTCATGTTCCTGCATCAGCTGCTGCACCATGCCGGCGGCCTCGACGCTGCCACATTCCAGTGCCGCGGGGAAGACGAGCCGGTTTTCGGCGGCGAAGTGGCGCTTCAGGTTGTCCGCGTAGAAATCGGCCATCAGTCGTGCCTGGGCCGCGGGATCTTCGGGCCAGCCGCTGCCGGCGCTGCCCTTGCCGGTCATGAGGCGGCGCGCCATCACCAGGCTGTCGTGATGTTCGCGGGCAACCAGAAGCAGCGAGTCGTGACGTTTCATGTATTTCCCTGTTGCTGTGGCGGTCCCCATGCAGCCGGTGCAATGGCCGGTCCCGCGGGCAGCGACCCAGTCTACTGTATCCGCCGGCCATGCCGCGGATTGCGCTGCAGCTAGACGGTCCAGAAGGCACGCACCAGCGGGCTGCGCAGGTTCTTTTCGAGGGTGAACAGGCCGACCTCGTAAGGGGCCAGTGCCGGGCGTACGTCGAGCACCCTCACCTCGGCTGCCAGCGGGCTGTTGTCGAGCACGATCCGTGGCACCAGGCCGACGCCGAAGCCGAGGCTCACCATGCTGACGATGGCCTCGTTGCCGGCCACCTGCGCGTAGATCAGCGGCACGGTGCCGAGATCGCGGAACCAGCGTTCGAGTCGCTGCCGCGCCAGGCCGCTTTCCGGGAGGATCATCGGCGTGGCCGCCCAGCCGGCGGGGTCGGGCAGTGGACGCTCCAGCTCGTGCCGCGCCTGGTGCCGCGCCGAGGCGATGAACACCAGCTGCGAACGGGTGATGGGCTTGAATGCCAGCCCGGCGGGGAGTGTGTCGGGGCGCGCACCGATGGCGATGTCCTCGCTGCCGGCCATCACCCGCGCCATGGCATCCTCCGGGTCGCCCGTGTGCAGTTTGATCTCGATCTGCGGGTGGTCGCGCCGCAGCCGGCTCAGCAGCTCGAACAGGAAGCTGTAGCTGGCGGTTACCGAGCAATAGAGGCTGACCTCGCCCTGCAGCGTGCCGGACTGCTCCTGCAGGGTGTGGCGGATGGCATCCCAGCCGGTGAGGGTCTCGCGGGCCCAGGCGAGGAAGGTCTCGCCCTGGCGGGTCAGCCGTACCGAGCGGTTGTCGCGCTCGAACAGCGTGGTGGCCACCTCGGCTTCCAGCTGACGGATGCCGCGGCTGAGCGCGGAGGGGCTGATGTGGCTGGCGGCGCTGGCCCTGCCGAAGTGCAGGGTTTCGGCCAGCTGGACGAATTGCCGCAATTGGCGGAAATCCATGGTCGGCGCTCCTGTGCGGGCGGGGTTTCTGCGGCTGCCGCCGGTCGACAGCAATCGTTGTTGCGTAAAGAGACATACAACATTGCAAATATATCGTTTTACGCAACATTTGGGCGGGGCTAGAGTAGCCGCCTGATCGGACAACAGGGCGGGGCAGCCGCCGGAGGCAAGCGACATGAAGGTTTATTACGACAAGGACTGCGATCTTTCCCTCATCCGCGGCAAGAAGGTGGCGGTCATCGGCTATGGCTCGCAGGGGCACGCCCATGCCTGCAACCTGAAGGACTCCGGCGTGGATGTCACCGTGGGCCTGAAGCCGGGCTCGGCCTCGCGCAAGAAGGCCGAGGCCCATGGCATCAAGGTGGCCGATGTGCCGGCCGCCGTGAAGGGTGCCGACCTGGTGATGATCCTCACCCCCGACGAGTTCCAGGCCCAGCTCTACACCGGTGAAATCGAGCCCAATATCCGCCAGGGCGCGACGCTGGCCTTCGCCCACGGCTTTGCCGTGCACTTCGGCGTCATCAAGCCGCGTGCCGACCTCGACGTCATCATGATCGCCCCCAAGGCGCCGGGGCACACCGTGCGCACCGAGTACCAGGCCGGGCGCGGCATCCCCGACCTCGTCGCCGTGGCCCAGGATGCCTCGGGGCAGGCGCTGGCCACCGCGCTGTCCTATGCCTCGGCGATCGGCGGCGGGCGCACCGCCATCATCGGCACCAGCTTCAAGGACGAGTGCGAGACCGACCTCTTCGGCGAGCAGGCGGTGCTCTGCGGTGGCACCGTCGAGCTGGTCAAGGCCGGCTTCGAGACGCTGGTCGAGGCGGGCTACCCGCCCGAGATGGCCTACTTCGAGTGCCTGCACGAGCTCAAGCTGATCGTCGACCTGATGTACCAGGGCGGCATCGCCGACATGAACTACTCGATCTCCAACAACGCGGAGTACGGCGAGTACGTCACCGGCGCCAAGGTCATCAACGCCGAGTCGCGCAAGGCCATGAAGGAGGCGCTGGCGAACATCCAGAGCGGTGCCTATGCCAAGCGCTTCCTCGCCGAGGGTGCGGCGGGCTATCCCGAGATGACCAGGGCCCGGGCGGCCAATGCGGCCCATCCGATCGAGACGGTCGGTGCCACGCTGCGCGGCATGATGCCGTGGATCGCGGCCAACAAGATCATCGACAAGAGCCGCAACTGAGGCAGACTGCGCCGAGCAATGGCCACCGACGGCAACTGTCGGTGGCCATTTGCCTTGTTCTGCCGGCTTCTGCGATATTCGCGGCATGGTCGCCATGGCTGCGAGCACCGCCGATCTTCCGGCCGGGGGGCAAGACCCGGCTGCCGCCGGCCTCGACCAGCAGCTGCTGCGCACCGATGCCGCCGGCATGCCGCTGGAGTGGATCGATTTCCGTGCCGCCGTGCGCCTGTACTGCCTGGGGCAGGTGGCCTACAGCTGCGGCTCGCCGCTGTTCCGCATCCGCGGCGGCTGGAATGCGCGCAGCGCCCGCCGCAGCATGGTGGAGGTCCATTCCATCGTCGCCACCATCGGGCGCGCCCGGCGGCTGGCCGACACCCACGACGGCTATGTGCCGCCGCTCAACAACCAGACGCTGTTCGCCCGCGATGGGCACCTGTGCCTGTATTGCGGCGAGCACCACCCGCTCCACGAACTGACCCGCGACCATGTCACGCCGCTCAGCCGCGGCGGGCGCGACAGCTGGGGCAATGTCGTCACCGCCTGCCGGCGCTGCAACAACCACAAGGGCGGGCGCAGCCCCGAGGGTGCCGGCATGCAGCTCCTCGCCGTGCCCTTCACGCCCAGCTATGCCGAATACATCTACCTGAAGGGGCGGCGCATCCTCGCCGACCAGATGGAGTTCCTGCTGGCCCACATCCCGCGCAACAGTCCGCTGCGCGTGCGCCTGGGCCGGGCGATGGGCGGCGGCCGCTGAGGCGGCAGCGGCAGACGGGCAGCTTCCATGGTCCACCTCATCGATGCCAGCGTCTTCGTCTTCCGCGCCTGGTACTCGATCCCGCCCGACATGCTCGACCCGGCGCACAACCCGGTGAACGCCCTGTATGGCTTCAGCCGCTTCCTCGGCGATTTCCTCGAGGAGCTGCAGCCGCAGCGGGTGGCGGTGGCCTTCGACGAGAACCGCGGGGCGGACTGCGTCCGCACCGCCATCTACCCGGCCTACAAGGCCAACCGCGAGCCCGCCCCGCCCGGGCTGAAGCAGCAGTTCGCGCGCTGCCGCGAGGTCACCCGGGCGCTGGGGCTGGCCGGCCACGCGGACAGCGCCTTCGAGGCCGATGACCTGATCGCCGCGCTCGCCGCGCGTGCTCATGCCGCGGGCGAGCGCGTTACCATCCTCAGCCGCGACAAGGACCTGGCGCAGCTGCTGCAGCCTGGCGACGTGCTCTGGGACTATCCCTCCGGCCGACGCATCGCCCATGAGGACGTGCCGCAGGTCTATGGCGTGCGTGCCGAGCAGATCGCCGACTTCCTCGCCCTCACCGGCGATGCGGTGGACAACATTCCCGGCGTGCGCGGCGTGGGGCCGAAGACCGCCGCCGCCCTGCTCGGGCACTTTGCCGACCTCGATGAGATCTATGCCAACCTCGCGGCCGTGGCCAGGCTGAAGATCCGGGCGGCGCCTGCGCTGGCCGAGCGCCTGCGCCGGCAGCGCGGGGAGGCCGAGCTCGCCCTGCGCCTCACGCGCTTGCGCCGTGATGCCCCGCTGCCCGCCGGCCCTGCGGCGCTCCAGCGCCGTCGCCCCGATCTCGAGGGGCTCGATGCGCTCTACGACCAGGCCGGCTTCGGCGAGGCCCTGCGTCGCCAGGCCAGGCGGCTCGCCACGCGGGGCTGAGGCCGCACGCCATCACAGACCCGTGCGGACGGGGGTGTTTACAATTCCGGTGCGAACCAGCAGCCACGGGACACAGCCCATGAGCCAGAAGAAGAGCCTTGATTCCATCCTCGACGAGCGGCGCGAGTTCCAGCCGGACCCGGCCTTCGTGGCCCGTGCCCGCATCGGGCCGGCCGAACGCGAGCGCCTGCTGGCCGAGGCGGCGGCCGACCACGAGGCCTTCTGGGGGCGGCTGGCACGCGAGACGCTGGCCTGGCACAAGCCCTTCGGCACCATCCTCGACCAGTCATCGGCACCCAATTACCGCTGGTTCACCGATGGCGAGATCAACGCCGCCTACAACTGCCTCGACATCCACCTCGCCGAGCGCGGCGACAAGACCGCCATCATCTTCGAGTCCGAGCCCGGCGAAGTCACCCGGCTGAGCTATCGCGAGCTTGCCGGGCAGGTGGGCCGCCTCGCCAATGCGCTCAAGGCCAGCGGCATCGCCGCCGGCGACCGGGTGGTGATCTACATGCCGATGGTGCCCGAGGCAGTGGTCGCCATGCTGGCCTGCGCGCGCATCGGCGCGGTGCACTCGGTGGTCTTCGGCGGCTTCTCGATCCGCTCGCTGCACGATCGCATCGTCGATGCGGGTGCGCGCCTGGTCATCACCGCCGATGGCGGGCGGCGTGCCGGCAAGCAGGTGGGGCTCAAGGCCACCGTCGACCAGGCGCTCGCCGCCGGCTGCCCGAGCGTGGAGAAGGTCATCGTGCTGCGCCACACGGGTTGCGCGGTGGAGATGCAGCCCGGGCGCGACATCTGGTGGGCCGATGCGGTGGCGAGCCAGCCCGCGCAATGCGCCCCGGTGTTCGTGCCGGCCGAGCACCCGCTGTTCCTGCTCTACACCTCGGGTTCCACCGGTACGCCCAAGGGCGTGCAGCATGCCACCGGCGGCTTCCTGCTCGGCGCCAAGCTGACCCTGCTGTGGGCCTTCGACCTGCGCGAGGACGATGTCTTCTGGTGCACCGCGGATGTCGGCTGGGTCACCGGCCACACCTATGTCGCTTACGGGCCGCTGGCGGCCGGTGCCACGCTCGTCATCTACGAAGGTGCGCCGATGCATCCGGACGCGGGGCGCTTCTGGGACATCTGCCAGCGCCACGGGGTGACGATCTTCTACACCGCGCCCACCGCCATCCGCGCGCTGATGAAGCACGGCGAGGAAGTGCCGGCGCGCTACGACCTGTCGAAGATCCGCCTGCTGGGCTCGGTGGGCGAGCCGATCAACCCCGAGGCCTGGATCTGGTACCGGCACCACATCGGCAAGGACCGCTGCCCGGTGGTCGATACCTGGTGGCAGACCGAGACCGGCGCCACGCTGATCGCGCCGCTGCCGGGCGCGGTGCCGGTGAAGCCGGGTTCCTGCACCCTGCCGCTGCCGGGCATCGATGCCAGCATCGTCGACGACGACGGCAAGGAGCTCGACGAGCCCAACCGCGGCGGGCACCTGGTGATCCGCAAGCCCTGGCCCTACATGCTGCGCACCATCTGGGGCGACAACGAGCGCTACCTCGATACCTACTGGCGGCGCTTCGGCAACCGCTTCTACATCGCCGGCGACACCGCGCACCGCGACAAGGACGGCTACTTCTGGGTGATGGGCCGCGCCGACGACGTGCTCAATGTCTCGGGCCACCGGCTCGGCACCGCGGAGGTGGAATCCGCCTTCGTCGCCCACCCCAAGGTGGCCGAGGCCGCGGTGGTCGGCAGGCCGCACGACATCAAGGGCGAGGCCATCTTCGCCTACGTGGTGCTCAAGGGCGAGCGCCCCGCCGGCGCTGCCGCCGAGGCGATGGCCGCCGAGCTTCGCGACTGGGTGGCGCAGGAGATCGGCGGCATCGCCAGGCCGGACGACATCCGCTTCGCCGACAACCTGCCCAAGACCCGCTCGGGCAAGATCATGCGCCGGCTGCTGCGCGCCATCGCGCGTGGCGAGGAGATCACCCAGGACATTTCCACGCTGGAGAACCCCGGCATCGTTGAGCAGCTGCGCGGCGGGGGCTAGCATCGGAGGCAGGGATACCCGGGCATCACGCCACCCGGGGGAGGGAAAGATCATGCGATCCAGCCTGCTGGCGGGAACAGGGCTCGCCGCGCTGGCGGTCTTGCTGCTGGGCGCTGCCGATCCGCCCGATGCTGCACAGGCTGCGGCAGCGGAAGAGGCCGGCGGGGAAGAGGGCGTCGCCTTGGTGGCCGAGGCCGCGACCGTCATGCCGATCGAGGGCGGTGTCAGTGCCCGTCCACGCCCCGGCTGGCGTGGCTCCTATCCCACTGGTGCCGTTTTCACGGGGGTGGAGGGGTGGGTCATGGTGGGCTTATGCGTGACCCCGGAGGGCAAGGTGGTCGATCCGGTCATCGAGGATTCGAGCGGCCTCAAGGTCTTCGAGCAGGCGCTGCTGAAAGACTTGCGCGGGGCTTCGTTCCTGCCCGCCACCGTACAGGGCGAGCCGGTGTATCAATGTATGCGCCTCCAGGTGGTTTACAACACGCCGGGCCAGACCGGCGCGCGCACTTCCTTCCTGAGGGATTACCGCAAGCTGCAGGGCCTGATCCAGGCTGGAGCGCTGGACGAGGCGCAGGCCAGCCTCGACGTGCTGGCCAAGGGCACGGTGACCCTTTACGAGGCATCATGGATCAGGCTGGCGCGTGCCAGCCTCTTCCAGCAACGGGGTGAGCTGGAAAAGGCAGCTGCCCAACTGAGCGGGTGCGTCTTCGGGAAAGGGGCGCACCTCGATGATCCCAAGGCTTACCGCGTCGCCCTGCGGCAGCTGTTCCAGCTGCAGGTGGCGACCAAGCAGTACCGCAAGGCTTTGGACACCTGGGCGGACATCGAGAAACTCAAGCTGCAGCCCGAGGATGCCCGTATCGAGGAACTGGCGGGGGAGCTGAGGGCCCTCGTCGATGCGCCACGGCACATTGCTTTCGAGGGCGAGATCCGCCAGCACCGGGATGAAAGCCCGGCCTACTGGCACCATGAGCTCCTGCGCCGCAAGTTCGCCTTTGACCAGGTGGAGGGTCGGGTGGAGCGCTTCGACCTGCGTTGTGACTGGAAGCGCGCCCGCGCACCCATCAGCACCGAGGTGACGGTGGAGGTGCCCGAGAGCTGGGGCCATTGCGACCTGTATGTCTACGGCGATGCCGGCACGAAGCTTGCGCTCATCGAATATCCCGCGGCCAGCCCCGGCACCGGGCCTGACGGGAGCCCGTCCGCCGGGTTGTGACCGCCTGCGTTGACAATCGCCGCGGTGGCGCCTAGCGTCGCGCGCAGGTCTTCGACGGAGGTCCGTCACATGCAAAAGCATTCGATTCGCAAGCTGTTCGTTGCAGCCGCCGCCACGGCGGCGCTGGCTGTCCCGCCCATGGCGCTGGCCGATGCCTACATCGACGAGGGTCCCACCTTCGGCACGATGGTGGTGGATGGCGTGCTGGTGCGCCCGCTCGGGCTGGGTGCCACCGTGCTGGGTGCCGCCGCCTGGGTGGTGACACTGCCCTTCAGCGCGCTGGGCGGCAATGTGGGCGAGGCCGCCGACAAGCTGGTGATGGAGCCGGCACGCTTCACCTTCACCCGTCCGCTCGGCGAGCTGTAGCAGCCCCGGCTTCCACTGCTGCCGAAAAGGCGGCGGCCTGCGGGCGTGGCGCCTCAGCCGACCAGCAGCTGCAGGCCCTCGGGCGAGCGCAGCTGCAGCCCGCCGGCCAGCCTGCCGGGCGCAAGCCCGCGGGCCTCGAGCCCGGCCACCAGGCTGGCGGGTTCGGGATGCGGGAAGCGCAGGGCAAGTCCACCCGGGCGCCGTGCCTCGCGCAGCACCAGCCGGAGGCCGGCGCCGTGCAGCGCGAGGCCATCCTCTTCCCTTGTCTCGTCCGCACCCGGGCCGATGAAGCCCGCCGCCTCGTAGAAGGCCCGGCTGGTGGCGAGTTCAGCGCAGTCGAGGACGAGCTCGGCTTCCCGCCCCAGCAGGGCCACGGCATCCTCCTCCGCTGCCCCGGGCGAAAAAGTGCGTGCTTCGAGCAGCAACACCAGATGGCCATCGGGGCTGCGCAGCGCCAGCTCGTGGAATTCCTCTGCCCCCAGCCTGCGCGCCTGCTCCGCAAGCCCGGGGCGCACGAAGCACAGCGCCGGTTCCGCGATGCCTCCGCCGTGCAGGCCGAGCGCCAGCCCGCTGCCCGAGACCACGGCATAGTGCCAGCGGCGGATATCGCCGGTGGGCAGTTCGCCGAAGCCCAGCGAGCGGTAGAAGCGCAGGGAGTGCAGCACATCGCCGGCCGGCAGGCTGAGCTCGAGGAAGCGGCCGAACGAGCCCATCATGGCCAGCGCGCTCCCGCTCCACGGCCCGTTGCCGCTCGCCGCCGTGCCATCAGCCCGAGTCCTGCAGGCCGCGGGTGATGCCGTTGATGCTGGTCACCAGCGCCTCGTAGAGTTGCGGGTCCTGGCGCCCGCTGGCGCGCCAGCGGCGCAGCAGTTCCACCTGCAGCAGGCTCAGCGGGTCCACGTAGGGGTTGCGCAGGCGGATCGAGCGGCGCAGCGTGTCGTTGTCCTCCAGCAGTACCGAGTGGCCGAGCAGCGCGAGCACGTGCCGGGTGCACAGCTCGAACTCGGCCTGCAGCGGCGGGAAGAAGCGCTCGTGCAGGCTGCCGGCCAGCGTCGAGTAGTGCATGGCGATGCCGGGATCGGCCTTGGCCAGCGCCAGCTCGACATCGCCGAGCAGGACGCGGAAGAAGTGCCAGCCGTGCAGCATCTCGCGCAGCTTCTCCTCGCCATGCTCGCGCACCAGGCTGTCGAGCCCGGCGCCGAAGCCGAACCAGCCGGGCATCATCATGCGGTTCTGCGTCCAGGCCGAGACCCAGGGCACCCCGCGCAGCCGTTCCAGCTCCCCCGGCGCATCCTCGCCGGCCTCCACGTGCAGGTGCATGCGCTCGATCAGATCCACCGGCGTGGCCTGCCGGAAGTAGTCGAGGAAGCCGGGTGCCTGCTTCACCAGCGACTGGTAATGCCGGCGGCTGCTGTCGGCCAGCTGCTCCATGAGGTGGTGCCACTCGCCGCCGGCCGCGGCCGGCACCCGTTCCGGCAGCGCGGTGGCGAGTGCCACCGAGCCGGTGGCCTGCTCGAGCGTGCGCAGGGCGACGCCGCGGAAGCCGTACTTGGTGCTGACCAGCTCGCCCTGGTCGATGGCGCGCAGCTGGCCGCGCACCGCGCCCGGTGGCGAGACGCGCACCGCCGCGTGGGTCTTGCCGCCACCCGCGGTCATGGCGCCACCGCGGCCGTGGAAGAAGGTGAAGGCCACCCCCGCCGCGTCCATCACCTGCACCAGCTCGGCCTGGGTCTGCTTCAGCAGCCAGCGCGCGGCGGCCAGCCCCTCGTGCTTGTTGCTGTCCGAGTAGCCGAGCATGATCACCTGGCGCTGTTCGCGCCGCGCCAGGTGCTCGCGGTAGATGGGGTCCTCCAGCAGCCGGGCGGTGGTGGCCTGCGCCGTGCGCAGGTCGGCGGCGGTCTCGAACAGCGGCACGATGTCGAGCGGCACCGAACCGGCCGGTCCGTGCAGGTCGCCCCAGCGGCCCAGCAGCAGCACCGAGAGCAGGTCGTCGACATCGTGGCTGCCGCTGACGATGAAGGGGCCGATGGCGCGCTGGCCGTACTTGCGCCGGCAGAAGGCCACCGCCTGGAACACCGCCAGCGCGCGCTTGGCATCGTTGTCGAGGGTCTCGCAGGGCGATTCGTTGCGGCGGATGGCGGTGCGGATGCGCTCGGCGCGTTCCGCGGCGGAGCGGGAGGACCAGTACGGGTCGTCGAGGCAGGCGCCCACCACCTGCCGCAGCGCTGGCGCGCCCTGCTTGAGGTCGAGCGCCATGAGGTGGAAGCCGAAGGTCTGCACGCGGCACTGCAGGCGGCGCACGGCGAACAGGCCGGCATTGCCGCCGCGGTTGTTGGCGAGGCTCTGCGCGATCAGCCCGATGTCGTCGAGGAACTCCTCGGGCGACTCGTAGGGATAGCCGCCGTCATCGTGCGTGGCCTGCAGGCGCGCCATCATCAGCCGCAGCAGCACGCGATAGGGCATGTCGCGGTGGCGCAGCGGGATGGCGCCCATGGCGCGGCCGAAGTGCCCGGCGTAGTGGCGGATGCGCAGGTGCACGGCGGCATCCACGCCGATCCTCGAGCTTCCCTGCGAGAGCTTGTTGGCGAGCTCCCGGCATTCGCGGTGGTAGAGGTCGAGGACCAGCGAGCGCTGCCTGGCCAGCACCTCGCGGATGGTGCGCGCGGTGATCTCCGGGTTGCCGTCCATGTCGCCGCCGATCCACGAGGCGAAGCGGATGATGGGCGGCAGCACGCCGATGGCCGCGCCATGGACCTCGAGGACGGCGTGCTCGATGGCCTCGTAGAAGGCGGGCATCACCCGGTAGATCACGTCGGTCATGAAGAACAGCGCGTGCTCGAGCTCGTCGAACACGGTGCGCGTGTCGCCGGGGTATTCCTCGGTCTGCCATACCGTGGTGATCTCGGTGCGGATGGCATCGATGGCCGCTGCCAGCTCGGCCGGCGTCAGCTCGCTGTTCTGCATTTCCACCAGGTGGCGCGCGATGACCTGATGCTTGCGCAGGATGGTGCGCCGTGTCGGCGCGGTGGGGTGCGAGCTGAACACCGGCATGATGTACAGCGAGCCCAGCAGCTTTCCCGTGGCATCGAGGTCGAGGCCGCCATCGCGCAGGCGGAACAGCGTGTCGCGGATGCTGCCGGGCTGCGGGGCGGAGTCCCGCCTCTGGTAATCGCGCGCGCGCCGGATGCGATGCACCTGCTCGGCGGTATTGACCATCTGGAAGAAGGTGGAGAAGGCGCGCGCGAAGTCGCGCATGCCGTGCGCATCGAGCCCCTGCAGTATCGTGCCGATCCGCCCGTCGGCGCCTGCCTCGCCCTCGCGCCGGTCGATGGCCGCACGCCGCGCCTGTTCCACGGCCGCATAGAGCTCTTCGCCGCATTGCTCGCGCAACAGCTCGCCCACCAGGCGCCCGAGCTCGTGGACATCGTGGCGCAGCTGCACGTCCTTGCCGGCGAACTCGATGTCGCGCCGGTGTTCGCCCGGCCTGGTCGTCGGGTGCAGGCCGTCGGGATTGCCTGGGATGCTGGCGGACATGTGAAGAAGCAGGCAGCAGGCTGCCTGCGTGCGCTTGCCTGTGGGCTTGGAGAACCCGCGGGATCTTAGCACCCGGTTGCGCATATCGGCGTGAAGCAGGGCCTTTCCCCGGGCGCCGCGCCAGGGACGCTCTGGCAGATTGACAGCCGGGCGATGACACGGAGCGTGGCGGTGAGGCAGCGATCGGCAAACCCCGTGGAGATGGTTGCATCCGGTGGCCCGGCCATCGACCAGCCATTGCTCGAGGCCGCGCTCGAAGTGGAGGCCCGCCCGCAGGACTGGGCCGGCGAGTTCCGCTGGCTCCTCGGCCATAGGGCGCTGTTGCCGGTGGCGGCAGCGCCGTCTGCGTCGCTCGGGTTGCCCGCCCTCAATGCCCAGCATGCCACCTGTTTCCCGCAGGTCTCCGCCGATGAAGACTGGCTCGCCAGCCGCAGCATGGCGGTGGTGGCGCGGCGCCTGGCGCCACTGCTGGCGCGGGGTGCGGCGGTGGCGCTGGATCTTTCCGCGCTCACCCGCGGCGGCGGGCATGAGCCGTCGCCGCCCGAGCATCTGCGGCTGGTGGTCCGCGGGCTGGAGCAGGTGTTGCCGGTGGCGCTCGCCCGGCAGGGCCTCGGGGTTCGCCACCTGGCGTTCTCGGCCCCGGCCGGGCACCCGGGCTTCGCCGAGCTCCTGCGGTTGCACCGCTGCGCGGCGCTGGGTCATCCGCAGCTCCTCATCCGCCTGCCCAACGCCTTGATGCGGACGTTGTGCACGGGTGGCGCCGATCATCCCGCAGGCGGCGACGAAGGCCTGCTGCGTCTCTGGCAGGGGCTGACCGGCATCGCCCATCGCGAGCCCGGCGTGCACCTCCTGCTGCAGGAGACCACCCGGTCGCCCTGCACGCTTGCCGCGGCCGAGCGTGGCAATGCGGTGCTGCCGCTCAGCCTCTTCGAGGCCCGCGGCGACAGCGCCTGGCTGGCGCTGGAGCTGCGCCTCGACAGGCTGCTGGCGCGCTCGCCCGCCACCGCGCTGGTCGAGCTGCGCCGCCTGTTGCGGGCCACGCTGCGGCTGGCCGACAACCTGCTCGAGCAGGTGGGCTGGCCCTCGCCCGAGCTGGGCCAGGATGCGCTGGTCAACCGGCGCCTGGCCCTGCACCTGAGCGGCCTCGGCGATGTCATCGACCGCTGGGGGCTGGCGCCGGATGATTTCGCCACGGTGCGCCTCGCCCTGCGCTGGCTGCGGCTGGTCCGTCGCATGCTGCTGCACGAGTCCAATGCGCTTGCCCGTGAGCGCGGGCCCTTCCCGGGGCTGGAGCTGCAGGGCCTGCGGGCAAGCCTCGGCCGCAGCTTCGGGGCCGAACAGGCGGGCCGGCTGCTGCGCCGGGCGGGGCTGCGCCACCGGCACCTGCTGGTGCTCTCGCCCTACGGCGTGTTTCCCGCGGGCCGGCCGCGCCATCCCCTGCCGGCCTATCTGCACCTGCTGCCGGTCATGCGCCTGGCCGACAGCATCGCCATGCATGGCGATGGCATCGCCCGCGCCCTGCCGGTGCAGGCCTTCCGCCGCCTGCTGCGGCTCAGCTGGGCCATCGCCTACCACCGTCCTTGACCTGTCCGCGGGGCACGTGGATACTGCCCCGCATGCCGACCGTGAACGCAAGCAGGATCTGCTGGTGGCGCACCCTCTCCGCGGAGGGGGTTGCTGGCTAGCACCTGAAGAACGTTTCGGCCAATGACCCATCTTCGCGGCAGCGGGGGTGGGTTTTTTTTTGCCCGGGCATCCGGACAGGCAGGCGGATGAAGCGATGACGCTCATGCAAGGACCATTCGACATAGCGGCGGACCTGGATACCCCGGTGTCCACCTTCCTCAAGCTGGGGCCGCTGCAGCCGCGCTTCCTGCTGGAGAGCGTGGAAGGGGGGCTGCACCTGGCCCGCTATTCCTTCCTCGGCTTCGGCGATGCCGCCGAGTGGCGGCTGGATGGCGGCGGCCTGCGGATCAATGGCGTGGCGCAGAGGCTGCCT
>JACFNV010000142.1 GCA_019454675.1 Gammaproteobacteria bacterium | reverse complement strand
TCCGCCCTCCGTTGACCAATAGTGCATCAGATCGGGTGGGTAAATCAGAGGTTCCCTAGACCCAGCAGTATTCCGATAGTGCCGTGCGAAGCATCAGTACTTTCCGCAGCACAGGTACGGGTAGTGGACACCGCCGCATCCAGCAAGGGCCCTCAGCCCACGCGCAGCCACAGCGTCTTGAGGTAGGCCGGCTCGGCGGGCGACACGGGGAAATCCGGTGCCTGCGGCGCGTAATGCTCCGCATCCACGCTGCGCCCGGCAGCCGCCACCGCCGCGCGCACGCCAGCGACGAAATCGTCCGGCGCCAGCCGTGCGGTATTGGCACAGGCCAGCAGCACGCCGCCCGGCGCGAGCACGGGGAGCGCCGCCGCCAGCAGCCGACCGTAATCGGACTCGACGCGAAAGCGCCCGCTGCCCTTCGCCTGCGAGAAGGTGGGCGGATCGAGGACCAGCGCCTCGTAGCGGAGGCCCTTGCGCGCCAACCGCCCGAGCCAGTCGAAGGCATCGCCGTAGATGAAATCGTGCGCGGCTGGATCAAGGCTGTTGAGCTCGAAGTTGCGCCGGCCCCAGTCGAGATACTTGCGCGACAGGTCGAGGCTGGTCACGCGCGCACCGGCCAGCGCCGCGCAAACGGAGAAGCCGCAGGTATAGGCAAAGACATTGAGTACCCCGGGCTGCGCCGGGCCGGCCCCGTACAGCGGGAAGCCGGCTGCTACGTGGCCGGTGAGGAAGCGCCTGCGGTTGTCGCGCTGGTCGAGGAAGAGGCCCACGGAGTAGCCCTCCGCGCAGCCGAGCTCGTAGTCCACCGCATGCTCGCGCACCACGAAACGCGCGGGCGCGGCCTGCCCCCCCACATGGCGCGGCGCGGCCTGCGCCGGCTCCAGTCGGCGCACCTGCCGATCGAGCCGCTTGTGGTAGAGCCCCTCGGCACCGCCCGCCGCGAAGCGCTGCAGGGTGGCCGCGGCCAGCTCCGCCTCCGACTGCGCCAGCAGCACCCCGCCGAGGCGGTCCACGTACAGCCCGGGCTGTCCGTCGGCAGCACCATGAATGAGCCGGAAGGCGCTGGTCTCCGCGGGATCGATGAAGGCGGCCCGCAGCGCGACCCGCGGATCGGCGACAAAATCCTCCGCCACCTCGAAGTCGAGCCACTCCTCGCTGGCCGGATGGCGCAGGCCGAGGCGCCAGGCATGCAGGCAGAGTCGCGCTGCCCGGCCACCACCGTAGAGGCCATCTCCCAGCACGGGAAAGCCACCAGCGGCGGCATGCACGCGGATCTGGTGGCTGCGGCCGGTCAGCGGTTCGGCGATGATCCGCGTGGCCGGCCTGCCATCCGGCCCGGTGCCCTCGCCCGCCGGGCGGAACACCGTAGTGGCCGGACGGCCGCCACGCGCCTCGCTGCGCACCACATAACGCTCCCCCTGCCGTGCGATGGCCGCCTCCAGCCGCTGCTCGCCGGACGGCCCGCGGCGATCGCTCAGCAGCAGGTAGGACTTGCGCACCTCGCGTGCACGGAACTGCGCGGTGAGCGAACGGCTGGCGAGCGGCGTCTTCGCCAACACCATGAGGCCGGAGGTATCGCGGTCGAGGCGGTGCACGATCGCCAGCCCTGCCCAGCGCGGCTCACGGTGGCGCAACCACTCGTAGATGCCCTCGCCCGCAAAGGGCGCCGGCGCATGGCTGTTCCAGCCCGCAGGCTTCACCACCAGCAGCAGGTGTTCGTCCTCGTGCAGGACGCAGGGCGGCAGCGCGGTGCCGCGGAGGGCGGGCGCTCCGTCGCTCATCGCGCCCGCGGCACGGCGACGGCCGGCTGCAGGCGCGCGCGCAGCTGGCCGCAGCCACCCTCGACATCCTGCGCGGCCGAGCGGCGCAGCTTGGCCAGCACGCCGCGCTGCTGCAGCGCGCGGGCCATGGCGGTGGCGCGCTCCCAGGACGGACGGCGATAGGGCAGGCCCTCGATGCGGTTGTAGGGGATGAAGTTCATCACCGCATACTTGCCGGCCAGCAGCGCGGCGATGCCCTCCACCTCGTCGTCGCCGTCGTTGATGCCCTCGAGCAGCGTCCACTGGTACTGGATCGGATAGCCGGTGGCGCGCGCATAGGCCTCGCCCAGCGCCACCAGCTCGGCGGGTTCGATGCGCGGCGCCCGCGGCAGCAGCTCCTCGCGCAACGCTGGCTTCGTCGTGTGCAGCGAGAGCGCGAGCGCCGGCTTCACCACCCCCTGCGGCAGGCGCTCGAAGGCACGCCGGTCGCCCACCGTCGAGAACACCAGGTTCTTGTGCGCCAGCCCACCCGCGGTGCCGAGCAGGGTGATGGCCTCGAGCACGTTGTCGAGGTTGTGCGCGGGCTCGCCCATGCCCATGAACACCACGCGGCGCAGCGGGCGCCGGGCACGCGCCAGCGCCACCTGCGCGACGACCTCCGCGCTGCCGAGCTGGCGCAGCAGCCCGCCGCGCCCGGTCATGCAGAACAGGCAGCCCACCGCGCAGCCCACCTGGGTGGAAACGCACAGCCCCTCACGCGGCAGCAGCACCGCCTCGATGCCATGGCCATCGGCAAGCTGCAGCAGCAGGCGCGCGCCGCCATCGGCCGCCGGATGCTCGGCCACCACCGTGGCAAGCGCGGCAAGTTGCGCCTCCAGCGCCGGCAGCGCCGCCTGCAGGCGCGCCGGGAAGCACCACTGGGGGCGCCGGGCGAAGGCATCCAGCGCCAGGCCATGCGCCCAGCCACGCAGCGCCAGCGCCTCGTGGCGCGGCTTCGCGCCGGCGGCGCGCAATGCTTCGCTGATGGCCTCGATGCGCATGCTGGCCCGGCATGCTAGCACCCGGGGCAGGCCGTCGCGCCTCAGTCCTCGTACAGCGCGGGCAGCTCGTGCACGCCGGGCGGCAGGAAGGGGTTCACGGCGCGCACGCTACCGTAGTGGCGGCCATGCTGGAAATCCTCCGAGAGGATCTCGGGCAGGCCGTGGCAC
>JACFNV010000141.1 GCA_019454675.1 Gammaproteobacteria bacterium | reverse complement strand
CGCGCGGCATGCCGCAGATCGAGGTGACCTTCGACATCGACGCCAACGGCATCCTCAATGTCTCGGCGCGCGACAAGGCCACCGGGCGCGAGCAGAAGATCGTCATCAAGGCCTCGAGCGGCCTGTCCGAGGACGAGATCAAGCGGATGGTGGACGAGGCCGAGGCGCATGCCGAGGATGACCGCCTGTTCCGCGAGCTGGTGGAATCGCGCAACAAGGCCGAGGCACTGGCGCACTCGACGGAGAAGTCCCTCGCCGAGCTCGGCGACAAGGTGGATGGCGCCGAGCGGGCAGCGGCCGAGTCCGCGCTCGCCGACCTGCGCGAGGCGCTCAAGGGCGACAACCGCGACGTGATCGAGACCAAGGCCGCGGCGCTCTCGAGCGCGGCCGCCGGCATCGCGCAGAAGGCCTACGAGCAGGCCCAGTCCGGCGCCGGCGCGGCGGATGGCGGGCCGGCCGGCAATGCCGATCCGGGCGTGGTGGATGCGGAGTTCGAAGAGGTCAAGGACGACAAGAAACAAGGCTGAGCGGGTGCTCGGCTGCGGGCTGCCGCTGATGGCGGCCCGCCGGCAATGACGCGGGCGCCCCTGCCAACAGGGGCGCCCGCTGGGCGTATGCGGGATCGGTGATGAGCAAGCGGGATTACTACGAGGTACTGGGCGTGGCGCGCGGCGCCTCGGTGGATGAGCTGAAGAAGGCCTACCGCCGGCTGGCCATGAAGCATCACCCGGACCGCAACCCGGACGACAAGCAGGCCGAGGCCAGCTTCAAGGAGGCCAAGGAGGCCTACGAAGTCCTCAGCGATGCAGCCAAGCGTGCCGCCTACGACCAGTACGGCCATGCCGGGCTGGAGGCTGCTGCCGCCGGTGCCGGGCGCCCGGGCGGCTTTGGCGGTGGCGACGGCTTTGGCGATATCTTCGGCGACGTCTTCGGCGATATCTTCGGTGGCGGCCGGCGCAGCGGCCGTGCGGGCGTCTTCCGCGGCGCGGACCTGCGCTACGAGCTGGCGCTCGACCTCGAGCAGGCGGTGTTCGGCGCCACCATCAACATCACCATCCCCACCGTGGTGGCCTGCGAGACCTGCCACGGCAGCGGTGCCGCCCCCGGCAGCAAGAAGGTCCCCTGCCAGCAATGCAGCGGCAGCGGCCAGGTCCGCATCAGCCAGGGCTTCTTCTCGATCCAGCAGACCTGCCCCAGCTGCCATGGCAGCGGCCAGACCATCGAGAAGCCCTGCACCTCCTGCCATGGCCATGGGCGGGTCCAGCAGAAGAAGACGCTGGCGGTCAAGGTGCCGGCGGGCGTGGACGAGGGCGACCGCATACGCCTGAGCGGCGAAGGCGAGGCGGGGCAGAACGGCGGCCCGCCGGGCGACCTGTACGTGGAGATCCGGGTGCGCCCGCACGCCATTTTCGAGCGCCGCGGCGCCGATCTTTCCTGCGTGGTGCCGGTCAGCTTCGCCACCGCGGCGCTTGGCGGCAGCGTGGAGGTGCCCACCCTCGAGGGCGAGGTGACGCTCAAGGTGCCGGCCGAGACCCAGCCCGGCAAGGTGCTGCGCCTGAAGGGCAAGGGCGTGCGGCCGGTGCGTGGCGGTGGCGTGGGCGACCTGTATTGCCGCCTCGACGTCGAGGTGCCGGTCAAGCTGACCGCCGAGCAGAAGAAGCAGCTGAAGGCCTTCAACGACCTGCTTGCCGAGGGCGGCGATCGCCACCGGCCGCGCACCAGCGGCTGGAAGGACGGCGTGCGCAAGTTTTTCGAACAGCTCGGATCCTGAGAAGATGCAGCAGGCGGGCAGCGGAGACGATGACTTGAAAGTAGCGGTACTGGGCGCCACCGGGCGCATGGGCGTGGCGATCATCGGCCTGGTCGCCGCCAGCACGGACCTGCGGCTCGTCGGTGCCGCGACCGAGCCCGGCCACCCGCGGCTGGGCGAGGATGCCGGCAGCGTCGCCGGCGCCGGGCAGCTCGGCGTCGTGCTGGGCGACGACCCCGCGGCTGCCGTGGCCGGTGCCGATGTGGCCATCGACTTCACGACGGCGGCGGCGGTCGCGGGCCATCTCGATGCCTGCCGCCAGGCACGCTGCGCGCTGGTGATGGGCACCACGGGGCTCGATGCCGGGCACCAGCGGCTGCTCGCCGCGGCCGGGCGCGACATCCCGGTCGTCTATGGCCGCAACATGAGCATCGGGGTGCTGGTGTTCACCGAGCTTGCCAGGGTGGCGGCACGGCTGCTGGGTGCCGATGCCGACATCGAGGTCATCGAGGCGCACCATCGCCACAAGCTGGATGCACCCTCGGGCACCGCGCTGCAGCTGGGCGAGGCGGTGGCCGCCGAGCTTGGCCAGCGTCTCGAGGACATCGCGGTCCGCGACCGCTTCAGCACCCGTGGTGCGCGCCGGCCCGGCAGCATCGGCTTTTCCTCGGTGCGCGCCGGGCGCATCGTCGGCGACCACGAGATCCTGTTCGCGCTCGACGAGGAGATCCTCCGCCTCGAGCATCGCGCGCTCGACCGGGCCACCTTTGCCCGCGGTGCCCTGCGTGCCGCGCGCTGGACCGCCGGCCGGGCGCCCGGCCTCTACGGCATGGAAGAGGTGCTGGGACTGGCCGCCGCCGCTGGCTGAGGGGCGCGGGCGCCGCCGCGATGGTGTCGGCCCGGAGGCTCGTCTAGAATAGGTGCAGTTCCAGGACAAGCAGGCCTGTGGCCGGAGCAGCCGTGCCTCGCAGCGGGCTCCAGCCAGACGCATCCGTGCACCAGAAAAAGAGAAGGATCCAGCCGTGAACGAACCGGCCGTACTGGCGCTGGAAGACGGTAGTCTGTTCCGTGGCATCTCCGTCGGTGCATCGGGACGCACCATCGGCGAGGTGGTCTTCAACACCTCCATGACCGGCTACCAGGAGATCCTCACCGACCCATCCTACTGTCGCCAGATCATCACCTTTACCTATCCGCACATCGGCAATACGGGCATCAACAGCGAAGATCACGAAAGCGA
>JACFNV010000140.1 GCA_019454675.1 Gammaproteobacteria bacterium | reverse complement strand
CCGGCCTACCTGCTCTACACCTCGGGCAGCACGGGACGGCCGAAGGCGGTGCGCCAGTGCCACGGCCACGTGCTGGGGCTGGTCGGCAGCTGGAGCCGGCAGCTGGGCATCGGCGCCGAGGACCGGCTGGCGATGTTCTCGGGCTATGGCTATGACGCGGCGGTGCAGGATCTCTTCGGTGCCCTGCTCCACGGTGCCTCGCTGCACCTGCTGGACCTGCGCGGCGGGCAGAGCGCCCCCGAGCTGGTGGACCGCATCGCCATCGAGCGTCTGACGCTGCTGCACTTCACGCCGACGGTGTACCGCTACCTGTTCGGTGGTCGGGTGACCTGTGATCAGGGTGAGGAGCACTGCTCCGAACGCCCGTACATGGATGTACGGGCAGGGGTGTCGATGGCTGCTGAGGTCACGGCAGGGATGCCAACGCCGGCGCCGATGCTCCCGGATGTGCGCCTGGTGGTGCTGGGCGGCGAGGAGGCCCGGCGCAGCGACCTGGATCTGTTCAAGCTGCGCTTCCCCCGCGGGGCGCGCTTCGTCAACGGGCTTGGCCTGAGCGAGTGCACGACGGTGCTGCAGTACTTTGCCGACCACGCCACGCGGGTGCTGGGGGACAGGCTGCCGGTGGGCCATCCGGTGCCCGGGGTGGAGATACGCCTCGCGGAAGGCGGCTGGCAGGGAGCGCTGGAGATCGCCAGCCCCTGGCTCGCCGAGGGCTGCGGGCCGTGGTACCGCAGCGGCGACCGCCTGCGGCTGCTGCCCGACGGGCAGTGGCAGCACGCGGGCCGCGAGGACCGGCAGCTGAAGCTGCGCGGGATGCGCATCGAGCCGGCGGAGGTGGAGGCGGCGGTGCGGGAGGAGCCGGGCATCGCCGAGGTGGTGGTACGCATGGCGGAGGTGGCCGGCGAGGGGATGCTGGTGGCCTATGTGGTGATAGCTGGCAGCCTGGACGAAGCAGCGCTGCGCAGCCGGCTGCGCAGCCGGTTGCCCGAGTACCTGGTGCCGGGAGCCTTCGTACAGTTGGAGAAGCTGCCGCGCCGTGCCAACGGCAAGCTGGATGAGGGCGCGCTGCCGCTGCCCGGCCCGGCTGCGGCGGGCACAGGGGTGCCCCCGCGCAGCGAGATCGAGCGGCGCCTGGCGGCGCTGTGGGGCGGGGTGCTGGGGCGCGAGGGAATCGGCATTCACGATGACTTCTTCGCGCTGGGCGGGCACTCGCTGCTGGCGACGCGTCTGATCGCGCGGGTGCGCGATGCCTTCGGCCTGGAGGTGCCACTGGTCGCGCTGTTCGAGTCGCCGACCATCGCCGGCCTTGCCGCTGCCATCGAGAATACCGCGCAGGCCGCATCGGTTCCGGCGGCTGCCGCCCCGCCGCCCATCCGCCGCCTGCCACGGGAGCGGCCATGAGCGAGGCAGCCTCCACGCAGCAGTTTCCCTGCTCCTTCGCGCAGCAGCGGCTGTGGTTCCTCGAGCAGTTGGAGGGGCCGGGCGCGGCCTACAACGTGCGCCTCGCGGTGCGCCTGCGTGGCGCGCTGGACGCGGGCCTCATGCAGCAGGCGCTCGATGCGCTGGTGGCGCGCCACGAGGCGCTGCGCACCACGCTGCAGCAGCGCGAGGGCGTGCTGCTGCAGGTGGTCGCCGATGCCCTGCAGTTGCCACTGGAGCTGGTGGACATGGAAGGGCAGGGCGAGCTCGCCCTGCGCCGCGAGGTGGGCCGGCTGAGCCGGCATGTCTTCGATCTCGCCGAGGGGCCATTGCTGCGTGCCTGGTTGCTGCGCGCCGCCGCCGATGACCACGTCCTGCTGCTGCTCAGCCACCACGTCATCTCGGATGCCTGGTCGAGCGGGCTGCTGTTCCGCGATCTGATGGCAAGCTATCGCGCCCTGCGCGATGGCGGGGAGCCGCAGCTCCCCGAACTGCCGGTGCAGTACGCCGACTACGCGGCCTGGCAACGCGAGTGGCTGCAGGGCGAGGTGCTCGAGCAGCAGCTGGCCTGGTGGCGCAAGACGCTGGAGGGTGCACCGCCGCTGCTCGAGCTGCCCACCGACCGCCCGCGCCCGGCGCTGCAGGGCTATCGTGGCGATCGCTGGACCCACATCCTGCCGGCGGCCCTGGTGGGCGAGCTGCACGCGCTGTGCCGACGCGAGGGCTGCACGCCCTTCATGACCCTGCTCGCGGTGTTCGCCGTGCTGCTGGCGCGCCATGCGGGGCAGGAAGACCTCGTCATCGGCACGCCGATCGCCGGGCGGCGGCGCACCGAGCTGGAAGCGGTGGTCGGCTTCTTCGCCAACACGCTGGCGCTGCGCGTGGACCTCTCGGGCAACCCCGGCTTCGATGCGCTGCTGGCCCGCGTGCGGCGCGGTGCGCTCGCCGCCTATGCGCACCAGGACCTGCCCTTCGAGAAGCTGGTGGAGGCGCTGCGCCCGGCGCGCAGCCTGAGCCATGCGCCGATCTTCCAGGTCATGTTCATCCTGCAGAACACGCCCTGGGAGGCAGGCGCGGTGCCCGGCCTGGTGGTCGAACCGGCCGAGACCGATGCCATTGGCAGCGCCAAGTTCGACCTGACGCTGTCGGCCACCGAGTTCGCCGGCGAGCTCTGGCTCGGCTTCGAGTACAACAGCGATCTCTTCGCTGCCGACAGCATCAGGCATCTCGCCGCGCATTTCGAGCGCCTGCTGCGCGCCGCCATCGCTGATCCCGCGACAGCCATCGACGAGCTTGCCGTGCCGGATGCGGGGGAGGCGGACGGCGGTTCCGCCGTCCAGGGCGCGGTGCGCCCGCTCGACCCGGGGCTCGGCGTGCACCACCTGGTGCTGGCGCAGGTGGCGCAGCGGCCCGATGCCTGCGCCATCGTCTGCGGCACGCAGCGTTGGAGCTATGCCGAGCTCGATGACTGGTCCGCTGCGCTGGCCGCGAGGCTGCAGGCGCTCGGCGCGGCTCCCGGCAGCGTGGTGGGCATCGCACTCGAGCGCTCGCCGCAGATGCTCGGCGCGGTGCTTGG
>JACFNV010000139.1:290-2998 GCA_019454675.1 Gammaproteobacteria bacterium | reverse complement strand
CTATGCAAGCTACAGCCGCGCCTTCCAGCCGCGCGCCGGCGACCAGCTCGCCTCGCTCAACGCCGACAACGCCGCACTCGAACCCGAGAGCTTCCGCAACCGCGAGCTTGGCGCGAAGTGGGATATCCGACGCGACCTGCAGGCCAGCCTCGCGGTCTATCGGCTGGATCGCCGCAACGTGGCCGTGGTCGACCCGGACGATCCCGCCCGCATGCGGCTGACCGACGGGCAGGTCACCCGCGGCGTGGAGATCGGTCTGGCCGGACGCATCAGCGACGCCTGGCAGGTGATGGGCGGCTACGCCCGCCAGAACGGCGAACTTCTCGCAGACCTCGGCACCAGCGCGCACAAGGGCAACCGCCTCGCGCAGCTCCCGCGGCATTCCGCCTCGCTCTGGAACCGCTACGACTTCACCCCTCGCCTCGGCGCGGGCCTGGGCATCATCCATCGCGGCGCGATGTACGCCAACGTCGACAACCAGGTGACCCTGCCCGCCTTCACCCGCTTCGACGCCGCGCTCTACTGGAGCGCGACCGAATCGCTCCAGATGCAGCTCAACATCGAGAACCTGACCGACAAACGCTACTTCGCCAGCGCCCACAGCAACAACAACATCACCCCGGGCGCACCGCGCAGCGCGTGGGTGAGCCTCAACTTCGCCTATTGAGGCAGAGGAAGAAGCGCGGCACATCCTGCTTGCGACAACGTCCACCACACCGAAGGACGGGAAGGACGCAGCACTCAAATCCCGGCGGCGAACGGCGGCGCAAGCACGCCCCTCAGCCGCCGTAGTTTCCCAGCGCCAGGCGCAGGCGGATCTGCGCTTCGGCGCGCAGGCTGACCGGCTCCATCACGGTGGCGTCGGGGCCGTAGCGCAGCACGTCCATCAGCAGTTCGCGCGAGCTGCTGTAGGGCAGGCGCAGTTCGTAGCGCCCGTCCGGCAGGAAGCGGCCCTGCTGCTGGGAGTGCCAGCGCTCTTCCGCGGCCCAGCGCGCCGCGTCGGCGGAAAAAACCACGGTGGCCCAGGCTTTGGGCGGGCCGGAGAAGATGCCGTAGCTGGAGGCCAGGTGCTGGTCGAGCTCGGCCTCCGGCACGTCGATGGCGGCTTCGTCGAAGGGGCGCGCCTGGTCGATCCGATCGAGCGAAAAGCTGCGCAACGCCTGACGTTCGTGGTCGAAGGCGTCCAGGTACCAGTTGTTGCGGTAGTGGGTCAGGCGCTGCGGCGAGACCGTGCGCTGGGTGGTTGCCCCGGTGGAGCGCGCGCGGTAGCGAAAGCTCAGCCGCCGGCGCTGCAGCACGGCACCGGCGGCGGCGCGAAACGCGGCCTGGTCCAGGCTGCGGGTGCCGCTGCTGATGACCCGCACCCGCTCAACCGGCCAGCGCTTGCCGCCGGCCTGTTCGGCCAGGAGCTGGTCGATGCGCTCGCGGATGGGTTCCAGCGCATCGCCGAGGAACCCGCCGGTGCCGGAGCGATCCAGCAGCTGGTGCGTGGCGAGCAGCGCGTGCAGTTCGTCCGGACTCAGCCACAGGCCAGGCAGCTCGAAGCGCTCGGCTTCGGCCATGTCGTAGCGGAACCCGGGCGGATCGTCGGAGGTCTCCACCGGCGCACCGAGGTAGTCGCGCAGGAAGGCCACGTCGCGGTAGACGGTGGCGCGCGAGCACTGCAGGTCCTCGATCAGGCGCTGCAGGGATACGGGCACCCGCGCCTGGCTCAGGCGCCGGTGCAGGAGGTTGATGCGCTCGTAGCGTTCCATGCCCGGTCACTCGCTGTCGGTGGGTGCGTCGGCCTCACGCTGGCGGGTGATGGAGCGCGCCACCAGCAGCCCGACCTCATACAGCAGGCACATCGGAATGGCCAGCATCAGCTGGGAGATGACGTCCGGCGGGGTGATGACGGCCGCCACCACGAAGGCACCCACGATCACGTAGCCGCGCGATTCGCGCAGCTGCTCGACGCTGACCCAGCCCAGCAGCACCAGGATCACCACCGCCACCGGCACCTCGAAGCTGAAGCCGAAGGCCAGGAACAGCACCAACACGAAATCGAGGTAGCGGCTGATGTCGGTCATCATCGCCACGCCTTCGGGCGCAACGCCGGTGAGGAAGCCGAACACCGCCGGCAGCACCAGGAAGTAGGCGAAGGCACAGCCGACGTAGAACAGCAGCACGGCCGAGACCAGCAGCGGGCGCGCGAGCTTCTGCTCGTGCCGGTACAGCCCTGGCGCAACGAAGGCCCAGAGCTGGTAAAGCACGACCGGCATGGCCAGGATCAGGGCGGTGAACAGCGCCAGCTTGATCGGCGTGAGGAAAGGGCTGGCGACGTCGATGGCGACCATCTGGGTGCCGGCGGGCAGCTTGGCGCGCAGCGGCTCGGACAGCAGGGTGTAGATGCGGTTGGCGAAAGGCAGCAGGGCAATGAAGATCGCCAGCACCGCCAGCACGGCGCGCAGCAGGCGCGCGCGCAGCTCGACCAGGTGGCCGATCAGGCTCTGCTCGGTGCCGGTTTCCGCCGATCCCACGGCTCAGCCTGCCGGCCCGGCGTCACGGCCGGTTTCGGGCGGTACGTCTGCTTCGGACGAGGTACCCGCGTCAGGCACCTCCCGGGCCGGAGCCGAGGTCGATGGTGCCGAGAGCAGGCTTTGCCGGGTGTCCTTCATCGCGCGCTTGAGGTCATCGGCCGCCAGCTCGCGCTCGATGTCGGTGCGGAT
>JACFNV010000139.1:0-280 GCA_019454675.1 Gammaproteobacteria bacterium | reverse complement strand
GGTAGAGCCCGGCCATGCGCGCGGCGCGCGGCAGCCGCTCCGGGCCGAGCACGAGCAGTGCCACCAGTCCGATCACGGCCAGTTCGACCAGGCTGACCTCGAACATCGTCGCGTCCCGCCCGGTCAGTCGCCCTTGGTCTCGGTCGGTGCCTTGTGCGCCGGCTGCTCGGCGCCCTGGCCCGAAGCGTCATCGAGCTTCTTGTCCGCCGTCTCGTCCTCCTGCAGACCCTTGCGGAAGCTGCGGATGGCGCTGCCGAGGTCGGAGCCGGCGTTGCGCAGT
>JACFNV010000017.1 GCA_019454675.1 Gammaproteobacteria bacterium | reverse complement strand
GATCCTTGTCGATGCCGTCCATCTCGGCGACGATTTCCGCGTAGCGCTTCTCCTGCGCCACGATGTTTTCCTTCATCCAGGCCTGCGCATCCGCCTTGCGGGCCGGCTTCATGTCCTGCACTCGTTTCGCCATGGGAAATCCTCGCCTTCCGTTGTCCGCGGCCCGACAGGGTCTGCCGCATAAATTAACGCCTGGGTTCAGCTTGTCAAATACAAAAAAAGCTTGTCAGGACACAGTGCCGCCCTTCGACAGAACGCTTTTCCGGTACCAGTCATTGACCTCGTCCGCGGTGGCGAACCATACGCCATCATGGCTGGCGATGTGGGCAAAGGCCCGCTTCAGGTGCCTGAACTTGTTCGGCTGCCCGACCCAGAAGGTATGCAGGCAGATGGGCATGCAGCGGGCGTTGTCCGCGCCCTCGTCGTAGAGTACATCGAACTGGTCGATGATGGCATCGCCGAAGGCTTCCGAGCTGATGCCCACGTTCTGGAATGCCGGGATGTCGTTAAGCTCCACCGTATAGGGAACCGAGATCAGGCTGCCCTTGCGCACCTTGAGCGGGAAGGGATGGTCGTCCGCGGTGTAGTCGCACAGGTACTCGACCCCGAACTCCGCCAGGATGCTCGGCGTGTTGTTGGTGTGGGTCAGGAACGGCGAGAGCCAGCCCCTGGTCTTGCGCCCGAGCGCCTGCTCCATGGCCTTGAGCACGCCACCGATGATGGCGCGCTCCTTCTTCTCGTCGATCCCGGACAGGAAATTCGCCGGCGCATTGTTGATGCCGTGGCCGATGAAGGCCCAGTCGCGCTTGTGCGTCTCCTCGATGATGCGCGGATACTCGCGGATGATCTCCGAGTTCAGGCACACGGTACCGCGCATGCCGAGCCGGTCCATCAGCTCGATCATGCGCCACAGCCCCACGCGGTTGCCGTAGTCGCGCCAGCCGTAGTTCAGCGGATCCGGGTTGAACTGCTGGGTGCCGGGGATGATGGCCGTCCCCGGGATGTCATGCGGGAAATGCTCGATGTTGATGTAGGGAATGACGGCCACCCGTGCACCCTTCGGCAGCCTGAGCTTCGGCCGGTCGATGATCGGCACGTAGTCGTAGTGCGGGCTCTGGGTCAGCTGGCTGCGCCGGCTGGCGGCGCCTGCCCTGGTTGCGGTCTTCTTCGCCATGTCGTGGTTCCGGTGTGGTTGGGGAACGATGCGGCGCCGTCGCAACTCAGCGCAACGAGCGCAGGTACTGCATGGCCTCGGCCTTGCTGATGACATCGCCGTACTTGGCATCGATGTCGAACAGGTTGGCATTGTGTGGATCATCGTGGCGGTCGCCCACGCATTCGCGCACGACGATCGGCCGGAAACCGTTCTGCACCGCATCCACCGCGGTTGCCCTGATGCAGCCCGAGGTGGTGCACCCGGTGATGATCAGCGTGTCGACACCCTGGGCGGTCAGCATGGCCGCCAGCGAGGTGCCGAAGAAGGCGCTGGCGTAGTTCTTGACGATCACCGTCTCCCCCTTGCGCGGCTTCACGCCGGGGCAGAACTCCGCATACTTGTTGCCGGGAACCAGCGCCTTGAGGACCGGCGCCTTCCTGATCCACGCACCGCCGTCCTCGAAGCTGACCGGGTTGTACAGCACCCGCGTGTGGATCAGCGGCACCTTCTTCTTGCGGGTCAGCTCCAGCAGCTCGGGTACTTCCTTGACGCACTGGACGACGCCGGGCGCATACAGCGGCGCCCCGGGCAGCGTGTAGCCCTGCAGCATGTCGATGGCGATCACCGCGGCCTTCTTGCCGAAGCCCACGCGGTTGTTCCAGACGCCCGCGTAATTCTCCGCCGCGGAGGTATCGGCGGATGCCCTGGTTGCGCGGGCCTTCCCGACCGTGGTCTTCTTCCTGGCTGCAGCTTTCTTGGCCATGCTCGATCTCCGGAAATGGTGCGACAACTCCCGCCTGCGCGCCGGGCCTCCTGCGGTCGTCCGGCAAGCGGGATGCGGACTGGATGGCAGACATCATGCAGCGATCGCGCCGCACGGACTGCACCGCAATACTTCCATGGACCGCAGGGATGCGCAACCACACGCGGTGCCTGCACGACCACGACCTGCATCACCAACGACCCATCGGCAGCTGGGTATACTGCGGCCGCCTGGAGGACCTGCCGCCTTGGGAACACACCCAGCAAGAAGGCCGTACCGGTGAGCCGCACCAAGCGCGGGCTGGTGCCGCTGGCCATCATCGGGATGCTGCTGAGCGCAGCCTGCCAGCCTGTCGAACCGGTGGCGACGGATGCCGACATCATCGTCATCGGTGCCGGCATCGCCGGGCTGGCTGCCGCCCTGGAGGCCGAAAGCCTGGGGGCCCGCGTGCTCGTCGTGGAAGCCAACTCGGTGGCCGGCGGTCATGCGGTCAAGGCGCACAGCCTGGCCCTCGTGGATACCCCCCTGCAGCGCTCCCGCGGCTTCGCCGACTCGCCTGACAAGGCCTACCGCGACTTCATGGCCTGGGGCGAGGATGCCGACCCGTGGTGGCTGCGCAGCTACGCGGAAGCCTCGGGCGAGCAGGTCCATGACTGGCTCGCCGGCCTGGGGGTCCGCTTCACCACGCTGTCCGCCGCACCCCAGGCAAGCGTGCCGCGCCTGCATGCCACGCAGGGCAGTGCAACCCGGGTGGTGGTGCCGATGATCGCCGAAGCACTGCGCCGGCCGGGCATCACCTTTCTCTGGAACACGGAGGCCACCGGGCTGCTGCGCCGGGATGGCCGGGTTCGCGGCGTCTACACCGAACGCAGCCGCACCGGCAGCAAGCGCCTGTACCGCACCGAGGCCGTCATCCTCGCCACCGGTGGCCAGCAGAGCAACCTCGAACTGGTGCGACGCTCGTGGAAGCGCGGGCAACCCTTGCCGGCGCGCCTGCTGATCGGCTCCGGCCAATACGCCACCGGCAGCGGCCTGCGGCTCGCCGAACCCTTCGGGGCGGCGGGCACCCGGCTGGACCAGCAGGACATCGCCATCGACGGCCTGCCCGACCCCCGTCGCCCGGGCCACGGCCTGCTGGTGCGCAATCCGGCTGCCATCCGCGTCGACGCCACCGGCCGGCGCTTCACCAACGAGGCTGCTTCCGGGAAGGTGCTCACCCGCGCGGCACTTGCCCTGTCACCCGTCACGCACTGGCTGCTTTTCGACGCTGCCGGCGCCAGGCAGCTCCACATCAGCGGTGCCCCCTGGCTTGCCGGCACCAACAGCCAGCGCGACATCCTCGACAACCCGGCGCTGGCCAGCAAGGCCGACAGCATCGAGGCGCTCGCCATCGCCGCAGGGCTGCCGCCTGCGGCACTGGTGGAAACGGTGCAGCGCTTCAACCGCTTCGTGGACCAGGGCATGGACACCGACTTTGGCCGCATCGGGCCAGGCATGAACGGGCTGCGACCATCCGCGCTGCGCCAGCCACCCTTCTACGCCATGCAGCTTTATCCCATGACCCGGGCCAGCATGGGCGGGCTCGACATCGACCATGAGGCGCGCGTGCTGGGTGGCGCGGGCCAGGTGATCCAGGGCCTGTTCGCGGCCGGCGAAGCCACCGGGGTCGCGGGCATCAACGGCAGCCATGGCGGCGAGGGCAGCTTCCTTGGCCCGGCCGTCTTCCTCGGCCGCATCGCCGCACGCCATGCCGTGGCGCTGGTGGCGGCCGTGCAGGATCCTGCCGCACCCGCCACGCCGGCGGCACCATCACCCGCCGCGACAGCGCCATCGGCGGGCTCCCCGGCAGCAGCTGCCGGGCTTCCCGAGCTGCTGGCGCGACAACGCCGCGGCTATTGGCACTTCGGCGTCTCCCACGCGCTGGTCATGGAGCGGGCCGCGGCATGCGACGGCTGCCACCGGGATGGCTGGGACACCACGCCGGCACTGAGCAGCGAGCAGCAGCTGGTACAGCTGGCCAGCTGCACGCGCTGCCACTGAACGGCGGGGTGTCGCCAGCCCCGGGCCTTCAGCCGGCAAAAGCCTCGCGCACCACTGTCTCGGCAGCGGCTTCCTGCGCCAGCAACGATTCCGCCACCGCCAGCTGGCTCTCCGCGCGCAGCTGGTGGTGCTCGCTGGCGCTGGCGAAGCGCTGCCGGTCCCAGCCGAAATAGCTTTCCTCGAGGGCATCGGCACAGAAGCGGGCCGCCAGCTCCACCTGGATGGTTCGCGTCGCGGCCACGATGCTGCCCCACTCGGCGGCGAGGAGGAAACCGCGGGCCAGCTCGGCATAGGCCATCAGTGCCGCCCGGAAGATCTCCAGCGAGAAGAAGGCGCGCGAGCCATCCTCGCCCGCCGGATTGCACCAGGAACGAAAGGCATCGCCCAGCTCGAGCGGCAGCGCCATCGGTGCCAGCGTGTCGAAGTCGATGAGGCACAGCGCCCGCCGCTGGTCGTGGCTGAAGAGGATGTTGCCGATCTTCGGGTCGCCGTGGACCACCCGCTCGGGCACCGGTGGCAACACCGGCAAGGCTCCAGCAGCGGCCAGGATGCGACCGGCCAGCGGTTCGATGCAGCGATAGCGGGGGTGCCCACGGTGCTTCGCAAGTGCCTCGCGCAGCTTGGCAAGATGCCTGGCGGTATCGTGCACCCCGGAGCGGCTGCCATGGAAGCGGTGTTCGAAGCCCTGCATGGCATCATGGAAGCGGGCGAGCACGCGCCCCGCCTCGGCGGCCTGGCCGGCATCCGCCACCCGCTCGATGCCCATCCCGTCCACCCAGCTCAGGGCACGCCATGTCTGCCCCTCGTGCCCGAACCAGCAGTCACCGGTGGTGGTGCGCAGCAAGCGCGGTGTCAGCAGCCCCTGCGCAGCCAGATAGCGCGTGACCGCATCGATGTCGAGATTGACCTCCGGCCGGAACATCGGGTGCAGGCGCTGCAGCACGAAGCGCCCGCGCGGCCCCTCCACGGCATAGGTCTGGTTGATGAGGCCGGCACCGAGCGGCGACAGCTCGCTGCCGGCGGCTCCCCAGGCAGCGAGCACGGGCTGCAGCTCCGCGGCGCCACCTGCTGCAGTGCTCATGAAACAGGAACCTGCCTTCCTTGACAGTACGCGGCTCGCGCCCGGACACTACCCGCCATGGAAAACACGACTCTCGAGGCCGGCTCCGCGCTGGTCTTTACCGATGCCGCAGCTGCAAGGGCCTCTGCGCTGATCCGTGATGAGGGCAACCCGAACCTGAAGCTGCGGGTGCTCGTTTCAGGTGGTGGCTGCTCGGGCTTCCAGTACGAATTCAGCTTCGACGAAGATGCCACCGCGGCGGACACCCGCGTGGAAAAGCTCGGGGTCACGCTGCTGATCGATCCCATGAGCCTGCAGTTCCTCACCGGTGCCGAGATAGATTACAAGGAAGACCTCGAGGGCTCCCGCTTCGTGATCCGCAACCCCAATGCCGCCAGCACCTGCGGCTGCGGCTCGTCGTTTTCGGCCTAGCTGCCACTGGCCGGGCCACCGTGGTCACGGCCATCCTGGCAATAGACGCAAAGCTGCTCCGTCTCCGCGGCGCTGAGCGGTTCCTGCATCAGCTGGCAGGTGAATCCACGTTCCACGCCGCGCCCAAGGTGCCCGCACCGGGCGCAGGCCCCCAGTGCCGGGCGCTCGCGGTTGGCCGACAGCCGGTGCAGGACGAGCTGCAGGCCGCGTGCCGTGCGATCGCGCTGGGCCGGGCTGAGCACGGCGGCCGCCTCGACCACTGCCTCGAAGGGATCGGCCATGAGCTGCCGCCGGGCCTGCTCGGTGAGGTCGAAGGTCGTGCTGCGGCGGTCGCGCGTGCAGCGGGTGCGGGTCAGGAAACCGCGCTCCACCAGGCTCTTGACGGTCTGCGAGGCCGTGCCGCGGGTGGTGGAGTGGAACTCGGCGAAGGCGGAAACCGTGCGCGAGAAGCGGTTGGCCCGGGCAAAGAAGCGCAGCGCCATCCACTGCGCGGGCGTCAGGCCGGCAGCCGATGACTCCCCATAAGCAGCCCTGCCGAGCTGCAGCGCCAGCTCGGCCACACGCCGCTCGCCACTCACCTTCTGCCTGGGCATGGTTTCGATGGTATCGGAAGCGCTCTCGCATTGACAATTTCAGCGCCCTGCCGACATCGGTTAAGATGCGCTGCTGGTTTTGACTCGAAACCAAGGTCCGGAGCCCATGACGATCAACCTGACAGAAACCGCCGCCCGCCGGGCGCGCGACCATCTCGCCCGCCACGCCGGCGCCCTCGGCCTGCGGCTCGGCGTGCGCCAGTCCGGCTGTTCCGGATGGTCCTACACGGTGGATTTCGCCGAGGCCATCGATGCCGGCGACGTGGTGCTGGAAGTGGCGGGCGTGAAGCTGATCGTCGCCACCGAGTGCCTCGGTGCACTCGACGGCATCGAGATCGACTACGTGCGCGAGGGCCTCAGCGAGAAATTCGCCTTCCGCAACCCCAATGCTGCCAGCAGCTGCGGTTGCGGCGAGAGCTTCAGCCTGCAATAGAGAAACATCGACATGGACAACGATACCCGCGGGATCATCGAGGACGTGTTGCGGAGCAATCGCGTGGTGCTCTTCATGAAGGGCCAGCGTGCGCAGCCGCAGTGCGGGTTCTCGGCGAAGACGGTCGCCACGCTCGACATGCTGCTGCCCGACTACCTGGACATCAATGTCCTCGAGCACCCGCAGATCCGCGAGGGCATCAAGGCCTACGGCAACTGGCCGACCATCCCCCAGCTCTACGTCGACGGCGAGCTCGTCGGCGGTGCCGACATCGTCGTGGAGATGCTCGAGTCGGGCGAACTGGCCGAGGTGCTGGGCGTCGACCAGCCCGCCGCAACGACTCCGCAGGTGACGATCGCCGATGGGGTGGCCGGCATGATCCGCGGCGCGCTGGAGCAGCGGCCCGGCATGGTGGCCCACCTGCGCATCGATGCCCGCTGGCAGCACACGCTGAGCGTCGGCCCCGAGGAACCGCGGGAATCGCCCATCGAGGCCAGCGGCATCGCTCTCTACATGGAGCCGTGGACCGCCTCGCGCGCCAACGGGCTGCATATCGGCATGGAAGAACAGCTGCAGGGGAACCGCTTCCTGTTCGACAACCCCGGCGCACCACCACCCGTGCAGCAGATGGACGTCGCCACGCTCAAGGCCCGGCTCGATGCCGGCGCAGCCCTGCAGCTCATCGACGTGCGCCCGCCCGCGGAACGCGGGCTGGCCAGCATTGCCGGCGCAAGAGCCTGGGACGAGGACACCGACCGCCTGCTCGACGGCCTGCCCCGCGATACGCAGGTGGTGTTCTACTGCCACACCGGCAAGCGCAGCCAGCAGGCTGCCGAATACCTGCGCGGCCGCGGCTTCCGCAACGTCCACAACCTCGCCGGCGGCATCGACGCCTGGTCGCGGGAAATCGACCCGACGGTGCCGCGTTACTGAATCACGGCCGCCACGGGCTCCCGGCTAGGGCCCCGGGCAGCCCTGGAAACCGGGGTCGTCATCCACGGACAGGAAGTCCGGCGGCAGCGTGGCGCCGAGGCTGTCGATGACGAACTCGGTGTAGACGCCGCCGGCGGCCAGCGTCAGGCGCCTGCTGAGCAGCACCTCGACGCTGGTCCCCGAGGATGCCCTGTCGACCCGCGCCAGGCTCAGCTGGTAATCGCCCGGCACGCGCGCCAGATAGCTGGTGTCGCTGCCAAAGGCCAGGTTGCCGAGCACCGGCTCCGACTCGGCATCGGGCAGCTCGCAGGGCGGGGTGATGTACAGCTCGAGGCGATCGGTCGAGGGATCGCCCTGCACGGCCATGACGGCGGCCTGCGAGACATTCACCACCCTCAGCAGGGCGGCACTGTGCATGCGCCGGGCGGCAAGCGCGATCTGCAGGCCGGTGGTGGTGGCCTCATCCTCGTCGGCGATCAGCCCGGTCGTCACCACCGTGCTGGCGGTGCCGGCGGCAAAGCTGGCAGTCACGCTGCGGGCGCTGACCGCGGCATCCGCCGCCTTCTGGGTCTTCAGCTGGTAGGTGCCCGGCACCACCTCGTGGAAGGGTCCGATGAAGCGGAAGGGCTGTGCACACTGCTCCACCGCGGTCTCCGGTTCGGTCGTCGCAGGATCGCAATCCTGCCGTTCCGTGCCGTTCAGCAGCGCGCTGTTGGCGAAGCCGTCGATGGCATACGTACCAGGAGATGCGTTCACGAAACGCAGCAGTGCGCTGGCATCCTTGTCGCGCAGCAGTGACGAGCCGGTCCCGGTCAGCACGCTGAGGCTGATCGGGTGCCGTGCGGCATCGGCTTCCGGGTTGGCGATGACGGCCACCAGCCAGGTGCCCTCCGCGGGCAGCTGCACCCGGCCCGAATCGAGCAGGATGGTGGCCGGATCGCCCGCCGGGGTGACGATGATCTGTGCATTCCCGCCGGCCAGCTCGGTCTGGACAGTGAACTCCCCGTAGGCCATGCCCGCCACCAGCGGGGTGCTGGCCTGTGGCAGGCTGCCCACCGCGCCGACATAGATATCCACTGGCTGCAGCCCGAAACCGGCATGGACGAACTGCATGCGGGTCTTGCCGATGGAGACGCCACGGGTCTTGCTGGGAATGGCCAGCACTTCCACGGCATCGCTGGCCTCCTGGCCGAGCACAACCAGGGTCAGCTCGTCGTTCACGCCCAGCGCATGCTCGCCCGAGTACAGGGTGCGGATGTCGGGATCGGCATCGAGCGGCAGGGCCTCGTCGATGCGCACCGTGAAGCGGCCGACCCCCAGCGCGAGGTAGCTGGTACCGGCACCGTATGCCGTGGCCGAGCTGCGTCGCTGCCCGCTGACGGTGAGCGCCATGTTCGAGGAGTCCGCGACGGCATTGAGCATGCGCACCGCGCTGCTCTCCGCATCCTGGCTGCTCACGCAACCCCCGGCCCAGGCTGCCAACGGCAGCACCAACCATGCCCAGTGCTTCATGCCTTGCTCCATTCAGCGGGCCGGCATTATAGCTTGATGCCCCGGCACGGCTGTCCCGTCATCCACACCTGGAGGGAACGTGTACCGGCATCGCGCCTGCTCACGGGGCGGCCGGCGGGGTGGCTGCACCACCCGTCGATACCTGTGGCAAGCCGAGCCGGACCGGCCCATCCAGCGCGGCAAGCAGGGCGGCATCCCGGCCATAGATGTCGCGGAAAAAACGCACCTCGCCCGAGGGCTCGGCGATGCTGGTGAGGTAGATCATCAGCACCGGGAGGGGGCGTGCCAGCGTCACGCGCCGGGTCTCGCCGGTGGCAACCGCCGCCTCCAGCGCCGCCCGGTCCCAGGCCGGGTCATCGAGCACCAGGCTCGCCAGTGCCAGCGGATCCTCGACCCGGATGCATCCCGAGCTGAAGCTGCGTTCGGGGCGCTCGAAGAGGGCCTTGGCCGGCGTATCGTGCAGATAGACCATGTGCGGGTTCGGGAACATGAACTTGATGCGCCCCAGGGCATTGTCGGGACCGGGCTCCTGGCGCAGGGCATAGGGCATGCTGCGGCCCATGGCGGCCCAGTCCACGGTCGCCGGATCCACCCGCCGCCCGGCGCGGTCCAGCACGCTGATGCGCTCGCGCGCCAGATAGCCCGGATCGCGGCGCAGCCTGGGCAGGATGTCCTGGCGCAGGATCGTCGGCGGGATGATCCAGCTGGGGTTGATCTCGAGGTAGGTCATCCTGCCGACGAAGATGGGCGTCTGGCGGGCGCTGCGCCCCACCACCACCCGGCTGCTCCAGACCAGCTCCCGGTTGCGCACGAAACCCGCCTGGAAGCCGGCCACGTTGACCACCACGTAGGTCTCCGGCACCTGTCCGCCAAGCCAGCGCACGCGCTCGAGCGAGAGGCGCAGCTGGTCCACGCGCGCCTGCACCGGCACATTGAGCGCCGCGAGCGTCGGGGCCCCGACGATGGCATCCTGCGCCAGCGCATGGCGCCCCTGGAAGCGGCGCACCGCAGCGGCCAGGGCGGGGTCGAAAAGCCCGGGCTCGGCCGGCGCGTGGTCGGCAGCCAGGTCACCCTCGGCCTGCAGGCGCTCGCGGAGCAGCGGGATGCGCTCGTCATGCGCGCCGGGCCGCAGCACCGCGCCCGCCGGCAACTGCGGCCAGCCCCCCGTCGTCGCCATGGCGCGGTAGCGGGCCAGGGCGGCCTGCAACAGCCGGTACCAGGAGCTGGCCGGCAGCCACTCGGCCAGGTATGCCTCCAGCGCAGGGGCTGCCACTGCTCCCTCGAGGAGGGCCAGCGGGTCCTCCTCGCCGGCAAAACCGCGTTCGAAGTTCCAGGCGGGCTCCATCGCGGCGGGATCCACCTTGCCGAAGCGGCGCTGGTAGCCATAGCGGATCAGCGCCTCGGTCATGAGCAGGTCACGCTCCGCCTGCCGTTCCGCGGTGGCGGGCGGGTGCAGTGGAACCGGGATCTCGTCGACAAAAAAATCACCGCTATCGAGGCCATGCTCGCCCGCCCTGCGCAGCACCGCCAGCAGGCCGGCAGCCCGTGCCGGATCCTCCCAGGCTGGCTGGTAGGCACGCCGGGCATAGAACTCCGCAAGGAGCTCCCCACCCCCCAGGCCGATCCCCCGCAGGACCGGTCGCTCATCGCGACGCAGGCCCTCCAACCGCGAGCGCAGGGCCGCGGCCACCGGCTCGTCGCCGGCCGCGGCAGCAGGCCATGCCGGCATCCAGCACAGCAGCAGGAACAGCCATGTCCAGGCGCAGCCACGGACAGGCCCGGAAACGTGAATGAAATCGTTGCCGGCGCGGCGGTCGTCTGGAAGAATCGGCATGTTCTGTCAAATAGCCTCAGTCCGAGAGAAAAATAGAGGCACAGCGGAGGAAAAGCACCATGGGAGACATGACCAGCCGGCGCAGCCTGCTGCGCGCCGCCGGAATCCTTCTGCCACTCGGCCTGTCGCCGATGCGACTGCTGGCGCAGGCGCGACAGGTGCGCGAACTGCGCTTCTTCCACACCCACACCAGCGAGAAGCTGCGCATCACCTACGCCGAGAATGGCCACTATGTGCCGGAGGCCCTGGCCGAAATCAATCATCTGCTGCGCGACTTCCGCAGCGGCGAGGTGCATGACATCGACCCGCGGCTGCTCGACACCCTGCATGAGGTCCGCAGCCTGACCGGCAGCAGCGCCCGCTTCGAGATCATCTCCGGGTTCCGCTCGCCGGCCACCAATGACATGCTGCGCCATGCCTCGTCGGGCGTGGCGAAAAAGAGCCTGCACATGCAGGGGCAGGCCATCGACGTGCGCCTCGGCGGCACGCCCACGAGCCAGCTGCGCCGGGCGGCCTTGTCCCTGGCGCGCGGTGGCGTCGGCTACTACCCGGAATCGGACTTCGTGCACCTCGACACCGGGCGCGTGCGGTCCTGGTAGACAGGCAGCCGCCCGCAACGCGCCCGGCCTGGCCGGCAAGGCCTCAGTCGGCCACAACCATCGGCTGGCCCCACTGCGGATCCCACGGCACGCGCCGCTCGGGGCCGATGTCGAGCGAGGAGATATCCATGACGAAGGTGCGGATATCGCTCATCGGCGTCGGGCCCGTGGCACGCCCCCAGTTCATCTTCTTGCCGTCCGGGGAGACGTGCGCAAGGATGTCCATCTGGTCGTTGTAGGTCAGGCGGCGCGGCGGATCGCCGGCAAGATCGCCCAGGTAGATCTCCCAGTTGGTCGGGGTCTCCGCGCGGACATAGACGTAATGGCGGCCATCCGGCGCCGGGGTCGGGTGCCAGTTGAGCCCCTCGTCGAAGGTGTGGCGGCGCCAGTCGCTGCCATCGCGGTGGATGGTGAACACCGTCATCGGCGTCGGCTTGACCTTGCCCTGGTCGGCCGTGCGCCAGGCACGGAAGATGATGTGCTCGCTGTCCGGCATGAAGAACGGCGCGCCCTCCTGCCAGTCGTCACTGCTCGTGACCCGCTGTTCATCCGTGCCGTCCGGACGAATCACCCAGATATCCATGTTGCCGTCGATGTGGCGGCCGAAGGTCACCCACTGGCCATCGGGTGACACCGAGACCTCGGCCTCGTAGTACTGGTTGTTGGTCAGCCGCTGGATGTTCCCGCCCTTCCAGTCCGAGATGTAGAGCTCGGCACCCTGCGGGTAATTGTTCGGGTCGGTCCAGTCGCCTGCCGGCAGGTCAAGGTTGTCGCGGGTGGATGTCCACACGATGCGCTTGCCATCCGGGAAGAAGAACGAGCAGGCATCCTGACCATGGTCATTGACCCGCCAGATCTCCTTGCCGTCGTCGCTGAAGATCCAGGTCAGGTTGCCCGGCCCGCCATGGGCACTGGGGATGGCGTCCGGGTCGCTGGTCTGGGCGATGAGGTGGTACGAATCCGGTGCCCAGTAGGCCTCCGCCGCATTCGGCTCGATCGGCACCATGTGGTTGGGCAGCTCGACGCCCTCCGCTGGCCCCGCCGCAGCGGTCGGGCTGGCCGTCGACCCTTCCTGGGGTGCCGTCGCCGTCCCCCCGCAACCGGCCAGGGCAAGCGCCAGCAGCACCCCACCCCACGGCCCCCGCTTCAATGCAGATGAAAACCCCATGATCATGCCCCCCCCTTGGCAATTGTCCCGGCATGGATACGGGACCTGACCCCGCCGGCGGGCGGCAAGGGTGCCGGCCGCGAGCCCGGGGCACGCCCCGCAGACTGGAGGCCCCAATCTACCGCAATCCCGAGGTGCGGCAAAGCGCCGCAGCTTTCATCGTATACTTGCGGCCCCCGCGTATCAGGCAGGACTCACCATGGCCCGGATTACCCTCTCCATCAATCGTCGAAGCGTGCTCGCCGGCGGTACCGCGCTGGCGGCATTGGCCACCCTCCCGCGCATGCTGCGCGGCCAGAACAGGAGCCAGGTGCTGGTGCTGGGCGCGGGGCTCTCGGGATTGCAGGCTGCGCTGCTCCTGCAGGATGCCGGCGTGGAGGTGAAGGTCATCGAGGGCAGCCAGCGCGTCGGCGGCCGAGTGCTCTCCCAGCGCGAGGTTCCGGGCAATCCCGAGTCCGGTGGCACCTCCTTCTCGCCCGGCTATGCGCGCCTGATGTCCGCCTGCGCCAGCCATGGCGTGGAAACCATCGACCTCACCCCGATTGCCCCCTACTTCATGCAGCGCGACCTCTACCTCGGCGGCAAGCGCATCGGCGGGGCCGAGTGGGCATTGCATCCCCTGAATCCCTTCCCCGAGCCGCTGAAGAAGATCGCGCCATTCCAGTACCTGGGTGCCGCCATCGGCCCGCGCAACCCGCTCACGACCGACGACGCCTGGCTCGCCGCGGAAAACGCCGCACTCGACATGCCGCTCGATGCCTGGCTCAAGAAGCAGGGCTGGAACGATGCCATGATCCGCATGGCCTACGACATCGATCCGGGCTGGGGTGACTCGGCGCAAGACGTATCGACGCTGATGATGCTGGGCGCGCTCAGGTTTGCGCAGACACAGCGCGAACTGGCCCGCGGCAAGCCGATGTTCCTCACCGCCAAGGGCGGCAACCAGGCCATCCCGGAAGCCATGGCGCATGCGCTGAAGAACCCCGTGGAATTCGGCCGCAAGGTGGTGGCCATCGAGGCCGGCAAGTCGGGGGTCGAGGTGCGTTGTGCCGATGGCAGGAAGTATGTGGCAGACCATGTCATCTGCTCCTTCCCGGCCACCACCCTGCGCAAGATCAAGATCACGCCCGCACTGCCACCGGCGCAGGCCAAGGCCATCAACGAGATCGGGGCACAGCACATCACCATGATGCACGTCGTTCCCCGGAGCCGCTTCTGGGAGGCCGAGGGAGCAACGCCGGGCATGGCCAGCGACGGGCTCATCAACATGGTGATCGCCGAGCGCAAGAGCACCGATCCCGAGGTGGTCACCAGCCTGACGGTATGGCTCAAGGGCCGCAATGCACTGCAGACCGACAAGCTGGACCGCAAGGCCGCCGAGGCCACCGTCATCACCGAGTTCGAGAAGCTGCGGCCGGCGGCACGCGGCCAGCTGGAGATCATCGCCCACCACTCCTGGCAGCGGGACGAGTTCGCGCTGGGTGACTGGGCGGTCTGGCATCCGGGGCAGATCACCGCCTTTTCCGGCGTGATCGGCAAGGCCCGCGGGCAGCTGCATTTCTGCGGCGAGCACACGGCGGTGTCCAACCGCGGCATGGAAGGCGCCATGGAATCGGGCGAGCGTGCGGCACTCGAGGTGCTGCAGTCCGCCTGAGCGCGGCCCGGGCACCACGGCCGCCCGCGCTGGACGTCGTCGACCGCGTTCTGCACACTGCGCGGCTCCGCCCAGTGGAGTACGCCATGCCCACCCTGATCAAGCCCCTGCGCGGGCTGCGGCCGGCGGCCGGCCGTGCCGCCGACATCATCGCGCCGCCCTACGACGTGCTGAACTCGGCAGAGGCCCGCCAGCGCGCAGCGGGGAAGCCGGCCTCCTTCCTGCATGTCTCGAAGGCGGAGATCGACCTCCCGGAAGGCATCGATGTCCACGACCCGCAGGTATATGCCAGGGCCGCCGAAAACTTCCGCGCCATGGTGGCCGATGGCCTGTTGGTGCGTGACCCCACCCCCTGCTATTACGTCTATCGCCTGCGCATGGGCGATCACGTGCAGACCGGGCTGGTCTGCGCCGGGAGCGTGGCCGCCTACGATGCCAACCGCATCCGCAAGCACGAATACACCCGGCCGGACAAGGAAGACGACCGGGTGTGCCAGATCACCGCGCTGCATGCGCAGACCGGCCCGGTGCTGCTGGCCTACCGGGCAAGCACCGCGGTGCGGGACATCCTCGCGGCCGTCACCGCCGGCAAGGCGCCGCTGTACGAGGTCACCGCCGATGACGGCATCGGGCACGTGCTCTGGCTGGTGGATGACGCCGCCACCATCGGGCGGCTGACCGGCCTGTTCGAAGCCATGGACGCGCTCTACATCGCCGATGGCCACCACCGCTCGGCGGCCGCCTCGCGGGTGGCGGCCGGCCTGCGTGCGGCGGATCCGGCGGCAGGCAACGATGCGCCGTACGAGCATTTCCTCTGCGTCGCATTTCCCCACGACGAGATGAAGATCCTCGACTACAACCGCGTGGTACGCGACCTCAACGGCCACGGCACGGAAAGCTTCCTCGCCGCGATCGGCAAGCGCTTCGAGATCGAACCGTCGGCAGGCCGGCTGCGCCCGGCCCGCCCCGCGGAGTTCGGCATGTATCTCGGCGGACGCTGGCATCGCCTGCGCATCCGCAGGGAACTCGTACCGGCAGACCCGGTGGCGAGCCTCGACGTGAGCCTGCTGCAGGACAACCTGCTCGCCCCCCTGCTCGGCATCACCGACCCGCGCACCGACCGGCGCATCGACTTCGTCGGCGGCATGCGCGGCCTCGGCGAACTGGAGAAGCGCGTCGGCAGCGGCGAGATGGCGGTGGCCTTTGCCCTGTACCCGACCAGCATGTCGGCGCTGATGGCGGTGGCCGATGCCAATCAGGTGATGCCGCCCAAGTCCACCTGGTTCGAGCCCAAGCTGGCCGACGGGCTGGTCTCGCACGGGCTCGACTGAGGGCCCCCCGCTCCCCCTGGCAGGTCGTCGGCCACCGGCCGGCCGAAGTCGCGGTTGGCCTGCAGGATGGCGCGCGCCCGCTCCTCGTCCGCAAGCTCCTCGTGCGCCGGGTCAAGGAAGACCTGGTGGGACTTCAGCGCCAGCACGGCGATGCCGGTGGGCGCGGTCGGCGCACACAGCCCGGGGAAAGCCTGCCAGCGATCGCGGATGAAGGCCGCCGTGGCGCGGATGGCGGCATGCCGGCGGCATGCATCCGCATCGGCATAGCGGAAGCGCCAGGCCTCCACCCGCTCGTTGATGACGCGCTTTTCCGGGCCTCCCGCCATGATGCCGGCGGCGGCGAAGATCCGGCAGTCATAGTCGCGGCAGGTCTGCGGCCGGTGCGGATAAATGGTGCAACCCGTGCCGTCGAACATCGGGCAATGACCATCGGGCCCGTAGCCCATCATGGCATGGCCGGCAGGCAGTCCGGGCGCATCCACCAGCGCCGATGCCGGAATTCGTGCCAGTGCCGCCCGGTCTTCCGGGCGCAGCGGGATGTGGTAGGAGGAGACGCAGCAGCCGACGCAGCTGCCGCAGGGCACCTCGGTCCCCTCGTCACCGCGCAGCGAGGCAATCATGCCCCGCAGCCAGGCATCGAAGTCACCGGCATGGATCTCCTCATCCATGGCATACAGCATAGGGCAGCCGCCCGGAGCAGACGACCGCCCGATGCATGCCCCGGTTGTACCGCCGCACGCCGGGCGCCAGAATCTGCGTGGCGACACGCACCCGAGACGGGCTCCATAACCCGCATTCCGGAACGCGTACCTGCTGCCATTCGTCATCCATGCAAGGGAGAGTGACCGTGAGCGTAGCCAAGACCATCGAGATCATCGCCAGCTCCAAGAAGAGCTTCGACGACGCCATGCAGACCGGGCTGAAGACCGCCGGCAAGACGCTGAAGAACATCAGCGGCGCCTGGATCCAGGACCAGGACGTCACCGTCGACGGTGGCAAGATCACCGAGTACCGGGTACGGATGCGCGTGACCTTCGTGCTGAAGTAGCCGCTGCTTCCCGGTGCATGCGGTGGCATGGCTACCGCATGCACCGGACTGCCAATGGATCCCGTCACGCAACTGGCCCTTGCCGGCAGCCTCGCCTGGGCGAGCGGCATACGGCTTTATGCCGTGCTGTTCCTCGCCGGGGTGCTGGGACGGAGCGGACAGCTGGTGCTGCCGCTCCATCTGGAAGTCCTCCAGCACCCGCTGGTGCTGGGCGTCACCGGCTTCATGCTGCTCGTCGAGTTCATGGCCGACAAGCTGCCGGTCCTCGACAGCGCCTGGGACGCCATCCAGGGCTTCATACGCATTCCCGCCGGGATCGTGCTCGCGGCTGCCACCCTGGGCGAGATGGATCCGGTGTGGGTGGCGATCGCTGCCATTCTCGGCGGCACCATCGCATCCACTGCCTTTGCCGCCAAGGCCGGTGGCCGGGCCCTCATCAATGCCTCGCCGGAGCCCGCATCCAACTGGATCGCATCGTTCGCCGAGGACCTCGCGGTGCCTGCCGCCCTCTGGCTGGCCATCAGCCAGCCGCTCGTCTTCCTCGGCCTGCTGCTGGGCTTCCTCGTGCTCGCCTTCTGGTTGCTGGCGAAACTCCGGCGCGGACTGCGGCTGTTGTTCAGGCGCCAGCGCAGCGCCTGAGGACCGTCGACGGGGCTGTCGCCACGCCCCGTGATGCTCAGCTGCGACTGGTCACCTCGATGAGGTGGTAACCGAAATCGGTCTTCACCGGCCCCTGCAGCTTGCCGACCTCGGCGCTGAACACCACGGCATCGAACTCGGCCACCATCTCGCCGGGACGGAAACTGCCGAGGTCGCCACCTTCCGCACCCGAGGGACAGAGCGAATGGTTGCGGGCGACAACGGCAAAGTCCGCACCGGACTCGATGTCCTGGCGCAGCTTCTCGCAGCTGGCCTCATCGGCGACGAGGATGTGGCGGGCACTGGCGATCTTCATGGACGGGACTCCCGGGCCGATATCAGCCCCGATTGGAAAAATCATGCTGGCAGCTGGGACAGGTGCTTTCCTTGAACAGCGGGCGATAGACGCCGGCGTCCAGTGCCGCCTGCCAGAACCAGCGGCTGCCGCAGTTGGGACAGCGCACCGCCAGCAGGGTGAAGGCATAACCCACGCAGGCCACGATCGTGCCCACCGTCCACGACATGCCCGTCGCTTCGAACAAGGGCGCGATGCTGCCGACCAGCAGGAGCAGCATGCCTGCGACCAGTTTCCAGTACTGGCCGGTGAGGCCGAGAAGCGAGGGGGTTGCCACGGAATCTCTCCTGCCTGCTCAGCGCCGGTCGATCGTTACCTGGATCCTGCCGCGCGGGCCGAAGATCGCCGAGCCGATGCCGCTGACGATGCTGACGATGAGCGCGCCCCACACCGCATCCCAGAAGCTGTTGATGCTGAAGCCGGACAGCAGGCCGGCCACCAGCGCCAGCATGATGCCGTTGACGACCAGCAGGAACAGCCCGAAGGTGAAGATGGTCAGCGGCAGCGTCAGCAGCAGGACCAGCGGCCGCAGCAGGCCGTTGACGATGCCGAGCAGGACGGCAGCCAGGATCAGCCAGCCACCGCTCGCGAAATACAGCCCGGACAGCAGGCTGCTGGCCAGCCACAGGCCAAGCGAGGCGATCGCGGCACGCAGGAAGAACTGGGTCATGGGTGGATGCTACCCGCCCGCGGGCTTCACCGTCCAACCGCGTTGCGCAAGCAGGCCGAGCAGCAGTTGCCGGTGGTCGCCCTGGATCTCGATCAGGCCATCGCGCACCGTGCCCCCCGAGCCGCAGCGCTTCTTCAGCTCCGCTGCCAGCGCCGCCAGCCCGGCTTCATCCAGCGGCACCCCGCTTACCACGGTGACCCCCTTGCCCTTGCGCCCCTGCACCTGCCGCGCGACGCGCACCACGCCATCGCCGGCCGGGCGCCGGGCCTGCCGCCGGCAGCTGCACGCAGCCTGTGGCCTGCCGCAGCCCGGGCAGATGCGCCCCTGCCCGGTCGAATAGACGACGCCACGCATTGATCCCGGCCTGGTTCCCATCCCGATCCCCCGCTGCAGCCCGGCTTGCACCCGGGCAGGCAGGCCGGCAACGGCGGGCGGCTGGTATTATGTCCGCCGCTGGCCGCATCGCCAGCCATCCACGGCAAATTTGGCACACCCCCGGCCCGCCGTTCCATTACAATCGCCGCCCCGTACTGCCCGGGACGGTTCCCGTCATCGTCGGCAGCTCATGGAGGCGCAAACTTATGATCACGCGAGCAGCGTTGCCCGAGGGTATCGAAGCAGTTTACCAGCAGGTCCAGTCCCGCAACCCGGGCGAAAAGGAATTCCACCAGGCGGTGAAGGAAGTCCTCGAGTCGCTCGGGCCAGTGCTGGTGAAATATCCCGAATTCGCCCACAAGAAAATCATCGAGCGCATCTGCGAGCCCGAGCGCCAGGTCATCTTCCGGGTCCCGTGGCAGGATGACCACTGCGAAGTACAGATCAATCGCGGCTTCCGCGTGCAGTTCAACAGCGTGCTTGGCCCCTACAAGGGCGGCCTGCGCTTTCATCCATCGGTCAGCCTCGGCATCATCAAGTTCCTCGGCTTCGAGCAGATCTTCAAGAACGCGCTGACCGGCATGCCGATCGGCGGCGCCAAGGGCGGCTCGGACTTCGATCCGAAGGGCCGGTCCGCCAACGAGATCATGCGCTTCTGCCAGAGCTTCATGACCGAGCTGTACCGCCACCTCGGCGAGTACACCGACGTGCCCGCGGGCGACATCGGCGTCGGCGGCAGGGAAATAGGCTTCCTGTTCGGCCAGTACAAGCGCCTCACCAGCCGCTACGAGTCCGGCGTGCTCACCGGCAAGGGCATTGGCTGGGGTGGCGCCCTGGTGCGCAAGGAAGCCACCGGCTACGGGGCGGTGTATTTCGTCCGCGAGATGCTCAAGGTGCGCGGCGACTCGCTGGAGGGCAAGACCTGCGTCGTCTCCGGGGCCGGCAACGTGGCCATCTACACGATGGAAAAGCTGGCCGAGCTCGGCGCCAAGGTGATTGCCTGCTCCGACTCCAACGGCTTCGTCGTCGACGACCGCGGCATCGACCTCGACCTCGTCAAGCAGCTCAAGGAGGTCGAGCGGCGGCGGATTGCGGATTACGCCGACTACCGCAAGCATGCCCGCTACATTGCCGGCGGCAACATCTGGCAAATCCCCTGCCAGGTGGCCATGCCCTCGGCAACCCAGAACGAGCTCAACGGGCGTGATGCCACCACCCTGGTGAACAACGGCTGCATCGCCGTCGCGGAAGGCGCCAACATGCCGACCACCCCGGAAGGCGTACGGGTCTTCACCGATGCCGGCATCGCCTACGGGCCGGGCAAGGCGGCCAATGCCGGTGGCGTTGCCACCTCCGCCCTGGAAATGCAGCAGAACGCCAGCCGCGATGCATGGAGCTTCGATTTCACGGAGCGCAAGCTCGATGAAATCATGACCGGCATCCATGCGACCACCTACGAGACCGCCGAAGAGTTCGGCGCCAAGGGCAACTACGTGGTCGGTGCCAACATCGCCAGCTTCATCAAGGTCGCCAAGGCGATGCTGGCGCTGGGACTGATCTGACCCATGCCCCGTGCCGGTGCAGCCCGTGGTGGCTGCACCGGCACGCACACCTCAGTCCGCCTCCACGGCACTGCCGCCATTGGCCGGCGGGTCGTACCAGCCGCCATAGGCGGCAACCATGCGATCGGCCTCGCGCGGGCCCCAGCTGCCCGGCTCGTAGCGGTAGACCGGGCCACCGTGGTTGACGATGGGATCGACGATGCTCCATGCCGCCTCGACGCTGTCCTGGCGGGCAAACAGCGTGGCATCGCCCGCCATGGCATCGCCGATCAGCCGCTCGTAGGCTTCGCGCGCCTCGGGCGAGGCATTGCGGACATAGAGCTCCACCCCCTCGCCCGCCATGCGCTCGCCGGGCGCCTTGGCCCGCGCCCCGACCGCGATCGCCACCTTGTCCGGCCCCAGCCGGAAGCGGAAGTAGTTCGAGCGTGGCGGTACCGGCTCGTCGAAGAGCTGCTGCGGCGGCGTCTTGAGGATCGCCATCACCTCGGTGGCGGTCACCGGCAGGCACTTGCCGGTACGGATGAAGAACGGCACGCCCTGCCAGCGCCATGAATTGATGTGCAGCTGCATGGCCGCGTAGGTCTCCACCTCGGAGGCGGGGCTGATGCCCTTCTCCTCGCGATAGCCGCGGAACTGCCCGCGCACCAGGTTGCTGCTGCTGAAGGGGCTGATCGCCCGCAGCACCTTGACCCGCTCATCGCGCTGCGCCTCGCCCCAGTACCCCACCGGCGGGTCCATGGCGAGGCTTGCCACGACCTCGAGCAGGTGGTTCTGCACCACGTCGCGGATGGCGCCCACTTCCTCGTAGAAGCGGCCGCGGCCCTCGAGGCCGATGGACTCGGCCATGGTGATCTGCACGCTCTCGACGAAGTTCCGGTTCCAGATCGGCTCGAGGAAGGAGTTGGCGAAGCGGAAGTACAGCAGGTTCTGCACCGGCTCCTTGCCGAGGAAATGGTCGATGCGGAAGATCGCGCTCTCGGGCAGCACCTCGTGCAAGGTCCGGTTGAGCTCGCGGGCACCCTCGAGGTCGCGCCCGAAGGGCTTTTCCACCACCACGCGCGCCCCGTTCGCGCAGCCACTGATGCCGAGGAACTTGACGACGGGTGCAAACAGGCTGGGCGGGATGGCGAGGTAGAACAGCGGGCGCACCGCCTCGCCCAGGCTTTCACGCAGCCGCGTGAAGGTGGAGGCATCGTTGTAGTCGCCATCCACGTACTGCAGTAGCGACAGCAGCTTCACCGCCTCCGGGGAATCCGCCTCGCCGGTGCGCTGCACGAGGCTGTCGCGCACCCGCGCGCGGAATTCCTCGGGACCCCAGCCCGAGCGCGAGACGCCGATGATGGGAACATCCAGCACCCCGCGGCGCACCAGCCCCTTGAGGGCGGGATAGATCTTGCGGTGGGCAAGGTCCCCCGTGGCGCCGAGCAGCACCAGGGCATCGCTGCGTCCGGCGCTCACTTCGCTCCCTCCTGGTGGCCACCGAACTGCCAGCGCATGGCCGACAGCAGCTTGCCGGCCAGCTCGGCCTCGCCGCGCGAGGCAAAGCGCGAGTACAGCGCGGCGGAAAGCACCGGCACCGGGGTTGCCGTATCGATGGCTGCCTTGAGCGTCCAGCGCCCCTCCCCGGAATCGGGCACCCGCCCCTCGAAGGCAGCCAGTGCCGGATCGGCCGCCAGCGCCGTTGCCGTGAGATCCAGCAGCCAGGAGGAGATGACGCTCCCGCGCCGCCACAGCTCGGCGATGGCCGGCAGGTCGAGGTCATAGCGATAGCGCTCGGCATGGTCCGGCCGCGCGGCCGTGCTGCCGGCATTGGCATGCTGGAGCAGGTTGAAGCCCTCGGCATAGGCCGCCATGATCCCGTACTCGATGCCGTTGTGGACCATCTTCACGAAATGGCCGGCACCCGGCGGCCCGCAGTAGAGGTAACCCTCGCTGGCCGTGGCACCCGCCGCCTGGGCGGCCACCGGCGCCACCTCGCCACGCCCTGGCGCCAGGGAGCGAAAGATCGGCTCGAGCCGCCGGGCACTGGCTTCGGCACCACCAACCATGAGGCAGTAGCCACGCTCCAGCCCCCAGACTCCACCGCTGGTGCCCACATCGATGAAGTCGATGCCGCGCGGGGCCAGCTCCTGCGCATGGCGAATGGCATTCTCGAAGGGGGAATTGCCGCCATCGATGATGCAATCGCCACGCTCCAGCAAGGGGGCCAGCTCCCCGACCAGGCCATCGACCGCCGCCGACGGCACCATGAGCCATATCGCCCGCGGCGCCGCGAGCCGCCCGACCAGGTCGGCCATGGAGGCAGCGGCCGTCGCGCCCTCGCGGGCAAGCGTTTCGGCCGGCCCCGGCTCCTTGTTCCATACCACGCACCGGTGGCCTGCGCGCAGAAGGCGTCGCGTCATGTTGGCGCCCATGCGCCCAAGTCCGATCATGCCCAGTTCCATCGTCCTTCCTCCAGGCCCGCAGGCAATTCTTCGATGATGGTGAGCCTGATTTTAAGCCTGTTGGCCGGCACGCGCGGGCCTGGCGCCGCAAGGCATCCCCCCACTCCGTTACGGGGCGCGGGTCACGGTACTTTCCGCAGTTGCCGCCGGTCTGCCCGGAGGTGATCATGTCGCGCCCGCAGCCGGACCAGGAGATCCCTCTTGCTTGCCTTCATCTGCGCTTCCCTTGCTCCGGTCCTCGCCACGCAAAGCGCCCTTGCCATCAGCGCGGATGTTGCCGCCGGCTCCCGGCTGAACGAGATCGTCGTCACCGCCCGCAAGCAGGAGGAGAGCATCCTCGACGTGCCGGTGGCCGTGACGGCATTCTCGGCGGAAGACATCGAGTCCATGGGCCTCGGCAACCTCAACGAACTCTCGCACCTGGTGCCCGGCTTCGCGCTGGACCCCGGCCTTGGTCGCCAGCCGGCTGCCTACCGGCCCATGTTCCGCGGCGTGACCACGGTGCGCAACGGCGTTGCCAACGCCAATGCCGGCAACACCTTCATCGATGGCATCTACGTGGGTGCGGCGCTGCTGGCCACCGAACTCGAGAACCTCGAGCGCATCGAGGTCATGCGCGGGCCGCAATCGGCACAGTTCGGGCGCAACACCTATGTCGGCGCGGTCAACTACGTGACCCGCCGGCCATCGGACACGCTCGAGGGCAGGGTGAGCGCTACCGTCGCGCAGCATGACAGCTACGAGGCATCCGGCTGGCTCAGCGGGCCCATCGGCGATGGCAGCCTGCGCTTCGCGCTCGGCGCGGGGCATCGCGAGTACGGCGGCGAGTGGACCAACCAGCGCGATGGCAGCGACATCGGCGGCGAAAGCTCCGACGAGGCATCGGCACGCCTGCTGTGGGCGCCTTCCGAGGACCTCGAGATTTCCCTCAAGCTCGGCTGGCAGCACGCCGATGACGACCATTACGCCGTCTACCTGCAGCCCTCGACCCTCAACAATTGCTGCTTCCGCACCGCGGATGCCCCCCGCTCCCGCGAGTACTATCAAGGCAAGGTGCAGGTTCGCAACGAGGTCAACCTGTACACCGACCTGCTCGATGCCAACGGTGGCTCCGGCATGGATCTCGACCGCCGGCTGGGCAGCCTGAAGCTCGACTGGCAACTCGGGGACTACACCTTCACCAGCCTGACCGGCATCATCCGCGACGACTACGACCAGGGCTACGACACCTCGCAGGCTGCCTACGATCCGGGCGTGCCGGCCACCTTCCGCTGCGGCATGCCGGTGCCACCCGCCCTGCCCCCGCGCGGAAGCTTCCTGCTGCGCGAGCATATCAAGTACGACGACCTCTCCCAGGAGCTGCGCCTGTCCTCCGACGTGGCGAAGCCACTGCGCTTCACGCTCGGCGCCTACTACTACAGGGGCCAGAGCACGGTGGCCGGACGCCAGCGCATCGATCCCTGCACCGGACTGGCCCACGACGTGGCCCGCGAGCGTGACAAGGTGGAAAACCGTGCGGTGTTCGGCGCACTGGCATGGGACTTCCGCGAAGACTGGACGGCCGGCCTGGAGCTGCGCTGGGCCGAGGACGAGGTGACGGTCACCTCCCTGCCGGTATCGGGCGCCGCACAACGCTATCGCGCAGCACCCGACACGCTGACCCCGCGCTTCACGCTCGACTGGCGTGCACTGGATTCGACCAGCTTCTACGCCAACGTCTCCAAGGGCACCAGAGCACCCGATTTCAACACGCAGGTGCCCGATGAAAGCTACCGGTCGGTCGACGAGGAAAGCGCCTGGAACTACGAGCTGGGCATGAAATCCTACCTTCCCGAGCTGGGGCTGAACCTGGCGGTCGCCGTCTACGAGATCAAGGTCAAGAACCAGCAGGTCACCGAGCTGGTGGAGCTGCCGAGCGGTGGTACCGCCTCGATCCTCACCAATGCTGGGCGCACCCGGGTACGCGGAATCGAGACCGAGGCCGGGGCACAGCTGGGCGAGCATCTGTCCTGGCGGGCAAGCTGGACCTGGACCGACTCCGAAATCCGCGACTGGACCAGCCAGGAGGTGGCCGACCTGCGGGGCAGCAACGGCAGCCAGGAGCAGAACGACGCGCTCGGCAACGTGGCAGGCAACCGCTCCCCGCGCGTTCCCAGGCACATGGCCTCGCTGCTGCTGCGCTACCAGCGCCAGCTCAACGCCGGCATGGACTGGTACGGCAGCGCCGACTGGAGCTTCGAATCCGCACGCTACGGTTCCGAGGACAATCTCGCCGAGGTGGGCAACCGCCAGCTGCTCGGGCTGCGTGCCGGCCTGCTGTTCAAGCGCTGGGATGTCTCGGTATGGGCGAAGAACCTGCTCGATGACGACACCCCCACCGATTTCCTGCGCTTCTTCGACGGCCGCTACAAGACGCTGCCCACGTACCCCTATGAGGGACTACGTGTCAGCAACACCCCGCGCGGCTTCGCGATCCCGCTGCCCCGCGGGCGCCAGGTGGGAGCAACCGCCTCGTGGCGCTTCTGATGGCCGTCGGCAGCCGCCTTGCCGGGCTACCATGGGCAATCGGCCATTTCCATCGATCAGGCTGATGCCTGCCTGCCAGAGGACGATACAGCGATGAAACTCACGGCCCAGGATATCCAGGACTTCAGGCACCACGGCTACTGCGTCAGCCGCGGCTTCTTCGATGCCGGCGAGGTGCAGGAGATGTCCGGCTACCTCGACCGGCTGCGCACCGGCACGCCTGCGGAGGGCACCGAGGCCTGCTACTACGAGAACAGCCCGTTGACCGGGGAAAGCCTGCTGGTGCGTGCCGAGCACATCCTCGGCGAACACAACCCCGGCATGACCAGCCTGATGCTGGCACCGAAGGTGATGGATGCGCTGGCGGCACTGCTCGGGGAGCCGGCCATATTGTTCAAGGAGAAGGTGAACTACAAGCTGCCCGGCTGCCGGGCCGACAAGCTGCACCAGGACCAGGCGGCCGGCTGGGGCAGCTATGCGGACTTCTTCGTCACCATGGCCATCGTGGTCGACCCCAACCGCCGCGACAATGCGGCGCTGAGCTTCCTTGCCAACGGCAAATACGAACGCGCCCTGATGGGCCCCGAGTGGCAACCGCTGACCGAGGCGGACCCGCCCTACGAGCCCGCGGAAGACTATCAGCTGCTGGAAGCCAACCCGGGCGACGTGATCTTCTTCGACTGCTACGTGCCGCACGGCTCGCCGCCGAACAGCAGCGACCGGCAGCGACGCAACATCTACCTGACCTTCAACCGCCAGTCAGCCGGTGACCTGCGCCAGCGCTATTACCACGACAAGTGGGCGGTCTATCCGCCGAACCGGCCGGGCGAGGCCCGCGCCACGGCAAGCTATCGCGTCTGAGCCGGGCCCTGGCGGACCGGCACGGCCGGTTCGCCGGCCGTGCCTCAGTGGCTACCCGGCAGGTGGCGGTGGAAGCGTGCGTCGTGGGTACGGAAATGCAGGCCGAACCACTCGCTGATCCGCTCCGAAAAGCGTTCCTCCACCGAGTCCGAGCCCGCCTCGTACTCGTCCATGATGTCGCGGATGTCGTCGAGCAGGAGCTCGTGGTCCTGCTTGTGCTCGCGCAGCTGGTCATAGCCGCGCTCGCGCATCACGCGCTCCTCGAGCGCGAAATGCGCCGACACCTTGGTATGGATCTCGCCGAGCAGGTCCAGCACGACATCACGATCCTGCGTCGCATCCGCACTGGCCAGCAGCGCCTGGTTGATCCAGTCAACCAGTTCCCGATGCTCGTGGTCGACATCGGGGATGCCGATCTCGAATTCCGCTCGCCACTTGATTCCGCTCATTTGTCGGGCCTCGCGCTCACTTGAGGATGAAACCATCGGGGTGCCGGAAATCGATCACGAAGTTCTGCCCCGGCCGGAGGTCGATGCTGGCCTCCGCGCTGTAGTCGAAGCCCGTCTCGCGCCCGCTGTCACGCAGCCGCACGACCATCTGCTGCGGGCCTGCCGGGACCTTGAAGCGCTCGAACAGGCTGGACGGCCCATCATCCCACAAACCGGCCGGTTGCCGGGTTGCCGTGAACACGGTCTTGCCGTCGAGGTCCAGCTCGATGCTCACCGGCCAGCGCTCGCGCGGGCAGCCGGTGGTGCGGCGCATGTTGGGCGGGAGCTTTGCCAGCTCCTCGGGCGAGAGCTTCTTGCACTCGTGCTGGTGCTGGCCCGCATGACTGAAGGTGAGCGTGACCACCGCCTCGTTCGCTGCACGCAGCTGCACCTCCGGGGTGGCCGACAGGAAGCCCAGCGGCCACATGGCAGCTGCCAGCAGGACGACCTGCAGCACCGGCCGCACGGCGCCCGGCAGCCCCCGCGCCGGCAGGCGCCAGGCTGGCTTGCCGGCCTGCCCGGCCTGCGCAGGCAGCGTTTCGGTGCCACCCTTGAGCGATGCCATGAAGGCCTCCATGGCATCGCGCCGTGCCCGCCACTGGACTGGGCTTGCCCAGGACACGGCGACGCGCTGGCGTGGCACGCGATCACGCAGGTAAGGGTCGCGCAGCCCGGCCACGCGCTTCTCGGTCCACTCCACGCCGAGGCGCTCGTGGCAGCTGCCCTCGTGGCAACCGGCCAGCATGACCCCGGCCGCCATGTTCTTGGTCACCACCAGGTCGATGAACGAAGGCGGCAACATGCCGGTGCACGGCACGTCGATCACCGCGGCCGCACCATCCGCGGGCGGGCTCACCGCGGCACCGTGTTCGCAGCGGAACACCACCACGGCAGGATCGCCCTGCAGCTGGCTGCAGGCCGCCTGCACCTTGTCGCGCAGGCCGGCAATGTCATGCTGGGGTAGCTGGATGCCGGGAACCAATGCCGTTGCCCGCCGGAAGGGCGTGGCCGTCGGGCAGGCACCGGCACAGATGCCGCAGCTGACGCACAGGTCGGGGTCCACCACCGCCTCCTGGCTGAACGGCAGGCCATCGCTGCGCGGTTGCATGGTGATGGCGCCATAGGGGCAATCGTCGAAGCAGCGCGAGCAGCCATTGCAGTTGTCAAGGCTGACGACGGCTGCCGGCGGACGCTTCAGCGGCGGTGCCCAGGGCAGGATGGCAAGCGCCACGAAAATGCCCAGCGCCAGGCCCCACAGCCAGCCGGCACCGAGAACGTCCAGCAGCGGATAGAGCGGCAGGTAGAACCAGTCGAGCCCCACCGAGGCCGCCAGCGCATCGAGGTTGGCCGGGCCCTGGCTCTCGGCGGGATGGACCAGTGCCAGGCCCACCAGCGCAATCGTCACCGCGATCCCGAGGCCACGCACCGGGTTGATCTTCGCCTGGTTGTAGCGCTGGATGTGCACCCACATGAAGGCCAGCATGGCCAGCGGCGCAAAGATGTGGACGTAGGCCATGAGCGTGAAGAAGCGCCCGCTCAGCCCGGCATTGTTGACGAAATTCCTCGAGATGGGCTCCGAGAAGATCGGCAGCGCATCCAGCCACCGCGAGCTCGCCATGGCCACGTACTGGGCCAGCTGGTCCCAGACCATCCAGTAGCCGGTAATGCCGCAGATGTAGATGAAGCCGATCAGCAGCAGCCCGGTGATCCACGCAAACCAGCGCACGCCGCGCAGGCGGTCATGCGCGAACTCGCGCAGCATGTGCAGGATGGTGACCACCACCAGCGCATCGGAGGCGTAGCGGTGCAGGCTGCGCATGATGCCACCGGCCCACCACTGGCCATGGGTCAGCGCTTCCACCGAGCGATAGGCATCCTCGACGCCGGTGTCGAAGAAGACGTAGACGTAGATGCCGCTGATGGCGATCAGCCAGAACATCAGCCAGCCCAGTGCCCCCAGCTGCACCAGTGGATTGAAACGCGGGCCGCAGGCCGCGTCGAGCCAGCCGTCCAGATGGTCGAAAACACCACGGAGGATGCGCTTCAGCCAGTTCATGGCCGGACTCCTGTCATCAAGATTGCTGCGGGCGCCGGCTACGAGCGCAGACGCGGATTGCCCCGACCCTGGCGCCAGGAGCGCAGGACGAAGATGAACACGGCGAGGCTGCTCGTCACCCCGATGGCCACCTCGATGACCAGCGAGTAATCGAAGCGGTAGCGGCCGCTCTTGGGATCGTAGGACGTGCAT
>JACFNV010000138.1 GCA_019454675.1 Gammaproteobacteria bacterium | reverse complement strand
CTCCCAGCGCTCGGCGGCACCCGGCAGCAGGCTGCCATCCTCGGCCGGCAGCACCAGGCCCTCGAAGAGATCGCGCAGGATGTTGGCCGCGGTGACGCTCTCGGCGCGGTGCGGATCGAGGCTCTCGGGCTCGGCGCCATTGCCCTTGCGCAGCACCTGCAGCGCGGCCCGCTCGGTGCCGCTGACCCCGCCCACCGGGCCGGCGGCGGGTTGCCCCGCCTGCTGGCCACCGCAGCCAAGCAGCCCTGCGCAGAGCAGCGCGACGGCCAGCGCGCGGGCGCGGTGCTCAGGCACTGCGCGCCCGCTGCTTCTTCAGGTGCACCAGCAGCAGCGAGATGGCCGCCGGGGTGACGCCGGCGACGCGCGCCGCCTGTGCCACCGTGGCCGGGCGCACCCGGCCCAGCGCCTGGCGCGTCTCGTTGGAGAGCCCGCGCACGCTGGCGTAGTCGAGATCCTCGGGCAGGGGCGTCCCCGCCTGGCGGCGATCGCGCTCGATCTCCAGCTGCTGGCGCTGCACGTAGCCGTCGTAGCGCGCCTGCACCTCCACCTGCCCGACCACCTGCTCGCCGAACTCCTCGCCCTCGCCGGCAGCCGGCCGCGCGCCGACCACCGGCAGCGCAGTGATCAACGCATGGCTGGCACCCGGCCGGCGCAGCAGCTCGAAGGCATGCTGCTCGCGGCGCAGCGGGCCGCCGATGGCGGCAGCCGTGTCCGCATCCACCGCCGCGGGGCGCACGAGGATGCCCCGCAGGCGACGCGTCTCGGCCGCCACCGCCTCGCGCTTGGCGCAGAACGCCGCCCAGCGCGCATCGTCCACCAGGCCGAGCTCGCGGCCAACGGGGGTGAGGCGCTGGTCGGCATTATCCTCGCGCAGCAGCAGCCGGTATTCGGCGCGGCTGGTGAACATGCGATAGGGCTCGAGCACGCCGCGGGTGATGAGGTCGTCGACCAGCACGCCCAGGTAGGCCTGCTCGCGGCCCGGCGACCAGGGCTCCTGCCCGCGCACCGCGCGCGCCGCATTGAGGCCCGCCAGCAAGCCCTGCGCCGCCGCTTCCTCGTAACCGGTGGTGCCGTTGATCTGCCCGGCGAGGTAAAGCCCCGGCAAGGCACGGCTCTCGAGCGAGGGGCGCAGCCCGCGCGGATCGAAGAAGTCGTACTCGATGGCATAGCCCGGCCGCGTGATGCGCGCCGCCTCGAAACCGGGGATCGAGTGCACCAGCGCCTGCTGCACATCGAAGGGCAGGCTGGTGGAGATGCCATTGGGATACAGCTCGTTGCTGTCGAGGCCCTCGGGCTCGACGAAGATCTGGTGGCTGTCGCGGCCGGCGAAGCGCACCACCTTGTCCTCGATCGAGGGGCAGTAGCGCGGGCCCAGCCCCTCGATGGCGCCGGTGTAGAGCGGCGAGCGGTCGAGCGCGCCGCGGATGATGTCGTGGGTAGCGGCGGTGGTGCGGGTGATGTGGCAGTCCACCTGGCGCGGATGATCGGCGCGCCGGCCGAGGAAGGAGAACACCGGCATGGGTTGTTCGCCTGCCTGCACCTGCATGACGCTGAAGTCCACGCTGCGCGCATCGATCCGCGGCGGGGTGCCGGTCTTCAGCCTTCCCGCCGGCAGCGCCAGCTCGCGCAGGCGCTGCGCAAGTTCGTTGGCGGGCGGATCGCCGGCGCGGCCACCGGGCTGCTGCTCGAGCCCGACATGGATGCGCCCGCCGAGAAAGGTGCCTACAGTCAGCACCACCGCCGGCGCCCTGAAGGACTGGCCGCCCAGCGTGCGCACGCCCGCCACCCGGCCGGCCTCGACCAGCAGGTCGGCAACGCTGGCCTGGAACAGCGCCAGCCCTGCCTCGGCATCGAGCAGCGCGCGCACCGCCGCCTTGTAGAGCCGCCGGTCGGCCTGCGCGCGCGTGGCCCGCACCGCGGGGCCCTTGCTGGCATTGAGCGTGCGGAAGTGGATGCCGGCGCGGTCCGCGGCGCGCCCCATGAGCCCGCCCAGCGCATCGATCTCGCGCACCAGGTGGCCCTTGCCGATGCCGCCGATGGCCGGGTTGCAGCTCATCTGGCCGATGGTGTCGAGGTTCTGCGTCAGCAGCAGCGTGCGCAGCCCGAGCCGAGCGGCGGCGGACGCAGCCTCGACGCCGGCATGGCCGCCGCCGATCACGATCACATCGAAACGGGAGTGCTGCATGGTTCGACCACCTGTGCCGCGGGAGGGAATGCGCTGCCCGCAGGGCGGCCGGCATTGTAGCGCGACGGCACCCGGCTGCCCGGGTTCACCATAAGCGGCGCGAAGCCGGCGACTGGGACGCAGTTCACAGTCCGCGGGTGGCTGCTTCTGCAAGCTGGACCCTGCCGTGGCACTGCGCGCCGCAGGGACCACGGCCTTTGCCATCACAAAAAGAAGAACCAGACCATGGCCGAGCAATCCGCATCCGAAACCTTCATCGAGCAGCCCCCGGACGGGCCGCCATCCCCGCGCTGGCAGCTGTCGCTGCCGGCCGCCGGCTTCTATGCCGCCTGGGCGGGACTGGCATTGCTCAGCCACCTGGCAGGCTCCACCACCATGCAGCCTGCGGCCGCCGGCCTGCTGATCGGCGCCGTGCTGGTCACCAACGTGCTGCTTGCGCTGCTCGGGCTGCCCGGCGCCCGCGAGGAGGCGGATGCCGCGGTGGCGGCGGCCGAGGCTGGGCTTGCCATCGCCTGGACCACCGTCTACGCGGTGCTGGCCGATGGCCGCGGCGAGCTGGTGCCGGCGATGTACCTGACCGCGGTGCTGATTGCCTTCACCCGCACCGATGCCCGCCGCCTGCGCCAGCTCGGCCTCGCGGCGGCCGGCGCCTACCTGCTCTGCGTGGTGGTGCGCCTGCTGGCCAACGGCACCGGCGGCCTGGCCTGGGGCGAGCTGCTGCAGTGTGCCGGGGTCGTCGGCATGCTGGCGGTGCTGGGCCACCGCGCGCGCCAGACCGAGCGCAGCCACAAGGGCCTGCACGACGAGCTCGGCCGCCTGCAGGGCGAGGTCGAGCGCCTCACCCGCAGCGCC
>JACFNV010000137.1 GCA_019454675.1 Gammaproteobacteria bacterium | reverse complement strand
CGTTGGGGATGGTGATCAGCGAGTCGACGTACTTGCCGAGGTCGTGGATGCCCTGCTCGGCGGCGCTCATGCGCTTGCGGCCCTCCATCTTGAACGGGCGGGTCACCACCGCCACCGTCAGGATGCCGAGTTCCTTGGCCACCTGCGCCACCACCGGCGCCGCGCCGGTGCCGGTGCCGCCGCCGAGGCCGGCGGTGATGAACAGCATGTCGGCGCCGTCGATCACCTCGATGATGCGGTCGCGGTCTTCCATCGCCGCCTGCCGGCCGACATCCGGGTCGGCGCCCGCGCCGAGGCCCTTGGTGATGTTGCAGCCGATCTGCACCGCGGTGCGCACGTTGGCGCCGCGCAGCGCCTGGGCATCGGTGTTGGCGCAGATGAACTCCACGCCGTCGATGCCGCAGCTGGCCATGTGCTTGACGGCGTTGCCGCCGCCGCCACCCACGCCGATCACCTTGATCACCGCTTCCTGGTTGGTCGTATCCATCAGTTCGAACATCGTCGCTACTCCTCCACAGACAACAACAACGCATCCGGGGTCTCTAGGCAGGACCCCTTAGAAGCTTCCCTGGAACCAGGACTTCATCCGGTTCCATATTTCCGTCACGCTCGAGCCCAGCGGCGCCTCGACGCCGGGCCGCGCGGCACGATCCCTGGCATACAGCAGCAGGCCCACGCCGGTGGCGTGGATGGGGTTGCGCACCACGTCGCCAAGCCCGCGCACGTGCTGCGGCAGGCCGAGGCGCACCGGCATGTGGAACACCTCCTCGGCCAGTTCCACGGCGCCTTCCATGCGCGCGCTGCCGCCGGTGAGCACGATGCCGGCGGCCACCATCTCCTCGAAGCCGCTGCGGCGCAGTTCATCGCGGATCAGGCCGAACAGCTCCTCGTAGCGCGGCTCCACCACCTCGGCCAGCGTCTGGCGCGCCAGCCGCCGCGGCGGGCGCTGGCCCACGCTCGGCACCTCGATGGTCTCGTCGGCGGCGGCCAGCTGCGAGAGCGCGCAGGCGTACTTGATCTTGATCTCTTCGGCGTAATGGGTCGGCGTGCGCAGCGAGATGGCGATGTCGTTGGTCACCTGGTCGCCGGCGATGGGGATCACCACGGTGTGGCGGATGGCGCCGGAGTGGAACACCGCGATGTCGGTGGTGCCGCCGCCGATGTCCACCAGGCACACGCCGAGCTCCTTCTCGTCGTCGGTGAGCACTGCATGGCTGGAGGCGAGCTGCTCGAGCACGATGTCCTCCACCTCCAGCCCGCAGCGCTGCACGCACTTGACGATGTTCTGCGCCGCACTGGCCGCCCCGGTCACCATGTGCACGCGGGCCTCGAGGCGCACGCCGCACATGCCCACCGGCTCGCGGATGCCCTCCTGGCCGTCGATGATGAATTCCTGCGGCAGCACGTGGAGCACCCTCTGGTCGGCCGGGATGGCGACCGCGCGCGCGGCATCGATGACGCGGTCGACATCGCTGCGCGCCACCTCGCGATCGCGGATGGCGACGATGCCGTGCGAGTTCAGGCTGCGCACGTGGCTGCCGGCAATGCCGGTGTAGACCGAGTGGATCTCGCAGCCGGCCATCAGCTCGGCCTCCTCCACCGCGCGCTGGATGGAGTTCACGGTGGACTCGATGTTGACCACCACGCCCTTCTTCAGGCCGCGCGAGGCATGCATGCCGAAGCCGATGACCTCGAGGCCGCCGTCCTCCTGCAGCTCGCCGACGATGGCCACCACCTTCGAGGTGCCGATGTCGAGCCCCACCAGCAGCCGCTGCTCGCTCTTCTTAGCCACGCGGGCGCCCCTCCCCGGCTGCGGCGGGCTGCCTGTCGCCCGCAGCACGCCAGCCAATGGCAAAACCGTTCGGGTAGCGCATGTCCACGTAATCCACTTCTCCGCTGAGATAGGTGAGGGCCCGGTCCTGCGCCTCGAAGAAGCGCGCGATGCGCTCGTCGATGCCGTGGGTGCCGAGGCGTACTTCGAGGCCCTTGCTGGTGCGGAAGCTCCAGGCCCCGCGGTCGTCGAGCAGCACCTCGTCCACCGAGAGGCCGCGGTGCTGGAGCTGCTCCTGCACCGCGAAGTAGCGCTGCACCACCTCGGCCTCGGTGCCGGGTGGACCCATCAGGCGCGGCAGCTCGGGCAGCGCGCGCAGGTCCTCGGGCAGGAACAGCCGGCCACCGGCGCTGAGCAGGCCACGCTCGCCCCAGCGCGCGATCGGCTGCTGCTCGCGGATCTCGACCTCCAGCGTGCCCGGGAAGCGCCGGCGCAGCTGGGCGCTGGCCACCCACGGCAACGCCATGAGCTCGCGGCGCGCGGCGTCGAGGTCGACATCGACGAAGCCCGCCCGTGCATGCGGCTCCATCAGGGCCTCGAGCTGGATCGCCGACACGCGCTGGAAGGGCGCGCGCAGCTGGATGGTCTCGATCGGCCGGTTGAGCAACCAGGCACCGCCGGCATAGGTGCCGCCCGTCACCGCCAGCAGCCCGGCCAGCATGCCGAGCACCGGCCAGGGGATCGCCGGCCAGCTGCGCGCCGGGCGCTCGCTGCGGCGGCGGTTGTGCCTGCGCATCATCGTGCCGCCTCCCCGCTGCCCATGCTGGTCTCGAGGACGCGCCACACCAGTTCGTCGAAGTCGATGCCGGCGGCAGCCGCCGCCATCGGCACCAGGCTGTGGCTGGTCATGCCCGGCACGGTGTTGACCTCGAGCACGAAGGGCTGCCCCGCGGCGTCGGTCATCAGGTCGACGCGCCCCCAGCCGCTGGCGCCGACCACGGCAAAGGCGCGCGCCGCCACCTCGGCATAGCGGCGCTCCACCTCGGGCGCGAGGCCGCAGGGACAGAGGTAGCGGGTCTGGTCGCTGAAGTACTTGGCCTGGTAGTCGTAGAAGACCGCCTGTGCCTCGATGCGGATCAGCGGCAGCACCTCGTCGTGGAGGATGCTCGCGGTGTACTCGGCGCCACGCAGCCATTCCTCGCAGAACACCTCGCCGCCGCAGCGGGCCGCGGCGGCAAAGGCCGCCGGCAGGTCCGCAGCCTGCTCGACCTTGCTCATGCCGACGCTGGAGCCCTCGCCGACCGGCTTGACGATCAGCGGCAGGCCGAGCGCG
>JACFNV010000136.1 GCA_019454675.1 Gammaproteobacteria bacterium | reverse complement strand
ATGATCCCGTTCTACATCTACTACTCGATGTTCGGCTTCCAGCGCGTCGGCGACCTCATCTGGGCCGCCGGCGACATCCAGGCGCACGGCTTCCTGCTCGGTGCCACGGCCGGGCGCACCACGCTTGCCGGCGAGGGGCTGCAGCACCAGGACGGCCACAGCCACGTGCTGGCTTCCACGATTCCCAACTGCGTGTCCTACGACCCGGCCTTTGCCTACGAGCTGACGGTCATCATCCAGGACGGCCTGCGGCGCATGATCCAGGACGGCGAGCGGGTCTTCTATTACCTCACCTGCATGAACGAGAACTACGTGCAGCCGCCGATGCCCCCGGGCGTCAAGGACGGTATCCTGCGCGGGCTCTACCAGCTGCAGGTGGGCGGCTCCGGCAAGGACCGCGTGCAGCTGCTCGGTTCCGGCGCCATCCTGCGCGAGGTGATCGCTGCCGCCGAGATCCTCGAGCGCGACTTCCAGGTGCCGGCCGACGTGTGGAGCGTCACCAGCTTCTCCGAGCTGCGGCGCGAGGCGCTCGACTGCGAGCGCTGGAACAACCTGCATCCCGGCAAGCGCCGCCGGCGCTCGCATGTCGAGCGCAGCTTCAGCACCCAGGGCGGGCCCTTCGTCGCGGCCACCGACTACATGCGCATCGTGCCCGACCAGATCCGCCAGTGGGTGCCCGGGCGCTACGCGGTGCTGGGCACCGACGGCTTCGGGCGCAGTGATGCACGCGCGGCGCTGCGGGACTTCTTCGAGGTCGATCGTCGCTACATCGTGCTGGCGGCCCTCAAGGCGCTGGCCGATGACGGCGTGCTCGACGTGGCCGTGGTGCGCGATGCCATCGCGACATTGAAGATCGATCCGGAACGGCCGAATCCGGTGACGGTATGAGCTCCATGGCGGGGATGCAGGCATGACGCGGCGCGAAGAAGTCCGGGTACCGGACATCGGCGATTTCCACGATGTCGAGGTGGTCGAGGTCGCGGTCGCGGTCGGCGACACGGTCGCTGCCGAGGCGCCGCTGATCACCATCGAGACCGACAAGGCCTCGATGGAGGTGCCCTCGCCGCTGGCGGGGCGCGTCGTCGAGCTCAAGATCGGCAGCGGCTCGCGTGTCTCGCAGGGCAGCCTGATCGCCATCCTCGAGGTGGATGAGGCGGCGGCACCGGCGTCGCCTCCGGCAGCACCGGCAGCAGCTCCTGCCACGCCGACGGCAACATCGCCAGCTGCGGCGCCTGCGCCGGCACCCCGGCCCGCGCCAACCCAGGTGCAGCAGGCCCCGCGCCCGCCGGCAGCGCTGCCGCCGATCGACGAGGCCAGCTTCGGCAAGGCGCATGCCAGCCCCTCGGTGCGCAAGTTTGCCCGCGAGCTCGGCGTCAACCTCATCCAGGTCAAGGGCAGCGGCCCGAAGGACCGCGTGCTGCAGGAGGACGTCAAGGCCTTCGTGAAGGCGGTGATGGCCGGCCAGGTGGCGGGGGGCGGCCTGCCGAAGCTGCCGGTGGTCGACTACGCCAGGTACGGCGAGATCGAGAGCGTGCCGCTGTCGCGCGTGCGCAGGATCTCCGGGCCGCGCCTGCAGGCGGCCTGGGTCAACATCCCGCATGTCACCCAGCACGACGAGGCGGACATCACCGCGCTCGAGGAGCGGCGGCAGGCACTGCGCGAGGAGGCGGCCAGCGCCGGCGTGAAGCTGACGCCGCTCGCCTTCATCATCAGGGCCTGCGTGCTGGCGCTGCGCGAATTCCCCGACTTCAATTCCTCGCTGAGCGAGGATGGCACCGCCCTCATACACAAGAAGTACCACCACATCGGCTTTGCCGCCGATACCCCGCAGGGGCTGGTGGTGCCGGTGATCCGCGATGCCGGCGACAAGGACCTGTTCGGCATCGCCCGCGATCTCGGCGACATGAGCGCCCGTGCACGGGAAGGCAAGCTCGGCGGCGAGGAGATGCGCGGCGGCAGCTTCACCGTTTCCAGCCTGGGCGGCATCGGTGGCAGCTTCTTCACGCCCATCATCAACGCGCCCGAGGTGGCGATCCTCGGCGTCGGGCGTTCCGTGCAGCGTCCGCTCTGGCAGGACGGGAGCTTCGTGCCGCGCCTGATCCTGCCGCTGTCGCTGTCCTACGATCACCGCGTGATCGACGGCGCGACGGGCGTGCGCTTCACCACCTTGCTGGCACAGCTGCTGGCCGATCCAGGCCGGCTGGCGGGCTGAAGCGGGCATGAGCACACTGACGGATATCAAGGTTCCGAACCTCGGCGACTTCAGCGATGTCGAGGTCATCGAGGTCCAGGTCCAGGTGGGCGACATGCTGGCGCCCGAGCAGCCGCTCATCACGCTGGAAACCGACAAGGCCGCGATGGAGGTGCCGGTCACCGTGGCCGGCCGGGTGGCCGAGCTGCTGGTCAAGGTCGGCGACCGGGTGTCGGAAGGCAGCCTGATCCTGCGGGTGGAAGCCGAGGCTGCCCCCGCTGCGCCTGCTGCCACGGCCGCGGTGGCGCCTGCGGTCACCGGGTCGGCGCCGGCAGCCAAGGCTGCGCCGGCCACCACGCCGTCACCTGCGCCCGCGGCGACGCCAGTGCCGACGCCCGGCGCCGCCAGCTACGAGGGGCCGGTGGACAGCGAAGCGGAGCTGCTGGTGCTGGGAGCAGGTCCTGGTGGCTACACGGCTGCCTTCCGCGCGGCGGACCTCGGCCTGTCGGTGACGCTGGTCGATCGCTGGCCGGCGCTGGGTGGCGTGTGCCTGAACGTCGGCTGCATTCCCTCGAAGGCCCTGCTGCATGCCGCGCGGGTCATCGAGGAGGCCAGCGAGATGGCGGGCCTCGGCGTGGATTTCGGCAAGCCGAAGATCGATGCCACCCGCCTGCGCGAGTGGAAGGACAAGGTCGTGGGGCGGCTGACCGGCGGGCTCGCCCAGCTGGCGAGGCAGCGCAAGCTGCAGGTCGTGCAGGGCAGCGGCCGCTTCCTCTCCGACCGCCACCTGGAAGTGGACGGGCCGCAGGGCAAGCAGGTCATCGGCTTCCGCCAGTGCATCATCGCCGCGGGCTCGGAACCGGTGCGCCTGCCCGGCATGCCCGAGGATCCGCGCATCATCGATTCCACCGGTGCGCTCGAGCTCGATCTGCCCGG
>JACFNV010000135.1 GCA_019454675.1 Gammaproteobacteria bacterium | reverse complement strand
GCAGCCCGGACGATGCGCTGCTGCCACACCTCCAACAACGCGGCGACACCAGCCGGCGCATCGCGGTCTACAAGGCCAACGCCATCGAGAACTTCGCGCTGGCGCTCGAGGCCGCCTTTCCCGTGCTGCAGGCACGGCTGGGCAGGGAAGACTTCCGCGCCATGGCCTGGAGCTACCAGCGCCGCCACCCTTCGCGCTCGGGCAACCTGTTCGACACCGGGCGTGCGCTCCCCGCCTTCCTCGCCAACACGCTCGGCGGCACGGAACACGAGTGGCTGGCGGGGCTGGCACGGCTGGAGTGGCTGGTGCAGGAAAGCATGGTGGCGGCGGATGATGTCTCGCGCTTCGATCCGCGCTCCCTGGCGACGCTGGCAGAGGCGTCATACGGCGCGCTGCGCTTCAGGCTGCACCCCGCGGTGCGCCTGGCACGCCTCGAGCACCCCTGCTTCGCCGCCTGGCAGGCCTATCACGAAGGCGGCGCGCAACCCCCGCCACCCACCCGCGGCGAGGAATACCTGCTGGTGCGCCGCGCGGACGAGGGCATCGAACTGCAGCAGCTCGAGCCGCTCGCCTGGCGCTGCCTGGAGGCGCTTGCCGCCGGCCACGGGCTTTCGCAGGTGGTGGATACGCTCGGCGCAGCGGCGGGGGACTTCGACCTCGGGGCCAGCCTCGCGGCCTGGGCCGCGGATGGCATCCTCATCGCTGCCTTGCTTCCCGCGGAGGCCGGCGACTGAGCCACGCCGGGGCCGGCACTCAGCCCAGCACGACCGGTTCGTCTGGCAACTCGTTGCGATCACCGGGGCGCGGCGGGAAGTGCCTGCCGACCAGGGCCGAGACCGCGGCGATGCCCGCGATGGCGCCCGCCTCGAAGGCCCCCTCGCGGAAGCGCTTCTCCATCAGGCGGCATACCGCCTGCCATTCCTCCGCCCCCACCCCGTCGGCCAGGCCGCGGTCGGCCACGATGTGGATTTCGTGCGCAGCCAGCAGCACGTAGATCAGCACGCCGTTGTTGGCACGGGTATCCCAGACGTCGAGCTGCGCGAACAGCTCCCGGGCGCGCTGCCGGCCCGCCCCGGGACGAAACAGCCGGCGCAGATCGAGGCAGGTCTCGATGGCAAAGCGGATCTCGCCCGCATGCTCCGCCTCGGCGACACGGATGGCCTGCGTGATGGCCGCCAGCGTGGCCGGCGGGAAGCGCCGGCGCAGCCACCAGCGTGGCATCAGCAGATGCTGGAGACGGCCCATCAGCGCATCACCAGCGCCCCGAGGAGCCGCCGCCGCCAAAGCTGCCGCCCCCGCCCCTGAAGCCACCACCACCGCTCCGGCCGCCGGAGATGCCGCCCATGCCCGAACCACCACGGCTGGCCCAGCCGCCCGCTGCGGTACGCGAAAACAGGCTGAGCAGGAAGGCGGCCACGGCCGCCAGCGATGCCCACACGATGACGCCGAGGATCAGCCAGGCCAGCCCGCCGATCAGTGCCCCGGCCGCCAGCGAGCCCGGCAGTTGCCCCAGCGAGCGCTTGAGGGCGTTGCCGAAGACGAAGCTGAAGATGAACAGCAGCGGCAGCGCGGACACCAGGTCATCGAAGGAGCCCGTGGCCCGCTGCCGCGACGGGGCGGGCAGCGGCTCGCCGTCGATCACCGCCAGCATGCGATCGATGCCGGCATCGATGCCGCCGTAGTAATCATCGCGGCGAAAGTGCGGCACGATGGCCTCGTCGATGATGCGGCGGGCAATGGCATCGGGGAGCACGCCCTCGAGCCCGTAGCCCACCTCGATGCGCAGGCTGCGGTCATCGCGCGCCACCAGCAGCAGCGCACCGTCGTCGATGCCGCGGCGGCCGAGCTGCCATGCCTCCGCCACGCGGATGCCGTATTGCTCGATGGTCTCGGGCTGCGTGCTCGCCACCAGCAGCACCGCCACCTGCGCACCCTTGCGCTGCTCGAAGGCGGCGAGCTTTGCCTCCAGCGCCGCCACCTGCGCCGCATCGAGCGTGCCGCTGAGGTCGGTGACCCGCGCCTGCAGCGCCGGCACGGCCAGCTCGGCCAGCGCCAGCAGCGGGACCAGCAGGAGGACCGGCAGCAGGAACAGCCGGCGGATCACTGGTTCTGGAAGCTGACCTCGGGAGGCTGCGAGATCGCCGCCTCGTTCTGCACGCTGAAGCCCGGCTTGACGGCGAAGCCGAACAGCCTGGCGGTCAGGTTCGAGGGAAAGCGGCGCACCGTGGTGTTGTAGTCCTGGATCGCGGCGATGTAGCGGTTGCGGGCCACCGCGATGCGGTTCTCGGTACCCTCGAGCTGCGCCTGCAACTCGCGGAAGTTCTGGTCGGACTTGAGGTCGGGATACTGCTCGGCCACCACCAGCAGGCGTGACAGCGCACCGCCCAGCTCGCCCTGGGCCTGCTGGAAGCGCTCGAAGGCGGCCGGGTCGTCGAACAGCTCGGGGGTGGCCTGGATGCTGCCTACCCGGGCGCGGGCTTCGGTGACCTGGGTCAGCACCTCGCGCTCCTGCTTGGCGAAGGCCTCGACGGTACGCACCAGGTTGGGGATGAGGTCGGCGCGGCGCTGGTACTGGTTGAGCACCTCGCCCCAGGCCGCCTTGGCCTGCTCGTCCGCCGATTGCAGGGTGTTGTAGCCGCAGCCCGTCAGCAGGGCCACGGCAGCCAGGATGAAAAACCCGCGCAGCATGCCGATCATGACTGTCTCCCTCGACCCTTGCCGGTAAGCTTGCCCGCCGGACGACGCTTCAGGGCATGCGGATGCCGCCGCCACCCATGCCGCCCATGCCCCCCATGCCACCGAGCGGGCCGGCGCCACCGGCATCGGGCACGATGATCGAAGACGCGGCATCACGGCGCATTTCCTCGAGCCGGTCCATCGTCTGCTGCAGCGCCAGCTTGGCGCCCTCGGCAAACTTGCCGGCCGCTTCCTTCAGGCTGGCGGCCTCGATCTCGAAGGACAGCGGCAGCGCGCCGGCCGCGGTCAGGATCTGCGTCTGGCCGATGTACTGCACCGGCCGCCCCGGATCGGGCCTGCCCTGCCCATCCACCGGCGACAGGCGCTGGATGGTGCCCACCCGCCGATCGGTGAAGACTTCCTCGAGGTACAGGTCATCGGCATTCATCTGCGGCTCGGGACCGCTGCTCAGTGCGTCGCTCATGGTATTCGGGGCTTCCACTCGGGAACTGATGAAAGGCGAA
>JACFNV010000016.1 GCA_019454675.1 Gammaproteobacteria bacterium | reverse complement strand
CTCGCGGATGGTGTTGCGGTCACCGATCTCCAGCCGGGTCGGCTCGCCGGCGTTCTTCTTGTCCTGCGGGTCGTCGCCGATGGTGGCGAACTGGAACACCTGGTTGCCGGCTCCCATCGTCGTCGGCCCCTTGATGACCACGTGCGCGCCGATCACCGTGCCGGCACCGATCCTGACCTGCGGGCCGATGACGCTGTAGGGACCGACCGTCACATCCGCGGCCAGTTCGGCCGCGGGGGAAATGATCGCCGTTGCATGAATCATGATTCGTCCTGCCCGCGCTGCGCGGCTTCCAGTGCCTGCAAGCGGCGTATGGCCGCATCCAGCTGGCCGAAGCGCACCGCGTTCTTGCGCCAGCTGCGGGCCTCGTCGGCCGGGATCGCGCCACTGTAGAGCCCCGGCTTGTCGATGGAGTGGGTCACGTTGGCCCCGCCGGTGATCACCACGTCATCGGCGATGCTCAGGTGCCCGGCAAAGGCCGTCCTGCCGCCGATGATGCAGCGCGCGCCGATGCGCGTGCTGCCGGAGACACCCGCCTGGGCCGCCATCGCGGTGTGCTCGCCGATGACGACGTTGTGCCCGATCTGGATCTGGTTGTCGAGCCTGACGCCATTGCCGATGGTCGTATCATCGATGGCACCACGATCGACCGAGGTGAGCGCACCGATCTCGACATCATCGCCGATGGCGACGCTGCCCACCTGCGGCACCTTGGTCCATACCCCGCCCGGACCGCGGGCATTGCCGAAGCCATCGGCGCCGATCACCGCGTTGGCGTGGATCGTGCTGCGCCGCCCGATGCGGACGCGATCGTAGAGGATGGCACCGGGCATGATGCGACTGTCATCGCCGACCAGGCAGCCGGCCCCCACCACGGCATTGGCACCGATGAGCACGCGCGCGCCGATCCGCGCATCCTCGCCCACCACCGCACCGGCATCGACCTGCGTGCCGGCGCCCAGCACGGCGGAGTCCGCGACGCAGGCCTGCGCGGCAACCCCCGGGCGCAGCGGCGGCGGCGGATGCAGCTCGGCCGCAATGCCGGCATAGCTCAGGTAGGGGTTACCGCTGACCAGACAGGCCACCGGGCAGGCAGCCGCCGATTCGGCATCCAGTACCACGCAGCTCGCCCGCGTGGCGGCAAGCTGCGTGCGATAGCGGGGGTTGGCGAGGAAGGCCAGGGCGCCGGGGCCGGCGCCGGCCAGCGTCGCCACGTGGTCGACGATGGTGTCGGGATCGCCGTGCAGCTCGCAGCCATGCCGCACCGCCAGCATCGCCAGGCTCATGCCCATCTCGCCCCCGCCACCGGCGCGCTTCCCGGGATGATCCGTGCGCCGCCCGCTCAGGGGCGCGCCGGCTTGCCCTTGAAGCTGGCCTGCACGCTGGCCAGGATCTGTGCCGTGAGGTCGAGGTCCTGGCCCGCATAAAGCACGCCATCGCCGATGATGAGGTCGTAGCCGCGCTGCTTGGCGAAGGCCTGCACTTCGCGAAGCAGGTCCACCTGCAGCTTGCTGAGCTCCTCGTTGCGGCGCACGTTGATGTCCTCCTGGAAGGCATTGACGCGCCGTACCAGCTCGCGCTCGTCATCGCGGAACTTGCTCTCGGCATTGCGCCGCTCCTCGGCGCCCATCACCGCGGCATCCTTCTGCAGCTTGGCCTGGCGGTCCTTCAGCTCGTTCTGCTTGGCGACCAGGTCGCGCTGGCGCGGCGCGAACTCGTCGTCCAGCGCCTTGAGTGTCGCCTCCGCCTGCGGCGACTCCTGCAGCAGGCGGGCAAAGTTCACCACGCCGATCTTGAGGGCGGGGGCCGTCTGGGCCGACGCCAGGCCGGGCATGAGCAGGGTCACTGCCAGGAACGACTGGAGAACGAGAGAACGTAGGGTCATGACTGCTGATCCTCTGGGTTGCGAATCCTAGAATGCGCCGCCGATCGAGAACTGGAAACGCTCGGTGTCGTCCCCGTAGGAGAAGGCACTTCTTTTATCGGCGTTGAGCGGGAAGCCATAGCTGAAGCGGAACAGGCCGAGCGGCGCCAGCCACTGGGCGGAAATGCCCACCGATTGCTTCAGCTCGCTGAAGCTGAAGTCGTAGTCGATGGGTATCGTGTTGTTCGGATAGGGCGCGGTGAAATTGACGCCGCTGGTCGAAAACACGTTGCCGGCATCGTAGAACAGCGTCAGGCGCGAGCGCGAGCGCCATTTCTCGGGGATCGGCAGGATCAGCTCGGTCTGCGCGGCGACCATCAGGTTGCCGCCATAGGGGTTGCCGTAGCTGTCACGCGGGCCGAGGTAGTTGTCGCGGAAGCCGCGCACGCTGTCGGGGCCGCCGGCGAAGAAGTTCTTGAAGGGCACGATGGCGGTCGTGTCGCCGAAGCTGTCGCCATAGCCGAGGTCGAGGTTCACGGACAGCGTGAAGTACTTGCCCATCGGGAAGTACTGCGTGCCGGTGTAGTTCACCGTGTAGTACTCGACATCGCTGCCCGGCACCGTGGTCGAGAACATCAGGCGATGGCGCGCGCCGCTGTCGGCAAACAGCACGCGGTTGCGGCTGTCGTACATCCAGCCCGCCACGAGGTCGATGCTGCTGAAGTTGGTGCCGTAGATCTCCGCCCCGCCATTGAGCTTCTCGGCGAAGCCGCTGCCGTTGCGCTGCACCCACTCGCGCGCCTGCGCGCTGCTGTAGGTATCGGCCAGCAGGTTCGATTCCTGCCAGCTGAAGCCGAAGATCAGCTGCTGGAACTCGGTGATCGGATAGCTGTACTCGACCGAGATCGCGCCGGTCTCGGTGGAGAAATTCGAGGCACCGGAGGTGTACTGGGTGATGTCCCGGTACGACATGCTGATGGTGCGGCTCACCTCGTCGATGGTGGTGTAGGGATTGCGGTGCGAAAGGCTGTAGATGGTGCGGTAATGGCTGGTGCTCACGTCGGCCGAGACGCGCTCGCCGGTGCCGAAGAAATTGGTGTGCACGAGGTTGGCGTTCAGCAGCACGCCCTGCGCGCCCGAGTAGCCGATGCCGCCGCCGAACTGCCCCGGCAGGCCTTCCTTGATGTCGAAGTCGATGTCGACCAGGTCGGCGCTGCCGGGCACGGGGTTGGTGCTCGACTCCACCTGCTCGATGTACGGCAGCCGCTGCAGGCGGATCTTCGAGCGCTCCAGCCGGCTGTTCGACAGGTAGCCACCCTCGAACTGGCGCACTTCGCGGCGCAGCACCTCGTCGTTGATGCTGGTGGTGCCGTTGAAGTTCACGCGCCGCACGTAGACGCGATTCTTGGGCTCCACGTAGAGCGTGATGGCCGCGGTCTTGGCCACCTTGTCGAGCTCCGGCACCGGCTCGACGTTGGCGAAGGCATAGCCCTCCTCGCCCAGGCGCAGGCGCACCAGGTCGGCGCTCTGGGTGATGGTGCGCTGCGAGTAGATCTGCCCCGGCTTGACCAGCACGTAGGGGTTGAGCTCCTCTTCCGGCAGGATCAGGTTGCCGGCCAGCTTGACGTCGGCCACCTTGTAGCGCTCGCCTTCCACCAGGTTGACGGTGACGAAGATGTCCTTCTTGTCGGGCGACAGCGCCACCTGCGTCGACTCGATGCGGAAATCCGCGAAGCCCTGGTCCATGTAGAAGGACCTGAGCGTCTCGAGGTCGCCCTGCAGCGCCTCGCGCGAATAGCGGTCGTCCTGGCGGATGAAGGACAGCCAGTTCGGCATCTTCAGCTGGAAGCCCTCGAGGACCTCCTCGTCGGAAAAGCTGTGGTTGCCGACGATGTTGATCTGGCGGATGCGCGCGCGGTCACCCTCGACGATCTTGATGGCGATCCTGACCTTGTTGTCCGGCAGGTCCTCGACTTCGGTATCGACCCGGGCTGCGTACTTGCCGCGGCTGAAGTACTGGTCGGTGAGCGACTGCTCCACCTCGTCGAGCACCGAGCGGTTGAAGGTGCGCCCGGCGCGCAGGCCGATCTTGGAAAGCGACTCGGTAAGGTCCTCGGTCTTGATGTCCTTGTTGCCGGTGATCGAGAAGCTCTCGATGGAGGGGCGCTCCGCCACCGCGATGACCAGCGTGCCATTGTCCCAGCGCAGCTCCACGTCGGTGAAGAAGCCGGTGGCATAGACGGCGCGCAGCGCCTCCTGGCTGTGCTGGGCATCGAGGGTGTCGCCGATGTTCACCGGCAGGTAGTTGAATACCGTGCCCTCGGAAATCCTCTGCAGGCCCTCGACGCGGATGTCGCGCACGACGAGATCGGCGCCGGTGGCGGCAACGGAGGCTGCCAGCAGCGAGAAACAGGCAAGCCATCGGCACACACGGCCGGGCTGGCGGCATCCATCTGCGGACATGATCACTGGGTCAGCCGAGCAGTCGTGAAATATCGTTGTAGAAGGCAAAGCTCATCAACATCAGCAGCAGGAAGATCCCCACCTGCTGGCCGATGAACTGCGAGCGTTCGGAGAGCGGGGAACCCTTGGCCCATTCGATGAACTGGTAGGCGATCTGCCCGCCGTCCAGCATGGGCACCGGCAGCAGGTTGAGGATGCCGAGGCTGAGGCTGACCACCGCCAGGAAGCCGAGGAAGGGAGACAGGCCGATGCTTGCGCTGTAGCCGGCATACTGGGCGATGTTGATCGGCCCGCTGATGTTCTTCACCGAGACATCGCCGCTGAGCATGCGCAGGATCATGCGCACCGTCAGGCTCGACATGTCCCAGGTGCGCGCCAGCGCCGCCGCCATGGCCGGCAGCGGGCCGAAGCGCTCGACGGCACGCATCTCGTCGAACAGGCCGGTGGGCAGCTCGGGCGAGGCACCGATGCGGCCGATGACGCCATCGGCGGTCTCCGCGCGCCCCACCTCGATGCGCAGCTGCAAGCGTGCGCCGTCGCGGCGCAGCTCGACCAGCATGGTTGCCCCGGGGCGGGCCCGCACGTGCTCCACCCATTGCGGCCAGCTCTCGATCGCCTCGCCGTCGGCGCTGAGCAGCTGGTCGCCGGCACGCAGGCCGGCCCGTTCGGCGCTGCCACCGGCCAGCACCTCGCCGATCACCGCCGGCAGGCGCGGCGCCCAGGCGGCAAAGCCCAGCCCCGGCAGCAGCGCACCCGGCTCGGTCAGCTCGGCGGAACGCCCGGCCACCTCGAGCGTCAGCAGGCGCTCGCCGTCATGCTCGCGGCGCACCTGCAGGCGGATGCGCCCGTCATCGAGCATGTCGTCCAGCATGGCCACCACCGCCGCCTCCCAGGTGGTGACCTGCGTGCCGCCGACCCCGATGATCTCATCGCCCGCCACCAGCCCGGCCCTTGCCGCCTGCGAGCCGGCGCTGACCTCGCCCACCACGGGGCGCATCCCCGGCACGCCGATCATGAACATCAGCCAGTAGGCAAGGATGGCAAAGAGGAAGTTGAACAGCGGGCCGGCGGCGAGGATGGCCATGCGCCGGTGGACGGGCTGGTGGTTGAAGCTGCGCGGCAGCTCGGCCGGCGCCACCGGGGCCTCGCGTTCATCGAGCAGCTTGACGTAGCCGCCCAGCGGGATGGCGGACACGCAGTATTCGGTCTGCCCCGGCCCGGCGCAGCGGATCCACAGCGGGCGGCCGAAGCCGATGGAGAAGCGCAGCACCCGCACGCCCAGCAGACGGGCCACGCTGAAATGGCCGAACTCGTGGACGGCCACGAGAATGCCGATGGCAACCAGGAACGCCAGTGTCGATGTGAGGATGTTCATGGCCCCGCGAGTGCCACCAGTCCGCCTGTCAGCCCAACATGCCGTGCCCCGGCAAGAAACCCGGCGCCAGCGGCGCATGATGGCAAGGCCGGCAACCCGCTTGCAACCATCCGCGATGTCATGGGGCCAGCCAGCCGATCCAGCCTGCCTCGAGCACGAACAGCGGGGCGGCGGCCGTCACGCTGTCGATGCGATCGAGGATGCCGCCATGGCCCGGGAACAGCCTGCCGCTGTCCTTCACGCCCGCGCTGCGCTTGAACACGCTGACGGTGAGATCGCCGACGATGGAGATCGCGGCCACGGTGAGGCCCAGCAGGGCCGCGGGCCCGGGCCGGTGGCCGAGCAGCACGGCGCCGGTCGCCGCAACCGCCGTCGCGCAGGCAAGCCCGCCCATGACCCCCTCCCAGGTCTTGCCCGGACTGACCCGCGGCGCAAGCTTCACCCGCCCGCAGCGTCGCCCGACGAAGTAGGCGCCGATGTCCGCTGCCCAGACGATGGCAAAGGCCAGCAACAGCAGGCCGCGGCCATGGCTGCTGGTCAGCAGCAGCGCCAGGAGGCAGACCCAGGCCGGCAGCAACACCAGTACACCGCACAATGCAGCGACCCCGCGTCGTATCGGCACGGGGAAGCGCACGACCAGCACGAAGGCCGCAAGCCACCACAGCAGTGCGCAGCCCGCCACCAGCACCACCATCCCCCGCTCGGCCACCAGGCCGCCCGACAGCGCCATGAGCACCCCCACCAGGGCCACGTAGCCCCAGCGCCAGAGCGGACGGGTGGCCAGCCTGAGGAAGGCAGACCACTCCCAGGCGCCGCCCAGCGCCAGCAAAGCCAGCAGGGCGATGCCGAAGCCCTTGGACAGGAACAGGATGGCGGAGAGGAACAGGCCGAGCAGGACGGCGGCCGTCAGCACCCTCTGCAGCAGCGGGCTCACGGGCAGCACCGCCACAAGCGCATCAGGGACCGGCCAGTGCGGCGCCCCATCAGTCCGCCAGCGCCTCGAGCTGCCCCGCGACGCGCCCGAAGCGGCGCTGCCGCTGGCGGAAGAAGCTCATCGCCTGCGCCAGCTCTTCCGGCGTGAAGTCCGGCCACAGCACCGGCGTGAAGAAAATCTCCGTGTAGGCCAGGTCCCACAGCAGGAAGTTGCTGACCCGCTGCTCGCCCCCGGTGCGGATCAGCAGGTCGGGTGGCGGCAGCCCCGCCAGCGACATATGCCGGTCGAGCAGCGCCTCGTCGATATCCGCGGGCTCGAGCTCCCCCGCGCGCAGCTTGATGGCCACCCGGCGCACCGCCTGGACGACATCCCAGCGCCCGCCATAGGCCACCGCCAGCACGAGGGTCATGCCGGTGTTGGCAGCGGTCTTGGCTTCCACGGCGGCGATGCGCCGGCGCAGGATCTCGGGCAACTGCTCGCGGGCGCCGATGAAGCGCAGCTGGATGCCATTGGCATGCAGCTCGTCGGCCTCGCGCTGCAGCGCCTCCACGAACAGCCGCATCAGCCCGTTGACCTCGTCCACCGGGCGCTGCCAGTTCTCGCTGCTGAAGGCAAACAGCGTGAGCACCTCGACCCGCGCCTGCGCGCAGGCCCTGGTGATGCTGCGAGCGACCCGCACGCCGGCGCGATGGCCCGCATGGCGCGCCTTGCCATGTGCCCTGGCCCAGCGTCCGTTGCCATCCATGATGACCGCGATATGCCTGGGCGGCGGCCTGGCCGTGCCTTCGCTGTGTTGATCCGAGGTCATCGGTTTTCAGTCAAAATCCAGATGTGATGAAATCTATACTTGCATGATTTCTTTTTGCTTTTCCTCGGAGACGCTGTCGATCTCTGCAACATGCCGATCGGTCAGCTCCTGGATCACCCCCTGCGCCTTGCGCTCCTCGTCCTCGGTGATCGCGCGCTCCTTGAGCAGCTCCTTGAGGTCGTTCATGACATCCCGGCGCACGTTGCGCACCGCCACCCTGGCCTGTTCGGCATCGCGGCTGATGTGCCTGGCGAGATCCCGGCGCCGTTCCTCGGTCAGCGCCGGCAGCGGCACGCGGATCACGATACCGGCGGTGACAGGGTTCAGGCCGAGGTCCGAGCTCATGATTGCCTTCTCGATGACCTGCACCATCTTCGGCTCCCAGGGCGTGACGCTCAGCGTGCGCGCATCTTCCACCGCGATGTTGGCAGCCTGGTTCAGCGGCACATGGGAACCGTAATAGTCCACCTGGATCTGCTCGAGCAGGCTGGTATGCGCCCGCCCGGTGCGCAGCTTCCGCAGCGCCTGGCCGAAGGCGGCAACCGCCTTGGCCATGCGCTGTTCGGCATCCTTCCTGATATCCGCAATCATCGACCCAACCTCCGCCCCCGGTGGGGCCTTGCCGCCGGCCCTCAGTCTTCCCTGACCAGGGTACCCACCGATTCGCCGCGGGCCACCCTGACCAGGGCCCCGCCGACGTTCAGGTCGAACACCCGGATCGGCAGGCTGTTGTCCCGGCACATGACCACCGCGGTGGCGTCCATGACATCGAGCCGGTCGGCCAGCACCTTGTCGTAGGAAAGCCGCTCATAGCGCGAGGCACCGTGGTCCTTCATCGGATCGGCAGTATAGATGCCATCCACCTTGGTGGCCTTGATGAGGACATCGGCGCCGATCTCGATGGCGCGCAGGGCAGCCGCGGTATCGGTGGTGAAGAAGGGGTTGCCGGTGCCCGCGGCGAGAATCACCACGCGCCCCTTTTCGAGGTGGCGGATGGCGCGCCGCCGGATGTAGTCCTCGCAGACCTCGTGGACCTGCAGCGCGGACATGACCCGTGCGTACACGCCGGCGCGTTCCAGCGCGTCCTGCAGCGCCAGCGCATTGATCACCGTGGCCAGCATGCCCATGTGGTCCCCGGTGACGCGGTCCATGCCGCCGCGCGCAAGCCCTGCGCCGCGGAAGATGTTGCCGCCGCCGATCACCACGCCCAGCTGGATGCCGAGCTGGGTGACTTCGGCGATCTCGCCGGCGATCCGCGTCAGCATCTGCGGGTCGATGCCGTAATCCTCGGCCCCGAGCAGCGCCTCGCCGCTCAGCTTGAGGAGGACGCGGGAAAATGTCTGCTTCTGCGCTTGCTTCATGGCACCTGTCGACCCATCACCCAAAAAGAACCCCGCGCAGGCGGGGTCCCGATGGCGCTGCCGTACAGGATACGGCACGCCCTGTTGCAACACATCCGGCAGCGGACATCAGCGGATGCCCGCCGTCTCAAGCATGGGCTTCGAGCTGTGCGCGCACTTCCTCGGCAAAGTCGGCCGTCTTCTTCTCGATGCCCTCGCCCACCTCCAGGCGCACCATGCGCCTGACGCCGGCCTTGCGCGACTGCAGCAGCTTGCCGACGCTGGTCTCGGGATCCTTGACGAAAGGCTGGCCAAGCAGGGTGATCTCGCCGAGGAACTTGCGCACCCGGCCTTCCACCATCTTGGCGACGATCTCCGCGGGCTTGCCCTCGCCGGCAGCCTGCTCGCCGAGGATGCGCCGCTCGCGCTCCAGCACCTCGGCCGGAACCTCCTCCGGCGTCAGGCACTGCGGCCGGCTGGCAGCGATGTGCATGGCAAGGTCGCGGCGCAGCTCTTCGTCGCCACCCGTCACGTCCACCAGCACGCCGATGCGCGTGCCATGCACGTAGCTGCCCAGCTCTCCCGCGGCCTCGACGAGCTCGAAGCGGCGCACGGTGATGTTCTCGCCGATCTTCGCCACCAGCTCCTTGCGCAGGTCTTCCAGCGAACCGCCGCCGGCACGGGGCAGCGCCATCAGCGCGGCCACGTCGGCCGGGGCCTGCGACAGCGCCAGTGTCGCGGCTTCCTGCGCAAACGCCAGGAAGCCCTCATCGCGCGCCACGAAATCGGTCTCGCAGTTGACCTCCATGACGAGGCCGCGCCGGCCATCATCCGACAGCATCAGCTCGACACGACCCTCGGCCGCCACGCGGCTGGCCTTCTTGTCGGCCTTGGCCTGGCCCCGGGTGCGCAGGATCTCCAGCGCCGCCTCGATGTCCCCGCCGGTCTCGACCAGCGCCTTCTTGCATTCCATCATGCCCGCGCCGGTACGTTCGCGCAGTTCCTTGACGGTGCTCGCCGCAATGCTCATGTCCCTACCTCCGCCCGCTGGCTGTCCGCCGCTGCTGCGGCAGGACCGGCCCCCGGGCCTGATCGTTAGTCTTCGGCTGCAGGCGTTGCAGCATCACCCTCGGTGGCGGTCGCAGGATCCGCAGCCGCCCCGGCATGGGGACGCCGCGGTGCCTTCGCCGCCTCGCCTGCCCGCGCACCACGCGTGGTCCTGCGTGCCGGTGTCGGGCGCCTCGCGCCGGGCTGGGTCTTCGGCTTGCCCTCGGCATCCAGCTCGACGAAGTCGTCCTCGCCGGCCGGCAGCGAGGGTACCGAGGAACGCCCCTCGAACACCGCATCGGCCACGCCCATGGCGTAGAGCTCGGCCGCCCGCATGGCATCGTCGTTGCCCGGGACGAGGTAATCGACCCCTTCGGGCGAACAGTTGGTGTCCACCACGCCCACCACCGGGATGCCCAGCACGCGGGCCTCGTGCACCGCGATGCTCTCGTGCCCGACGTCGATGATGAACAGCGCGTCGGGCAACCCGCCCAGCGCCTTGATGCCGCCCAGGCTGCGCTCGAGCTTGGCCTGCTCGCGCCGCAGCGTGAGGGCCTCTTTCTTGGTCAGGCGCTCGAGCCTGCCATCGACCTGGATCTGCTCGAGCTCCTCCAGCCGCTTGATGGACTGGCGGATGGTCTTGAAGTTGGTGAGCATGCCGCCCAGCCAGCGATGGCTGACATAGGGCATGCCGCAGCGTTCGGCCTGGGCGCGGACCGCGTCTCGCGCCGAGCGCTTGGTGCCCACGAAGACGACCGTGCCGCCCTCGGCAGCCAGGTTGCGCACGAAGCTGCAGGCCCTGCGGAACAGCGGGACCGTCTCTTCGAGGTTGATGATGTGGATGTTGTTGCGGGCGCCGAAAATGTAGGGCGCCATCCGGGGGTTCCAGTACCTGGTCTGGTGCCCGAAATGGACACCGGCTTCCAGCATCTGGCGCATGCTGATTTCTGTCACCTTATCTCCTTGGGTTTCGGGTTGGGCCTCCATGCACCCCGTGGCGGCAACCCGCTCATGGCTGAGCCGGGCACCCGGCCGCACGTGCCGGTGCATGTGTGGATTTCGTTGCCTGTGAGGCGCGCGCTTTATACCATACCCGCCATCCAGCAACAACGCGTCTGGCGCTGGCACCGCCGCGCCGGAGGCTGGCCTGCAGCCGGATCCCGCCGGGCCGACACCAGGCGCATGCGTGCCACCGGCCCGGCACCCCGCAGGCTCCCCCTCCAGCCAGGCCCCACAGCCGAGGATCCCTTCCCCGATGAACATCAGCATCAAGACGCCCGAGGAGCAGCAGCTCATGCGCGTCGCCGGCCGCCTGACCGCCGACGTGCTCGACATGATCGAGCCCCACGTCCAGGCGGGCATCAGCACCGACGAGCTCGACCGCATCTGCCACGAATACATCACCGGGGTGCAGGAGGCGATTCCCGCCCCGCTCGACTACAACGGCTTCCCGAAATCGATCTGCACCTCGGTCAACCATGTCGTGTGCCATGGCATCCCCGGCGAGCGCAGGCTGCGGCGCGGCGACATCGTCAACATCGACATCACCGTCATCAAGGACGGCTTCCATGGCGACAGCAGCCGGATGTTCGCGGTGGGCACGCCGCCGGTACAGGGCACCCGCGTCATGCAGGTGGCCTTTGCCGCCATGTGGGAGGGCATCCGGGTGGTGCGTCCCGGCGCGCGGCTGGGCGACATCGGCCACGCCGTGCAGTCCTGGGTCGAATCCCACGACTGCTCCGTCGTGCGTGAATACTGCGGCCACGGCATCGGGCGCATCTTCCACGAAGACCCGCAGGTGCTGCATTACGGCGAGCCGGGCACCGGGGTCGAGCTGCGCGAGGGCATGACCTTCACCATCGAGCCCATGGTCAACGCCGGCGCACGCCAGGTGCGCCTGCTGCCCGACGGCTGGACCGTGGTCACCAAGGATCATTCGCTCTCCGCGCAATGGGAGCACACCGTGCTCGTCACCGCGCACGGCTGCGAAGTGCTGACCCTCGGAGCAGCCGACCGCAAATGACCACCACGCCGGCAGCCGGCGAGGCCGATGCGCTGCCACCGCAGCTGGCCGCCGCTGCCAGCCTTGGCGCGGGCTTTCTCGCCGGCAACGGCAGCGCGCTCGACTGGGCCCGCATCGGGGCCATGCTGGCCGCGGCCGGCGACCGGGTGGCCGGCATCCGCGAGGTCCTGCAGGGCGCCCAGGCCGCGCTGGCCAGCCGCTTCCTGGCCGGGGAATCGGCCACCGCGCTGGTGGCCGACAGGACCCGGCTGATCGACCAGGTGATCCGCGCCGCCTGGGCACAGACCGGCGCACAACCCTTGCCCGACATCGTGCTGGCCGCCGTGGGCGGCTACGGGCGCGGCGAGCTGCACCCCTGCTCCGACGTCGACCTGCTGGTGCTGCTGCCTGACCACAGCGCCACCGATGTCCGCCCGCCGGTTGCCCGCTTCCTTGCCCTGCTGTGGGACCTGGGCCTGGAGGTCGGCCACGGCACGCGCACCGTTGCCGACTGCCGCGCGGAAAGCATCCGCGATCTCAGCACCGCCACCACGCTCATGGAGGCGCGCCGCCTGCTGGGGCCCGAGGAGCTGTTCGCGCGCATGGTGGCGGCCTGCGCCCCGCCGCAGGTATGGCCAGCCGACCGCTTCTTCGCCGCCAAGCTGAAGGAACAGCAGGCGCGCCACGCCCGCTACGACGACACCGCCTACAACCTCGAGCCCGACATCAAGGGCAGCCCCGGCGGGCTGCGCGACATCAACATGATCCTCTGGGTGGCCTGCCGGCATTTCGGCACCGGCGACCCGGAGGCGCTGGTCTCCCGCCATTTCCTGACCCCGGGGCAGCTGGCGCTGCTGCGCCAGGGGCGCGAGTTCCTCTGGCGCCTGCGCTTCGCGCTCCACCTGCTCACCGGCCGCAAGGAAGACCGCCTGCTGTTCGACCACCAGGCGCGCATCGCCCGCCTCTTCGGCTACCAGGATGCCACCTACATGCTGGCGGTCGAGCAGCTGATGCAGCGCTACTACCGCACCGTGATGGAGCTCAGCCGGCTCAACGAAATGCTGCTGCAGCTCTTCCAGGAAGCGATCCTGCTGGATCCGGATGCGGCACCCGAGCCGCTCAACGGGCGTTTCCAGCTCAAGAACGGCTTCCTGCAGGTGGCCCATCCGCAGGTCTTCGAGCGCCAGCCCTCGGCGATGCTCGAGCTGTTCCTGCTGCTGCAGCAGAATCCGCAGGCACGCGGCGTCAGCGCCACCACGGTCGACCTCCTGCAGCGCAGCCTGCACCTCATCGACGACGGCTTCCGCCAGGACCCGCGCAACCACCGCCTGTTCCTGCAGATCCTGCGCGCCTCGGAAGGCGTCACCCACGGCCTGCGGCGCATGAACCTCTATGGCGTGCTCGGGCGCTACATCCCGGCCTTCGGGCGCATCGTCGGGCGCATGCAGTACGACCTCTTCCACGCCTACACGGTGGATGCCCACACGCTGTTCGTGGTCAGCAACCTGCGCCGTTTCGCGCTGGCCCGGCACGACCACGAATTCCCGCGCTGCTCGGAGATCATGCGCGGGCTGCCCACCCCGGAGCTGATCTACCTCGCCGGCCTGTTCCACGACATCGCCAAGGGCCGCGGCGGCGACCACTCCGAGCTCGGCGCCGTCGATGCCGAAGCCTTCTGCCTCGAGCACGGGATGAGCCGCTACGAATCGCGCCTGGTGGCCTGGCTGGTACGCCACCACCTGAAGCTGTCCATGACCGCGCAGCGCCGCGATATCACCGACCCCGAGATCATCAGCGAGTTCGCCGCCTTCGTCGGCGACGAAACCCACCTCGACTACCTCTACCTGCTCACCGTGGCCGACGTGCGCGCCACCAACCCCAAGCTGTGGAATTCCTGGAAGGCGCAGCTGTTCGAGGAACTCTACCTGGCGACGCGCCATGCGCTGCGCCGCGGCCTGGAGACACCCATCGACAAGGAGGAGCTGCTGGCGGGACGCCAGGCCGCCGCACGCAGCCTGCTCGCCGCGGCAGGCGTGGGACAGGCGGACACGGATCGCGTCTGGGCCGGGCTGACCGAGGATTACTTCCTGCGCTGCCGCCCCGAGACCATCGCCTGGCACACCCGCGAGCTGGCCTCCTTCGATGCCGCCGACCAGGCCGTGCTGGTGGCCGTCCACGAGGCCTCGGCCAGCGGCGGCACCGAGGTCTTCATCTACGCGGTGGAGGAACGGCATACCTTTGCCCTCGCCACCGCGGTGCTCGACGAGCTCGGCTTCACCATCGCCGACGCACGCATCATCCCGCTCGACAACGGCCACAGCATCTCCACCTACGTGGTGCTCGAGCAGACCGGCGAGCGCAGCACCGACCTGCGCCGCCACGCGCAGATCCGGCGCCAGCTGGAACGCGCCTTCGCCCGCGGCGACGGCCGGCCGGCACGCGTGACGCGGCGCATCCCCAGGCAGGTGCGCATGTTCCCCACCCCCACGCTGGTGCATTTCAGCACCGACGGGCGCAACCAGCGCACGATCATGGAGCTGGTGGCCGGCGACCGTCCCGGCCTGCTGAGCGAGGTCGGCAAGGTGCTGCGCAGTCACGACGTGCTGATCCATGCCGCCAAGATCGTCACGCTGGGCGAACGCGCGGAGGACATTTTCTTCATCACCGGCCACAATGGCCTGCCACTCGGGCCGGCATCCTGCGACAGGCTGCAGCAGGCGCTGGTCACGGCACTGCAGCGCCCCGCATGAACCGCCCCGCATCCACCGGACACGACCCGCACAGGATCCCATGAACGAGCTGCAGACCCTCATCGAAGACGCCTTCGAGCGCCGCAGGGAGCTCGACCCGTCCCGCCCCGACCCGGCACTGAACGAGGCCATCGCCACCGTCCTCGCCATGCTGGACGCCGGCACCGCAAGGATCGCGGAAAAGACCGCTGCCGGCTGGGTGGTGCACCAGTGGCTGAAGAAGGCGCTGCTGCTGTACTTCGCGCTCTCGCAGAACCGTCGCCTGGACGGCGGCTTCACCAGCTTCTACGACAAGGTGCCGGCCAAGTTCGCCGGCTGCAGCGAAGAGCAGCTCGCCGCGCTGGGCGTGCGCATCGCCCCGCCGGCGATGGCCCGCCATGGCGCCCACATCGCGCGCGGCGTGGTGCTCATGCCCTCCTACGTGAACATCGGCGCCTACGTGGACAGCGGCACCATGGTCGATACCTGGGCCACGGTGGGCAGCTGCGCGCAGATCGGCCGCAACGTGCATCTCTCCGGTGGCGTGGGCATCGGCGGCGTGCTGGAACCGCTGCAGGCCAGGCCCACCATCATCGAGGACAACTGCTTCATCGGCGCGCGCTCGGAGATCGTCGAGGGCGTCCTCGTCGAGGAAGGCGCCGTCATCTCGATGGGCGTCTACATCGGCGCCAGCACCCGCATCTACGACCGCGAGCGCGACGAAGTGCTCTACGGCCGGGTGCCGGCGGGCGCCGTGGTGGTGCCTGGCTCCATGCCCTCGGCCAAGGGCCGCTGCAACCTCTACTGCGCGGTCATCGTCAAGCGCGTCGATGCGCAGACGCGGGCCAAGGTTGCCATCAACGAGCTGCTGCGCGACGAATGAGCACCACCATGAGCAAGACCGTCGAGTTCACGTGCGAGCTGATCCGCCGCGCCTCCATCACCCCCCGCGACGAAGGCTGCCAGGAGCTGATCGGCGAGCGCCTGCGCGCGGCCGGGTTCAGCACGGAAACGCTGCAGTTCGGCGAGGTGACCAACCTGTGGGCCCGCCACGGCGAGGGCGCGCCGGTCTTCTGCTTCGCCGGCCACACCGATGTCGTGCCGCCCGGGGACCTCGCGCACTGGGACAGCGACCCCTTCACCCCCGAGATCCGCGACGGCAAGCTCTACGGGCGCGGCGCCGCCGACATGAAGTGCAGCCTGGCGGCCATGACCGATGCCGCCACCGGGTTCGTCGACGCACACCCGGCACACCGCGGCACCATCGCCTTCCTCATCACCAGCGACGAGGAAGGCCGTGCACGCGACGGCACCCTGCGCGCCATGCAGGAGCTGGCCGGCCGCGGCGAGAAGATCGACTGGTGCCTGATCGGCGAGCCCTCCTGCGGCAGCCGGCTGGGCGATACGGTACGGGTGGGGCGGCGCGGCTCACTGAGCGGCATCATCACGGTCAACGGCATCGCCGGCCACGTGGCCTATCCGCAGCTGGCCCGCAACCCGATCCAGCTCTTCGCCCCCGTCATCACCGAGCTCTACGAGACACCGCTCGACCAGGGCAACGAGTTTTTTCCGCCATCGAGCTTCCAGGTGGTGAACATCGCCGCCGGGGAAGGAGCCCCCAACGTCATCCCCGGCAAGCTCGACGCACGCTTCAACTTCCGCTACTCCACCACCTGGACCTACCAGCAGCTGCAGGCCCATGTCGAGGCCCTGCTGGCACGCCACGGCATCGACTGCGAGCTGCGCTGGCACCTCTCCGGCGAGCCCTTCCTGACGCCGGTCGGCGCGCTGACCGAGGCAATCAGCGCCGTCGTGCACGAGGTCACCGGCCTGGTACCCGAGCTCTCCACCGGCGGCGGCACCTCGGACGGGCGCTTCATCGCGCCCTACGGCACCCACGTGGTCGAATTCGGCGCCATCAACGACACGATCCACAAGGCCAACGAGCACGTGGCGGTCGCCGACATCGATCGCATCCGGGATGTCTACCGCGCCGTCCTCGAGCGCATGATGGGGGCGGCGACCGCAGGCCGGTAAATCCTCCTAGAAGCAGGGGCGCCTTCGAGGCAATGCGGGGCCCGTTGCGGGCCAATCCACGGTTGCGACACGCGCAGCCAGGCGGCGCGGCGCGGGCAATCTGCGTCACCAGCCTGCCAGGAACCGGTTTTCATGCGGGAGGAGGCCTGCCGGACCCGGCATTCTCCGGCCAAGAGGCCCGCCGCCAGTTGTTCCACGCGGCGAAGACCCCGAGGGCGACGAGGGAGATCAGCACCCAGCCCGGCATGGCCAGCCCGAGGAAGCGCCAGCTTATCTCGGCGCACTCCCCCGAGCCGGACAGCACGGTCTGCAGCATCTCGGTGAAGGGAAAGGCCTCGAGCATGTAGTCGAGCCCGGGACCGCAGGAGGGCACACGCTCGGGCGGCAGGCTCTGCAGCCACAGGTGGCGCGCCGCCACGCCGATGCCCGAGCCTGCTGCCAGCAGCATCAGGATGGCGTGGATGCGCCTGCCGAACTGCCCCGGGTCCTGGATCGCGGCGATGAGGAACAGCAGCCCGAGCGCGATCACCGCCACCCGCTGGAAGATGCACAGCGGACAGGGCTCGTAGCCCAGGGCGTGCTCGGCGAAGAGTGCATAGGCCATGAGGCCCGCACAGGCCAGCGCGCCGAGGACATTGCCGATGCGGGGTGTGATGGACATGTGCTGCTCCTCAGCTCCCGAGTCGTGAGACGGGCGACTGGCCAAGGTACTCCGGCAGCGCATCCGCCGGGGCCACGGTCCGGCCGGCCCTGAAATCCTGGTCCGCAATCCTCAGCAAATCCCGCGCCGAGGGCAAGCAATCCGCGCGCAGCCCGAGCAGCCGCGCCGCATGCCGCTCGCGCATCGCTGCGAAGGCCTGCCAGCCGCCACCCAGCGCGATCAGCGGCTGGTTCCCGGGGAACAGGTACAGCGCCGGATCGACCAGCGCATCGGCCATCAGCGCCACCGGCACGTCCCTCTCCGCCTCCACCCGGTAGAGCCCCGCATGGGCAGCCCCCATGCGCGCATCCTGACAGATGGCATGCACGCCCGGCCCGGCACCAGCGGCCAGCACGGCAAAGCTGGACACCCTGCAGACCGGGATGCCACCCGCATAGGCCAGCGACTGGGCGGCGGCAGCCGCCAGGCGCAGGCCGGTGAAGCTGCCGGGCCCGCAACCGAAGGCCACGTAATCGAGATCCGCAAAGCCGGCGCCAAGGCGCACCAGCAACTCCGCCGCATGCTCGTAGATCGCCGCCGTGGCCGTCCGCGCAGGCATCGCGGAAAAGCTTTCCACGCGTCCGCCGCGGCAGGCCGCCAGGCTCAGCCTTTCGCTCGAGGCCTCCACCGCCAGCGCACAGCTTTCGCTCATGCCCGCTCCCTCTCCCGCTCTTCAAGAAACCGGCAGGCCGCTTCCGCCGTCTCCACCACCGGCATGGGCGGCAGGCTGCGCAGGAACACCCGTCCGTAACCGCGTGTCCGCAAGCGCGGATCGCAGATGATGACGATGCCGTAGTCCGCCATGCCGCGGATGAGCCGCCCCACGCCCTGGCGCAGGGCCAGCACCGCCTGCGGCAGCTGGTAGTCGCGGAAGGGATCGCCGCCGTTGCGGCGCACCTGTTCGAGGCGTGCCTGCAGGAGCGGGTCACCCGGCGCGGCAAAGGGCAGTCGGTCGATGACCACCACCACCAGCGCCGAGCCGCGGATATCGACCCCCTCCCAGAAGGTGGCCGTCCCCAGCAGCACCGCATTCCCGATGCGCAGGAAATCCGCCAGCAGGCTCGAACGGGGCGCACTGCCCTGCACCAGCAGATGATAATCGCCCGCGTCGGCGGCCAGCAGCGCCGCGGCCTCCTGCAGGGCGCGGCGGCTGGTGAACAGCAGGAAGGCACGCCCGCCACTGGCCTCCAGCACCGGGCGAACCGCCGCCAGGCAGTGCGCGGTGTAATCGGCCGCCTGCGGCATCGGCACCCCCCGCGGCAGGTACAGCCGTGCGCAGCCGGCGTAGTCGAAGGGGCTGTCGATGCGCTGCACGGCGATCGGATCGAGGCCGAGGCGGGTGGTGAAATGGCTGAAATCATCACCCACCGCCAGCGTCGCCGAGGTGAAGATCCAGGTACAGGACTGCCCCTCGAGCAGCGCACGCAGCTGTCGCGAGGTATCGAGCGGCGTCAGCTGCAATGACAGCCTGTCGCGAACCGCCTGCACCCAGCACAGTTCCGCCTGTGGTTCCCAGGCCGCGATGCGTTCGGCGGCCGCGGCCAGCGCGGCACAACGCTCGGCACAGCGGCCGAGGCCGGCACCGGGCTCGGCACAGCCGGCAAGCAGCACCTGCAGGTCGGCCAGCGCCTGGGCCAGGCTCTCGAGCAGGTCGGCAAAGGCGGGCGAAACGGCCGACATCGGCACCGGCTCGCCCCCCTGCGGCGCGGCATCGAGCATGTCGCGGGCAAGCGCCAGCACGGCATCAAGCCGGTTGCGCAGCGGCTGGTCGAGCGATCCGGCGCGGCGCGCCTCCTCCGCCGTATCGCGCACCAGCTCGTCGAGCTGCCGGCTGCCGAGGCGCACATCGAACCAGGCCTGCGCGGTTTCCGGGAAGCGGTGCGCCTCGTCGACCACCACCACCTCGGCCCCCGGCAGCAGGCGGCCGAGGCCTTCGTCCTGGAGGGCCAGATCGGCCAGCAGCAGGTGGTGGTTGACGATGGCGACATCGGCCACCGCCGCCCGCTTGCGGGCAGCGACCACGTGGCAAGCCTCGAAATCGGGACAGCGGCCGCCCAGGCAGTTGTCCGCGGTGGAAGTCACCAGCGGCCACAGGCGGGAGTCCTCGGCCAGCGCATCGACCTCGGCAATGTCGCCGGTCCGGGTGCCTGCGGCCCAGGCCGCAATATGGCGCAGCCCGGCCTGCTCGCGGGCGCCGGCCGCCTCCGGTGCCGCAGCCGCCCGCTCCAGGCGGTAGCGGCACAGATAATTGGCACGCCCCTTGAGCTGCGCCACCTTCACCGGCCGGCCCAGCACCCCGCAGACCAGCGGCAGGTCGCGGTGATAGAGCTGGTCCTGCAGCGTCCGCGTGGCGGTGGCGATGATCACCCGCTGCCCCGAAAGCAGGGCCGGCACCAGGTAGGCCAGCGTCTTGCCGGTACCGGCCCCCGCCTCCACCGCCAGGTGGTTTCCCGTCGCCATGGCAGCGAAGACGAACCGCGCCATCTCCAGCTGCTCGGCGCGTGGTGCAAACCCCGCAAGGGCCCCCTCCAGCGGGCTGCCGGCCTGGAAAAAGGCATCGAGATCACCGCTGGTGAAGGACATGGGCTGCTGGATTCATCCCTGCGCGGACTGCCGGGCTGCGGCATGGGCTGACCCGTGGGGGCCGGGCTGTATAATAGCCGGCTTCACGACCGACGAACCGGGGAGCCAACCCGGCGCGCTCGTGCAGGTTTTTTTCAAGGATCCGTAATGACCACAACCAATCAAGCGCTGCTCGACTGGGTCGCCGAGACGGCCAAACTGACCCAACCCGAACGCATCCACTGGTGCGACGGAAGCGAGGGTGAGTACCAGTCGCTGGTCAAGCTGATGCTCGGCACCGGCGACCTGCTCGAACTCAACCAGAAAAGCTATCCCAGGTGCTACCTGCACCGTTCGGATCCGAGCGATGTCGCGCGCGTCGAGCACCTGACCTTCATCTGCACGCCGGAGAAGGCGGAGGTCGGTCCCAACAACCACTGGATGGCTCCCGCCGAAGCCCACCAGAAGATGAACGGGCTGTTCGCCGGCTGCATGCGCGGCCGCACGCTCTACGTCATCCCCTACTGCATGGGCCCCATCGACTCGCCCTACGCACGCTGCGGCGTGGAGATCACCGACAGCCCCTATGTCGTGGCCAACATGAAGATCATGACCCGCATGGGCAAGCAGGCGCTCGAGCGCATCGAGCGCGAGGGCAGCTTCGTGCGCGGCCTGCATTCCACCGGCGACCTCAGCCCGGACCGGCGCTTCATCATGCACTTCCCGCACGAGACCCTGATCCAGAGCATCGGCTCCGGCTACGGCGGCAATGCCCTGCTCGGCAAGAAGTGCCATGCGCTGCGCATCGCCAGCTGGCAGGCCCGCCAGGAAGGCTGGCTTGCCGAGCACATGCTGATCGTCGAGATCGAGAGCCCGCAGGGCGAGCGCCACTACCTGGCGGCAGCCTTCCCCTCCGCCTGCGGCAAGACCAACCTGGCGATGCTCATCCCGCCGGCCTCGCATGCCGGCTGGAAGGTGCGCACCATCGGCGACGACATCGCCTGGCTGCACCTCGACAAGCATGGCCAGCTGCGCGCCATCAACCCCGAATCAGGCTACTTCGGCGTCGTCCCCGGGACCAATCCCAAGACGAACCGCAACGCCTTCGACATGATCACCCACGACACCATCTTCACCAACGTGGCGGTCACCGCGGACAACGAGCCCTGGTGGGAAGGCAAGGACAAGCAGGCGCCGGTCACCGACTGGCGCGGCAGGCCGTGGCACAAAGCCGACGGCCCGGCGGCCCACCCCAACTCGCGCTTCACGGTCGCCGCGCGGCAGAACCCGAGCTACTCGTCGCTGGCCGATGACCCGGCGGGCGTGCCGATCAGCGCCATCATCTTCGGCGGGCGCCGGCGCGAGCTTGCACCGCTGGTTTACCAGGCACGCGACTGGCGCCACGGCGTGCTGGTCGGCGCCTCGGTGGCCTCCGAGACCACCGCCGCGGCAACCGGCCAGGTGGGCGTCGTGCGTCGCGACCCGATGGCGATGAAACCGTTCTGCGGCTACGACTTCGCCGACTACTGGGCGCACTGGCTGAGCTTTGCCGACAAGTCCGACAAGCTGCCGCAGATCTTCCACGTCAACTGGTTCCGCCAGGACAAGGACGGCCACTTCATGTGGCCGGGCTTCGGCGAAAACCTGCGGGTGCTGCGCTGGATCATCGATCGCTGCGAAGACCGCGCCGCTGCACGCGACACCGCCATCGGCTTCCTGCCGCAGCCCGCCGACATGGACCTCGATGGCCTGGGCATCGACCCGGCGGTGATGGACGCGCTGCTGGCCGTGGATGCGGGTGCCTGGAAGCAGGAGCTGGAGGGCATCTCCACGTACTTCGACGGCTACGGCAGCAAGATACCGCCGGCCCTGCGCGAGGAGCTCGCCAGGGTGAAGCAGCGGCTGGGCTGAGGCCAGGATGATCCTGACCGCCATCCCGCACGGGCGGGAGGCGGTCAGGACTCGCAGCTGTACTCGATGGCAAGCGGCGTGCCGCGTGCAGCCACCCGCCCCATGCCGATGACGCCACTGCCGGCGAGTTCCGTGGAGTCGCGGCGCACGTAGATCTCCTCCCCTTCATCCGGCTGGATGTAGGTGCCGTTGGTGCTTTCGTCCACCAGCACGAAGCGGTTCTTGCGCAGGTCGATGCGCGCATGCACCCGCGAGATCAGGTTGCCCTTGATGACCACGTCGTTCTCGTCGGCGCGCCCCATGCTGGCCGCCGTGAGGCCGCCCTCGCCCAGCGTCAGCTCGTGATCGCGGAAGCGCAGCCGCAGGCGTCCCGCGACCGCGACCTCGGGAGCCTTCCAGTTGATCGAGGGCAGCATGCTGGTCGCCTCCTCGGGCTGCCAGAGCACCTCGAACAGGGCTATCTCGCCGGCATGGCCCTTCACGGTGGCGACATCGATCTGCCGCGCCAGTGCGCGCCACTCGCTGCTGAGCTGCACGACCGTGGTGGCGGTGGTCAGGATCTGTCCCGCCTTGGCCTGCGAGGTCATGCGGTTTGCCGTGTGCACCGCCTGCCCGAAGATGTCGCGATCCTCCGCCACCACCGGGCCGAAGTGGCAGCCGATGCGGATGAGCACGGGGGAGCCATCGGCGAGGCGGTTGCCGGTGGTGATGCGCTTTTGCATCTGGCTGGCAGCGCTCATCGCATCGTCTGCCGAGGGGAAGGTCGCCATGACCTCATCGCCCATGGTCTTGATGACCACGCCGCCGAATTGCTCGGTGGCCTCGCGCATCACCTTCAGGCACTGCTGCACCGTATCCCGGGCCAGCTCGTCGCCGAGGGTCTCGTACAGGTGGGTGCTGCCGACCACATCGGCAAACAGGATGGCCACCTCCTTGCCTGTTGCGTCAGTCACAAGCCCCCCGCACCCGGAATATGTAAAGCGGAAACAAAAGCATTATACGTCAAGGGGCGAAGCAGCAAGAGTGCCCGGCGCAGGCTTCGCGATTGCACCCGCCGGCTACTTTTCCGCCACGATATAGGCAATCCAGGCGGCATCGGGCTCGCCCTCGGTGGTCGGCGCAAACTCGCCGTTGCCACCACCCTTGCCGTCATCGCCTTCCCAGTGCACCGTCACCCGCGAGAAGCCTGCTTCGGCGAGAATCTCGCGTATCTCGGGCAGGGTCCACAACCGCCACTCGTAGCTGAATGCCTTGTCGAGCCGGGACCCGTCCGGAAACTGGAAGTGGATGTGGCAGACCATGTGGCCGGTCACCGGATGGTAGCTGGCCTGGTCCCAGACATAGGTGAAGTCGCGGTGCTTGGTGCGTTCGCGCATCACGCGAAAGGCATCATGGCCGCCAAAGGCATCCAGCACGAAGATGCCCTCGCGCCCGAGCCCGGACCAGACGTTGCGGAAGTAGCGCAGCATCTGTCCGCGTTCCCTGAAGATCCAGTAGCTGAAATTGAGCGCCGAGATGATGTCCACCGTACGGGTGCGCACCTCCAGCACGTCGGCATTGACCAGCTTGACCCGTCGCCGGGCTGCCGGCGAAAGCTGCGCCAGGCAATGGCGCCGGCCCCACTCGTGCACCGCAGGCTCGATGTCGACGCCGATCGCCACCCGCTGCGGCCCGCGGCGCACCCACTCGCAGGCGGAGCTGGCGGCACCGGAAAAATCCTCGCGGTAGCTCTTCGGCTGGCGCCGCCGCAACTGGCGGAAGACGCCCTGCAGGAAGTCCACTTCCGTCACCGGGTCGTGCACCGCGCGCTCGTAGAACGCCAGCGGATCCGCACGCTGCGCCATGCTTTGCCCGCTCCGGCCCGTCCTGCCGGCCACCTTTCTCTTTGCCACCTGCACTCCTTTCAATCGATGATCCCGTCCCGGCCTGCCGCATGCAGCACCCCGAGCGAGGCTGTCAGCAAGCGGGGCGAGGCCTGCGTCCCGCGGGCCCCTTCCGCAAGGAACCGGCGCCAGGCACGTGCCCCGCGCTGGCCATGGTAAAGGCCCAGCATGTGGCGCGCCACGCGATGCAGCGGCACCCCATGGCGGGCCTGGCGCGCGGCATAGTCCGCCATCCTCTCCACCACCTGCTCGCGATCGACGCCGCCTTCTGCATCTGTCCCGGTCAGGAACCCGGCCTCCACCGCCGCCAGGAAGCAGGGATCCTCCGCCGCCTTGCGGCCGATCATGACGCCATCGACCGCGGCAAGTTCGTGGCGGATGGTCTCGAGATCGCGGATGCCACCATTGGTGACGATGGTCAGCTGCGGGAACTCCCGCTTCAGGCGGTGCACGCGCCCGGGCTGCAGCGGCGGGATCTCGCGGTTCTCGCGCGCCGACAGACCCTTGAGGATGGCCTTGCGCGCATGCACGATGAAGGTGTTGCAGCCCGCACCCGCCACGCGCTCGACGAAGCCGGCGAGGAATTCGTAGCTGTCGTGGTCATCGACGCCGATGCGCGTCTTGATGCTGACCGGCACCGAGACCGCCTCTGCCATCGCCTCCACGCAATGCGCCACCCGTCCCGCATCCAGCATCAGGCAGGCGCCGAAGCGGCCCTCGCGGACCCGGTCGCTGGGGCAACCCACGTTGAGGTTGATCTCGTCATAGCCCCAGGCCGCCGCCACGCGCGCCGCGCTCACCAGGGAGCGGGGATCGTGGCCACCGAGCTGGAGGGCCAGCGGATGTTCGGCGGCATCGAAGTCGAGCAGCCGCGCGCGATCACCGTGGATGATGGCATCTGCCGTGATCATCTCGCTGTACAGGCGTACCCGCGGGGCAATCTGGCGCAGGAAATAGCGGCAATGCCGGTCGGTGACATCCATCATCGGCGCCACGCAGACGCGCCAGCCGGCCGCCGCGGACATCAGCGCGCCACCACCGGCGCCACGCGGTAGGGAATGCCCGCAGCCGGGTCGTTGAGCCCGGGCAGCGACAGCAGCGACGCGAGCACCCGGTGCAGGCGCCCGGCCCACTCGGCGATGCCCGCCGGCGTGGCCAGCAGGTCCTGGCGGATCTCCAGCGCCACATGGGCAAGGCCCGCCCGCCCCGCATGGTGGTCGATGGTGAAGCCCGGCGGCTCGCGCCCCGAATAAGGCTCGTTGTCGCCGACCACCAGGTCCTGTTCCTCGCGCAGGGCGGCCAGCAACGGCACGGCCAGGCGTGGATCATGGTCCCACAGCACGCCCACGTGCCAGGGCCGCTGCTTCCCGTGCATCACCGGGGTGAAGCTGTGGACGGCAATCAGCACAGGACTCAGGCCCGGCCTGCTCGCTGCCGCCAGTTCGGCGGCGATCGCCCGGTGATAGGGCCAGTACAGGGCCTCCGCACGCAGGCTGCGCGCCGCCTCGTCGAGGCCGCGGTTTCCGGGAATCCCGACACCGTCGCTGCTGGCCGGCATGGCGCTCGCATCGTCCAGCGGGCGGTTGCAATCGACCACCAGCCGCGAATAGCCGGCAAGGATGGCGGGTGCCGCGAGCCTGCGTGCCAGCTGGAGGGTCAGCTCGCCCGCACCGATGTCCCAGGCGATGTGCGCAAGGCGCTGACCGGGGGGCACCCCCAGGTCGCCGAGGCCGGCGGGAATGCGTGCGCTGGCATGATCACAGGCCAGCAGCAGCGGACGGGCCTGCGCCGGACGCCAGAGCGTGAATGCCGCGGGCTCGTGCGCCGCCAACAGCATGCTCCCATCCCCCGTCATCGCATCACCCGTCGTTTGCCAGGACCGCCCGCCGGCGGCGGATGGTGGCCGCTCCCCCGGCAGCGGTCAAGCTGTGCGCTGGAGCCGGATCCTGGAGCACCGGGCGCCCTATAATCGGAGGCCAGCTTCCGCCACCACGACCACAGGACAGGACAAGCATGCAGCGCAAGGGAATCCTCGTCACCGGCGGAGCCGGTTACATCGGCAGCCATGTCGTGCGCCAGCTGGGCGTGGCGGGCGAACGCATCGTCGTGCTCGACAACCTCAGCACCGGCTTCCGCTCGGCGGTCACCCACGGCGTGCTGGTGGAGGGCGACACCGCCGACATGGCCCTGGTCGAGCGCCTGCTCGGCGAGTTCGACGTCGACACCATCATGCACTTCGCCGCGCACACCATCGTGCCCGAATCGGTGAGCAACCCGCTCAAGTACTACGCCAACAACACCAGCGCCAGCCGCAGCCTGCTCGAGTGCGCCAACCGCCATGGCGTGGCGCACTTCATCTTCTCGTCGACGGCCGCGGTCTATGGCATCCCTCCGGGGGGCCATGCGAGCGAAGACAGCCCCACCGCACCGATCAACCCCTACGGCAGCTCCAAGCTGATGACCGAGTGGATGCTCCGCGACCTGGCGCTGGCCAGCCGGCTGCGCCATGTCACGCTGCGTTACTTCAACGTGGCAGGTGCCCATCCAGGCGGCCTCATCGGCCAATCCACCCGCCACGCCACGCTGCTGACCAAGGTTGCCTGCGAGGTGGCCGTGGGCAAGCGCCCCTTGCTGTCGATCTTCGGCACCGACTACGACACGCCGGATGGCACCGGCGTGCGCGACTACATCCACGTGGAAGACCTCGCCGCGGCACATGTGAAGGCGCTCGAGTACCTGCGCAGCGGCGGCGCATCGACCACGCTGAACTGCGGCTACGGGCACGGCTACAGCGTGCGCGAGCTGCTGGCCGCGGTGGAGCGGGCAGCCGGCCACCCCCTGCCGGTCCGCGAGGAAGCACGGCGACCGGGCGATCCGCCGGTGTTGATCGCCGTCGCCGACCGCATCCGCGCCACGCTGGGCTGGCAGCCCGCCTGCGACGATCTCGCAGTCATCGTGCAGACCTCGCTCGACTGGGAGCGGCGCCTGCTGGAAACGCCCGCCAGCTAGCCGGGGCTGCTGCCATCCGCCTTCTCGGCGGACTGGATCCCGTACTTCTGCAGCAGGTCGTAGAGCGTCGGCCGGGTGATGCCGAGCAGCTTGGCAGCCTGCGAAACATTGTCCTTCGACAGCGTCAGCGCACGGCGGATGGCCTCGGTCTCGGCAATGCGCCGCACCTCGCGCAGGTTGAGGTTCGGCGGGCTGGCGTCGATGTCACCCAGGCCCAGGTCTGCTGCCGTGACGTGCTTGCCTTCGGCAAGGATGACGGCGCTCCTGATCTTGTTCTCGAGCTCGCGGACATTGCCCGGCCAGCTGTGGTTCTCGATCGCATGCTGGGCATCCGCGCTGAAGCCGCTGATCCGGCGCCGGTGCTGGCTGGCGGCCTTCTCCAGGAGGATGCGCGCCAGCACCAGCTTGCCGATCTCGCGCTCGCGCAGGGGCGGCAGGCGCACGGTGATCTCGCTGATGCGATAGTAGAGATCCTCGCGGAAACGGCCCTCGCGGATGGCGGCATCCAGGTCCTGGTTGGTGGCGCAGACCACGCGCACATCGACGGGGATCTCCTCGCGCCCGCCGACGCGCTCGACCACCCGCTCCTGCAGGAAGCGCAGCAGCTTGGCCTGCAGCGCCAGCGGCATGTCGCCGATCTCGTCGAGGAACAGCGTGCCGCCGTCGGCGGTCTCCACCTTGCCCGGCGTCTGCCTCACCGCGCCGGTGAAGGCGCCCTTTTCGTGGCCGAAGAGCTCGCTCTCCAGCAGGGCCTCCGGGATTGCGGCGCAGTTGATGGCGACGAAGGCCCGATCGGCGCGCGGGCTCAGCGAGTGGATGGCGCGTGCCATCAGCTCCTTGCCGGTACCGCTCTCCCCCAGCACCAACGTGGTGGCCGTGGTCGGTGCCACCTTCTCGATGATGCGGCAGACCTGCAACATCTTCGGCCCGGCGGCGACGATGCCGTCGAGCGGCGAGACGGCCTGCTGGCGCGCCAGCCGCTGGTTCTCGAGCTCCAGCTCGTGGATCTGCCAGGCACGATCGACGATCAGCTGCAGGACATCGGTATCGACCGGCTTCTGGTAGAAATCATAGGCGCCGAGGCCCACCGCCTTCACCGCATTGTGCTGGTCACCGTGGCCGGTGACCACGATGACCTTGGTGGAGGGTGCCATGGCAAGGATCTGTTCCAGCGTGGCGAAACCCTCGGAGACGCCCTCGGCATCGGGCGGCAGGCCGAGGTCCTGCAGTACCACCGCCGGCTCGTGGCGGCGCAGCTGGCCGAGCGCCGACTCGCGGTCCTCCGCCACCAGCACCTCGTAATCCTCGAAGCACCAGCGCAGCTGGCTCTGCAGCCCCCGGTCATCCTCCACCACCAGCAGCCGGCGTCGTTGCTCGCTCACCCTTCGTCTCCTCCCCTGCCCCGTGCCGCCACGGGCGGATCCACCAGCGGCAGCCTGATGTTCATGCACGTGCCCCGTCCGGGCTCGGACTCCACCACCAGCGCCCCTCCCGACTCCATCACCAGGCTGCGGGCCTGGTAGGCGCCGATGCCCATGCCCTTGCTCCCCTTGGTGGAATCGAAGGGCCGGAACAGCCGCGTGCGGATGAACTCCGCATCCATGCCGCAGCCATCATCGCGGATGCTGATCAGCGCCTGGCCATCCGCGCACTCGGCACGCACCTCGACATGGCCCTTGCTGCCGGTGGCATCCTGCGCATTGCGTATCAGGTGGGCCACCACCATCGTCAGGCGGTCGCGGTCGACCTCCACCTGCATGTCTCCATCGACGCTGCCGAGCCGCGGCTCGGGCTGGCGACCGCGGCAGCGCTCCACCGCCTCTGCCAGCACCGCTGCCACCCGCACGCGGCTGCGCCGGCCTCCCGCCTCGCCGCTCTGCAACTGCTGGAGCAGCTTGCTCATCCGTGCCACCGAGTTGTCGATGGTGGCGATGGCATCCTCGATGAAGGCGGGGTTGTCCTTGTGGCGCGCCGCATTCTTCACCACCAGCGACTGCTGGGCAATGAGGTTCTTCAGGTCGTGCATCAGGAAGGCTATCAGCCGGTTGAAGGCCTCGAACTGCCTGGCCTCGGCAAGACGCTGGTCGGCCTCGTACTGCGCGAGGTGGGCAGCCACCTGGCGCCCCGAGGTGCGCAACAGGTCGATCTCCTCGAAGGTCAGCCGGAAGGCGGAACTCGACTGGAGCAGCAGCACGAAGCCGATCAGCAGCTGGTTGCTGACAAGGGGCACCAGCAACAGGGCATCAGGGAACTGCTCCAGCCAGGCCGGACGCTTCATGCCGCCGTAAAGGGCCGGGCTGCGCACCAGCTCGGCGGTGTCGAAGATCCACTGGCGCTCGAACATGAAGGCAATGGCGGGATCGTCATCCGCGACGCCCGCCTCGGACCACATCCTGGTGTTCCAGGCCGCGGTGCAGGCAAAGCCCGCATCGGGCTCGCGACGCATCCACAGCAGGCCGGCCGGGCTGCCGACGATCTGCGCCACGGCCTTGATGGCCCGCTCGGGCAGCGGCAGCGGCTGCTCCGGCGAGGACAGGGTGTCGATCAGCCGCAGCCACTCCTCGCGGTAGTCATAGCGGAAGGGGAAGAAGTGCTTGCTCAGGAACACCCTGGCCCGCGCGCTGAGCTGCTGGGAAAACAACAGGGCGACCACCGGCGAGCCGGTGAGGCCGATCAGCAGCAGGCCGAGCGGATGCGCCGTGGCGGGTTCGAGCGTGCGGTGGAAGGGCATGGCCGCCAGCAGCACGAGCAGCACGCCCAGCATCGCCATGAAGCGCGGCAGGTAGGCGCGGGCCTGCGGCGAGACAAAGATCGCCAGCGACCATTGCGGGCGGCGCGATACGGCGCGCCCGAGCAGCACCGCGGCAACCACCATGGCAAGGCAGCGCAGCATCACGATGGCCGGCGGCGTGACCGAGACCAGCAGCGCCATGCCCATCGCGAGCACCTGGGCCCCGGCCGCAAGCGCTGCCGCGCCCACCAGCAGGCCGAGTGCATGAGGCCCCTCGACCGGGGCATCGCGTTCCAGCTGCGCGGCCAGCGCCAGGCAGAGCAAGGCGGCGGTCAGCGCGATCGTGCCGAATACCCCCGAGAGCCAGGCTGCCGGCCCGCGGGCATACCAGAACCAGCATGCCGCAGCAGCCAACACGGCAAGCAGGCAGCACAGCAGCCACAGGCCGCGACGCACCAGCTCCGGCATCGACTGCCCGTAGGGGCCCCGCAACAAACGATGGAGGAGGACGAACCAGCCACCGGCAGCGATCATCTCGGCGGCAAACTGCAGCGGGCCGGGCTGGAAGGCCTCCGGCCCGGCGGAAGCGGCAAAGGCCAGCAGTGCGCCGGAAAGCGCTCCCGTCGCCGCCGTCAGTGCCAGATGCCAGCGCAACAGGCCATGAGCGCCTGCCACCAGCACATAGGACAGCAGCAGCCCATGGGCGATCGCCACGCCCCAGTAACACCATGACTGGTCCAGCGCCAGGGACAAAGCGGCTTCCTCGACCCGGAGGGGATCGGCGATCCCTCCGTCCACGACACGACAACAACCCTGCGGATCATAGATGAAAGACCCGTTCGGGACACAGGATGGCAGTCACAGGACGACGGCGGAGGGTGGCGTCCCCAACGCGTTCCGGCAGATCGCCACCGGCCATCACAAGGGTGCTCGCCTTGGCCCTGTGACGGGCTCTCAGGCGATGGCGATCGCCAGCAGGGCCGCCCAGATCCCCGTCACCAGATAGCGCACCGCCGGCCGGCACGGCGCCGTGTTCCACATCAGGGGACCGGCGTTCGCCGTGTGGTGCGCATCGAGGCGGTTCAACAGGGCTGCCAGCCAGCGCCAGGGCGCGTGCTTGATCCGCTCCCCCGCCCACCGGGAGATGGGCTGCACGCCGATGGCGAGGATGATGCAGGCCGCCCCGTAGTCCACGGCGTAGACCAGCCGCCAGCGCCACCCCGGCTCCCAACCTGGCTTGAGCGGCACCTCGTCCAGGTGCCGGAACCCCACCGCCCA
>JACFNV010000134.1 GCA_019454675.1 Gammaproteobacteria bacterium | reverse complement strand
GGCTTGGGCTGTCGCGCAGTGCCGTCTGGAAGCAGTTGCACCAGCTCGACGCGCTCGGGCTGGAGGTGGTTTCCGTCGCGGGGCGCGGTTATCGCCTGGGCGAGCCGCTGGACCTGTTGCGCCGCGAGCAGATCCTCGCCGCCCTCGATGGCTCGGTGCTGCAGGGTTGCGAGTCGCTCGAGGTGGCCGCCGTCATCGGTTCGACGAGCGCTGCACTGATGGCCGGGCCGGCCCCGCGTCCGGGTCATTGGCGCTGCCTGCTCGCGGAGCACCAGACGGCGGGTCGCGGGCGGCGCGGGAGGCGCTGGCTGTCGCCTTACGCCGGTGGCCTGTGCCTTTCGCTTGGCTGGTCCTTTGCTTCCCCGCCGCGCGACCTCCCTGCACTTTCGCTGGCTGCCGGCATTGCCGTGCGCCGTGCGCTTGCAGCACTGGGCGTGGCCGATGCCCGGCTCAAGTGGCCGAATGACGTCCTGCTCGATGGCGCCAAGCTGGCCGGAATCCTGGTGGATGTGGATGGCGATGCACGCGGCCCGCTGCGGGCGGTGATCGGGATTGGCCTGAATCTCTCGGCCCCGGCAGCCATGGCGCAAGCCATCGTCGCCGACGGGGGCGTGGTCCCGGCCCGCCTCGATGCCACGGCGCTCGCCGGGCGTGGCGGGCGCAATGCCCTGGCAGCGGCATTGATCGGCGCGCTCCATGCCATGCTGGTCGGCTTTGCCGAGCAGGGCTTCGCACCGCTTGCCGCAGAATGGGGGCGCTACGACCAGCTGCGTGATCAGCCGGTGGTGGTGACCGGTGCCGCGACGCGAATCACGGGCATTGCGCGCGGCATCGCCGCGGATGGTGCCTTGCTGGTGGAAGGGCCAGGGGGCGCCATCACGCCTCTCTATGCCGGCGATGTCAGCTTGCGGGGTGGCGGGTGAAGCTGCTGGTCGATTTCGGCAATACCCGCGTCAAGTGGGCCTGGCTCGAGGATGGTGAACTGCGGGATCCGCAGGGATTCGTCCATGAGGGCGTGACGGCGCAAGCGCTGGCGGCCCGGATGGCGGATGGCCGCACCGTGGATGAGGTGCGCGTGGCCAGCGTCGCCGCGCCGGAGCGCAGCCGTGAGCTGTGCCTTGCGCTGGAAGCGGCCCTCCGCGCCCCGGTGCACCAGGCGCACACCAGCGCGGCTGCTGCCGGGGTGCGTTGCGCCTACCACGAGCCGGCCCAGCTGGGCGTGGATCGCTGGCTGGCGATGGTGGCGGCCTATGCGCATCATCGCTCGGCGGCATGCGTGGTGGATGCTGGCACTGCCTGGACCATCGACGTGGTGCAGGCGGATGGCAGGCATCTCGGCGGCCTGATCGTGCCGGGGCCGGGCTTGATGCGCCGCGCACTGCTCGGCACCACGGGCGGCATCGCCTCGTCCGCGCGCCTATTGCCCGACTCCGGCGACCATGCCGGCGCCTGGGGGCGCGATACCGATGCCTGCATGCGCCTTGGTGCCTGGCGCGCAGGGGCGGCGCTGGTCGAGTCCTGCATGGCATCCCTGGTGGGGCACGGCGAGGTACCGGTGCTGGTGCTCAGCGGTGGTGATGCCGGGGGGTTGATGCCCATGTTGTCCGGGCCGGTGCACCACCATCCCTTGCTGGTCCTCGAGGGGCTGGCCCTGCCGGGCATGGTCGCGGCAGACTGACGGCCCTGACAGCTGCCACACCGGTGGGCCCATCGTGAGAAATCTGTTTCTGGCGCTCTTGCTGGCCAATGCCCTGTTTGCCGGCTGGCGCTTGTGGGTTGCTCCGCCGGAGGTGCCGGCGCGGCAACTGCCCGGTGCCGCTGGTGACGGAGTGGCACCAGTGCTTGCATTGCATCGCAGCGAGGCGCGGGCCTCCACCGTTCCGGTAGCGGGCGGGAGAGCCAGCCAGCGACAGCTTGACGGTAGCGCCTGCATCCGGATCGGGCCCTTCGTGGACGGCCAGCTGGCCGATCGGCTGCGTGTCCGGCTCGGAGCTACCGGGCTGGATGCTGGCGTGGAGCGCGAGGAGGGCCGCGTCCGGGTTGGCCACGAGGTGCAGATCGAGGGGCTTGCCGCCCGTGCGGATGCCGAGCGGATGGCGGTGCAGCTGGCGGCTGCGGGCGTGGTCGATGCCCGTGTCGCCGAAGGCCCCCCGCCGTTCCGGGTCTCGCTCGGGGTTTTCGCGGACCGGGAGCAGGCCGGGCAGGTGCTGGCTGCGGCAGAGGCGCTCGGCTTCCAGCCCCGGCTCAGCGATCGCTACCGGCCGGCGATCCGCTACTGGGTGGTCGTGGCCGGGCTGTCGGACGGGAAGTTGCCCGATCTCGCCGGTTTCGAAGGGGAGACCGGCCAGCTGCTGCAGGCGGAGCCGGTTGCCTGCCCGGCGGCGCCGGTTGGCGGCAGGGTGGCGATTCACTAGAATCCGGGCCGCTGTCCGTATCGGCTCCCTGGTCCTGGCCGGAATAGCTCAACTGGTAGAGCAACCGTTTTGTAAGCGGTAGGTTGTGGGTTCAAGTCCCTCTTCCGGCACCAGTCCGGGGCGGCTGGTCCCTGCCGGGACGGGATCGATGACGGATCGCCCCGATGGTGGTCTCGTGCAGCGTGTTTTTGTTGACACTGGCACGCCCGAATTGGACAATGGCCGACTTCCGTCCGCGGAGGGGTACCCAAGCGGCCAACGGGGGCAGACTGTAAATCTGCTGGTTTATACCTTCGAAGGTTCGAATCCTTCCCCCTCCACCAGTCCATGTGGCGGCGGGGCGGATCCAGGACCCGCGGATGCGGACTGATAGCGTATGGACAATCCATGAACCCGGGCCCCAAGCGCTGGAAGAGCGCGTGGTGCACGGGTTGCTGCGCGCCGCGGTTTTCGTGACCGGCGGCCGGAGCTGGGTGAGCTGGCGGGTGTAGTTCAATGGTAGAACCTCAGCCTTCCAAGCTGATGATGTGGGTTCGATTCCCATCACCCGCTCCATCTGCGCCGGCCTGGCCGATGCGGTCGCCGGGCTTGAGGCAAGGCTGTGTAGAGCGGGGGATGGCCCCGGGGTTTCGCCCACATAGCTCAGTAGGTAGAGCACTTCCTTGGTAAGGAAGAGGTCACCGGTTCAACTCCGGTTGTGGGCTCCAGAAGATGCAGGCAAGGAAGCTGTAACGAGTTCGGAGTTTTTCTGTTGGTTATCACGGAGCCCGGCGCTGCATTGGCAGTCTGCGGCTTTCTGAGCAAGACGCCTGGAGAAAGTGAGAGATGTCGAAAGCAAAATTTGAACGGACGAAGC
>JACFNV010000133.1 GCA_019454675.1 Gammaproteobacteria bacterium | reverse complement strand
GGTCGACCTCCACACCCACCAGATCGTTCAGCGCATAGATCGCGGTGTAGCCCGCCAGCGCCGTGACCAGCGCCACCGCCAGCACGTCCCAGGCCGGGAAGCGCCCGAGCCAGAGCAGGGCCGCGAAGCCGGGCATGGCGATATCGATCACGCCGTGGGTGGAGCGCGACAGGGCGAGGTAGGTGCGCATGTCAGCTCTTCTTGACGAAGCTCATCATGTAGTTGACGTCTTCCTTGCCGTGCGCGACGCGGAATTTCTTCGTGAGCGGATTGAACATGAGGCTGGCGCTGCGCAGCCAGGTCAGGCCCGCGGCCTCGGACCACGACCGCAGCTCGGTCGGGCGCACCAGCTTTTCGTACTGGTGGGTGCCGCGCGGCAGGATGCGCATGACGTACTCGCCGCCGATGATGGCGAACAGCCAGGCCTTGAAGCTGCGGTTGATGGTGGAAAAGATGGCGTGGCCACCGGGCTTGAGCAGGCGCGCGCACGCCGCGATGATGGCGGCCGGATCGGGCACGTGCTCGATCATCTCGAGGCACGTCACCACGTCGTAGGTGCCCGCTTCCTTTTCCGCGAGTTCTTCCACGGTCTGGATGCGGTAGTCGATCGTCAGCCCGCTCTTGGCGGCGTGCTGTTTCGCCACTTCCAGGGTCAGCTCGGACTGGTCGATGCCGACCACGTCGGCCCCCGCCTGGGCGAGGGTTTCGGTCAGGATGCCGCCGCCGCAGCCCACATCCACCACGCGCTTGCCATTGACGTCGGCGTGGTCGAAGGTGAACTGGCTGCGCAGCGGGTTGATGACGTGCAGCATCCCCATCTTGCCGGCGGGATCCCACCAGAGCTGGGCGACGCGGTCGAATTTGCTGACCTCCTGGCTGTCAACATTCGATGGCTGGTTCATGGCTGGCCTTGATCCGGGAGTGAAGGGCGAGCACCGCGGCATCGAGCTCGGCGCGTGAAATGTCGTTGAGAAAGAGGCAGTGTCCGATGCCGGTCGGCATGGGGACGCGCTGCAGGCCGTTGCGGTGCTTGATCCGGTCCAGCAGCGAGGCCCACATCAGGTCGGTGTCCAGCACGCCGTAGTCCAGGCCCGCGTCGAGCGCCTCGACCAGCGCGAAGATGCGATCGGCTTCGAACGCCGAAAGCAGGCCGCGGGCCTGCGCGATGCAGGTGGAAACCAGGATGTCGAGCAGCACCGCCTCGCCGTGCAGCAGGCGGTGCTCGTGGCGCGTCTCCAGGCCATAGCTGAAGGTGTGGCCGAAATCGACCCGGCGCGCCAGATCTTCCTCATGCAGGTTGGGAACCAGTTCCTCCAGCATGCCGCCGATGGCGCCATCGAGGATGGCTTCGCCCGCCGGCTCGGAGAAACAGGTCGCCACCGCGCGCGCGGCGTCGCGCTCGAGGCGCTGGAACAGGCCGGCGTCGCGAATGATGGCGAGCTTGATGATCTCGCACACGCCGTTGACCAGGTGCCGGCGCGGCAGGGTCGGCAGGAAGCTGCGGTCGAGCAGCACCGCCAGCGGCGGCTCGAACGCACCCAGGCGGTTCTTGTTGCCGTTGAAGTTGATCCCGGCCTTGATCCCGAGCGCGGCATCGACGTAACCCATCAGGGTGGTGGGCACCTTGATATGCGGCACCCCGCGCCGGTAGCTCGCCGCGACGAAGGCCACCACGTCGGTCAGCACGCCGCCGCCGATCGCGATGACGGGCTCATCGCGCCGGTGGATGGGGAAGGCATCGAGCGCGCGCGCGATGTCCTGGTAGATCTCGCTGTTCTTGTGCTCTTCGCCGCCCGGAAACACCTGGATGCGCGCCTCGATGCCGCGCTCGCGGAAATAGCCGCGGATGCGCTCGCCGTGCAGGCGATCCACGGTGCCGTCCACCACCACGAAACGGCGCCCGTGCGGGTTGCCGAAGGACATCAGGAGATCACTCGCCGGGTCGAACAGCGCCGGGGCCTTGATCACGTCGTAGGCGATCGGGCGCTGCACCCGCACTTCCCAGCGCTGGGGGGGCACCGCGCTCATGCCGCATCCAGCCAGTCGGCGCGGCGCGCCAGGATCTCGCGCGCCACGCGCTGCGCATCGTGCAGCGAATGATTGCGCCAGCGCCCGCACTGCTCGATGTTGGCGTAGGGCACCGCCGTGGCCTGCTGCATGTCCTCCAGGATCTGCGCCAGGGTATCGAGGATCACCGGCACGCGGCCCTCGTTGAGGAAGCCCAGGTACAGGCCGGTCTGGCAGCCCATGATGCCCACGGAAAGAAAGGTGCCGGGCAGGAGGCGCGAGAAACCTTCCAGCAGGAAGTGTTCGACCGAGTGCAGTTCGGTATCGGTCAGGTACTCCCCCGCGTTGGGGCGGCGGATGCGCAGATCCACCGCGTACACCACGTCGCCCTTCTCCCCGGGCGTGGCCGAACGCAGCTTCACCGCCGGAGCCTTCAGCCGGCGGTGGTCCAGCTCGCCCACGAGATCAGCGGGCCAGCCCAACGCACTCGCATCGATCATGGCCACCTCCGATCAGTGCGCCGCCGCCAGCGGTGCCAGGTGCCGGTAGCTGTCATCGAGCGCCTTCTGCCAGCCCTCGACGTGGTGATACAGCTCCACCGAACCGTAGCCGGAGAAACCGCCCTCCACCAGCGCCCTGAAACTGCCGGCCAGATCCAGCGTGCCCTCGCCCGGAATCTCGTGGAAATGCACGACGCCCGTGAGGGTGTTGGCCACCATCCTGTCGACCCGCGCCGCACCCCTCGCTCCGCGCAGGTAGCCGACCACCGGGCGGGCGCGTTCGAGCACGTCGTAGCTCAGGCCGGGCATGGAGATGAGGTAGGTGAAGATCTCGTCATCCAGCGCGGAGCTGCCGGCGTAGAGGCTGGAATAGCCCACGACCTCGAGGTCTTTTCTCACCCCGGCGCGATCCAGCAGCGTTTCGATGCGCCTGGCGCGCGCCGCACTCGGTGCCGCCTCGCGGAAGTGGATGGGATGGTCGCGGTCCAGCAGCAGGAAGTCGGCGGTGTCCTCGAAGTGCACCAGCACGCTGGCGAAGTCGAGATCCGGCGCGAGATCCTCGCGATCGTGCACGATCTTGAGGTTGTAGCCCTCGCGCGCATCGGAAATATGCAGGTAGCGCGCCTGCGGCGCGGCGGCGCGCAGCGCGTCGAGGTAATTCTTCTCCGAGCAGTAGGCGTGGCAGATGTCGATGTGCAGCTTGAACCTGGGCGAATTGACCTGGTCGAGCAGGGCCAGACCCTGCGCCATGGTTTCGATGTGCATGCCCGGCTCGGGCTCGATCCGGAGGGTCATGTCCTCATCGTCGCGGAT
>JACFNV010000132.1 GCA_019454675.1 Gammaproteobacteria bacterium | reverse complement strand
TGGTGCTTGCCGCCCGCCGCCCGCCGCCCGGCGCGGCACCGGAGCTGCTCCTGCCGGTGCCGCTGCACCGCCAGCGGCTGGTCGAGCGCGGCTACAACCAGGCGCTGGAGATCGCCAGGCCGGTGGCAGAGCGCCTCGGCCTCGTGCTGGCGCCCTCGCTGGCGCGCCGGGTGGTGGCCACTGCCGGGCAGACCGGCCTCAGCCGCGCCGCCCGCCGGCGCAACCTGCGTGGCGCCTTCGTCGCCGATGGCTGCGCGGGAAGGCGCGTGGCCATCATCGATGACGTGATCACCACCGGCAGTACCGCTGCCGCGCTGCTGCGCGCGCTGCGCCGCGCCGGTGCGGCAAGCGTGGAGGTGTGGGCGGTGGCCCGCACGCTTTAGGGAATGGCCTGGAGCGGCCGGAAGGTGAAGTCGAGCACGATCCCGGCGAACACCACCGCGCCCACCCAGTGGCTGTGCAGGAAGGCGGCAAAGCAGGCGCCGGGCTCGCGTCCGGCGATCAGGCGGCGCTCCTTGAACAGCAGCAGCGAGGCCACCAGCAGCGCGCCGTAGTACCAGGGGCCGAGCCCGGCCAGCTGCCCGGCCAGCGCCAGTCCCAGCACCAGGATGATCATCAGCAGGCTGACGATGAACACGTCCGCGCTGCCGAACAGGATGGCGGTCGACTTCACGCCCACCCGCAGATCGTCGGCGCGGTCGGCCATGGCGTACATGGTGTCGTAGATCAGCGCCCAGATGACCACCGTCAGCCACAGCAGCCAGGCCAGCCGGGGCACCGCGCCGGTCTCGGCGGCAAAGGCCATGGGCACCGCCCAGCCGAAGGCGGCACCCAGCACCAGCTGCGGCGCGGAGATGAAGCGCTTCATGAAGGGGTAGACCACGGTCAGCAGCGCCCCGCCCACCGCCAGCAGCTGCGTCAGCCGGTTGAGCTGCAGCACCAGCGCGACTGCCACCAGCGACAGCGCGGCGAACAGCACCAGCGCCTCCTGCGGACTCACCTGGCCCGCGGCCAGCGGCCGCTCGCGCGTGCGCTCGACGTGCGGGTCGAGGTCGCGGTCGGCCCAGTCGTTGATGACGCAGCCCGCCGAGCGCATCACCACCACGCCGATCACCATGATGCTGAACACCGCCGCCTGCGGCCTGCCTTCGCCGGCGATCCACAGCGCCCACAGCATGGGCCACAGCAGCAGCCAGATGCCGATGGGCCGGTCGAGCCGCATCAGCCGCGCATAGTGGTACAGGCTGGCGCCGAGCGGATGCTCCGTGACGCCGGGTCGTGCGGGCCGGGAAGACATGGCCGCAGATCTTAGACGTTCCCGTAGCGGCTTGCCTCGCCCACCCAGCGGCGGATCAGTGGCTCGATGGCGGCGGGATCGTCGGCCAGCAGCCGCCGGCCGAGCTGCTGCACCAGCGGCGTGAGCTCGGCATCGCGCAGCAGGTCGGCTACCCGCAGCTGCATCAGGCCGGTCTGCCGGGTGCCGAGCACCTCGCCGGGGCCGCGCAGCTCGAGGTCCTTCTGTGCCACGACGAAGCCATCGTTGGTCTCGCGCATCACCTCGAGGCGCTGGCGCGCCATGCCCGCGAGCGGTGACTGGTAGAGCAGCACGCAGTGGCTCGCCACCGTGCCGCGGCCGACGCGGCCACGCAGCTGGTGCAGCTGCGCCAGCCCCATGCGCTCGGCGTTCTCGATGATCATCAGCGTGGCCTCGGGCACGTCCACGCCCACCTCGATCACCGTGGTGGCCACCAGCAGCTGCACCTCCCCGGCGGCGAAGGCGCGCATCACCGCATCCTTGGCCTCGGACTTCATGCGGCCGTGGACCAGCCCCACCGCCACCCCGGGCAGTGCCGTGGCCAGCATCGCATGCATGGATTCCGCGGCCTGGTAGTCCAGTTCCTCCGAGTCCTCGATCAGCGGGCACACCCAGTAGGCGCGCTGGCCGGCCCGTGCGGCCTCCCTGACCCGCGCCACCACTTCGTCGCGCCGGCGCTCGGGCAGCGCGATGGTCTGCACCGGCTGGCGCCCGGGGGGCAGCTCGGCGATCACCGAGCTGTCGAGGTCGGCGTACAGGGTCATCGCCAGCGTGCGCGGGATGGGCGTGGCGGTCATCACCAGCTGGTGCGGGCGCCGGTTGCCGAGGGCGGCCTTCTGCATCAGCGCAAGGCGCTGGTCGACGCCGAAGCGGTGCTGCTCGTCGACCACGAGCAGCGCCAGGCCGTGGTAGTCCACTCCCTCCTGGAACAGCGCGTGGGTGCCGATCACCACCTGCGCGCTGCCGTCGGCGATGGCCGCCAGCGCCTGCTGGCGCTCGCGCCGCCCGAGGCTGCCGCCGAGCCAGGCGACGGCGATGCCCAGCGGCTCGAGCCAGCGTTGGAAGCTGCGCCGGTGCTGCTCGGCAAGCAGCTCGGTGGGCGCCATGATGACGGCCTGGTGGCCGTTCTCCACCGCGCGCAGCGCCGCTGCCGCCGCCACCACCGTCTTGCCGCAGCCGACGTCGCCCTGCACCAGGCGCATCATCGGATGCGGCTGCGCGAGGTCGGCATCGATGGCAGCGAGCGCCTCGCGCTGGCCGCCGGTCAGCGTGAAGCCCAGCCCCTGCAGGAAGCGCCCGCGCAGCCCGCCGCGGGCCGGCAGCGGGATGGCGGCTTCCCGCCGCGCACGTTCGCGCAGGCGGCGCAGGCCCAGGTGGTGGGCCAGCATTTCCTCCAGCGCCAGGCGCCGCTGTGCCGGATGGCGCCCGGCCGCCAGGCGCTCGAGATCCGCGCCGGGGGGAGGGTGGTGCATGAAGCGCAGCGCCTCGTGCAGCGCGGGCAGCCCGTGCGCCTGTGGCAGCCGGCCGGCCAGCCAGTCGGGCAGCCCGTCCAGCCAGCGCTCGAGTGCCTGCGCGGTGAGCGCGCGCAGGCGCGGTTGCTGCAGCCCTTCGGTGGCGGGATAGACCGGGGTCAGCGCCTGCTCGAGCACCGCGCGCTCGCCGGCCGCGAGCAGGCGGTATTCCGGATGGATCATCTCCATGCCCGAGGGCCCGGAACGCAGCTCCCCGTAGCAGTGCAGGCGCCGCCCGCGCGCCAGCTGTTCCTGCTGCGCCTTGCCGAAATAGAAGAAGCGCAGCGTGAGCATGCCGGTGCCATCGCTGATGCGGCAGAGCAGGCTGCGACGGCGGCGCAGGACCACTTCGCTGAGCACCACCTCACCCTCCACCACCACGCGCATGCCCGGCCGTGCCCCGCCGATGGGCGTCAGCCGCGTGCGGTCCTCGTAGCGCTGTGGCAGCAGGAACAGCAGGTCCTCCGGCCGCGTGACACCGAGGCGCGCGAGCTTTTCCGCCAGCGCC
>JACFNV010000131.1 GCA_019454675.1 Gammaproteobacteria bacterium | reverse complement strand
CCTGCTCGATATGTTCCATGATGCCGCCGATGAAGACATCGCTGCCGTCGCAGATGCAGTCGACATCCACCTCGATGGCCTGGTCGAGGAAGCGGTCCAGCAGCACCGGGCTGTCCGGCGAGACGGCCACGGCGTTGCGCATGTAGGCACGCAGGTCGTCCTCGCCGTGGACGACCTCCATCGCCCGGCCGCCGAGCACGTAGGAGGGGCGGACCACCAGGGGGAAGCCCACGTCCTGGGCCCGCCGCACCGCATCCTCCTCGTTGGTGGCGGTGCAGTTCGGCGGCTGGCGCAGGTGCAGCTGCTTGAGGAGCTTCTGGAAGCGCTCGCGATCCTCGGCCATGTCGATGGCATCCGGCGAGGTGCCGATGATGGGTGCGCCCGCCGCCTCGAGCGCCCGCGCAAGCTTGAGCGGCGTCTGGCCGCCGTACTGCACGATGACCCCGGCGGGCTTCTCGAGGTCGACGATCTCCATGACGTCCTCGAAGGTCAGCGACTCGAAATACAGCCGGTCGGAGACGTCGAAGTCGGTGGAAACCGTCTCGGGGTTGCAGTTGACCATGATGGTCTCGAAGCCAGACTCCTTGAGCGCCAGCGCGGCATGCACGCAGCAGTAGTCGAATTCGATGCCCTGGCCGATGCGGTTCGGGCCGCCGCCGAGGATCATGATCTTGCGCCGCTCGCTCGGCTCGGCCTCGCACTCCTCCTCGTAGGTCGAGTACAGGTAGGCGGTGGGCGTGGAAAACTCGGCGGCGCAGGTATCCACCCGCTTGTAGACGGGGCGCACGCCCGCCTTGTAGCGGCTCTGCCGCACGACGCTTTCCTTGACCCGCAGCAGGCGGGCCAGGCGGCTGTCGGAAAAGCCCTTGCGCTTGAGCTCGCGCAGGCGCCCGGCCTGCAGGCACACCACGCCCTCGCGGCGCACCATCGCCTCGCAATCGACCAGCTCCTCGATCTGCGCCAGGAACCAGGGGTCGATGCGGCTGAGCTCCTGCACCTGCGCGAGGTCCATGCCATGGCGGAAGGCATCGGCGACATACAGCAGGCGGTCGGGCCCGGGCATGCGCAGCTCGTGGCGCAGGCGGTCCATTTCCTCGTCCGAAGGCTCCGCCGGCAGGAGCTCCACCAGGCCGTCGATGCCCGTCTCCATGCCGCGCAGCGCCTTCTGCAGCGACTCCTGGAAGGTGCGCCCCATGGCCATCACCTCGCCGACCGACTTCATCTGCGTGGTCAGGCGGATGTCCGCGCCCGGGAACTTCTCGAAGGTGAAGCGCGGTACCTTGGTGACGACATAGTCGATGGTGGGCTCGAAGGATGCCGGCGTGGCGCCCCCGGTGATTTCATTGCGCAGCTCATCGAGCGTGTAGCCGACCGCCAGCTTGGCGGCGACCCGGGCGATCGGGAAGCCGGTGGCCTTGGATGCCAGCGCCGAAGAGCGGGAGACGCGCGGGTTCATCTCGATGACGAGCACGCGGCCATCCGCCGGGTTGACGGCGAACTGGACGTTGGAACCGCCGGTCTCGACGCCGACCCGCCGCAGGATGGCGATCGATGCATCGCGCAGGCGCTGGTACTCCCGGTCGGTGAGCGTCTGCGCCGGCGCCACCGTGATCGAGTCGCCGGTGTGCACGCCCATGGGATCGAGGTTCTCGATGGAGCAGATGATAATGCAGTTGTCGTTGTGGTCCCGCACCACCTCCATCTCGAACTCTTTCCAGCCGAGCACCGACTCCTCGAGCAGCACCTCGCTGGTAGGAGAAGCCTCGAGCCCGCGGCCGACGATCTCCTCGAACTCCTCGCGGTTGTAGGCGATGCCGCCACCGCTGCCGCCAAGCGTGAACGACGGGCGGATGACGATCGGGAAACCGATCTCGGGCTGGATCTTCTGCGCCTCCTCCATGGTGTGGGCAACCATGGCGCGCGGCACTTCCAGCCCCATCCCGCGCATCGCATCGCGGAACAGCTCGCGATCCTCGGCGGTGTCGATGGCATCCCGCGAGGCCCCGATCATCTCGACGCCGAAGCGGGCCAGGACGCCCTCGCGCTCGAGGTCCAGCGCGCAATTGAGGGCGGTCTGCCCGCCCATGGTGGGCAGGATGGCATCGGGCTTTTCCAGCTCGATGATGCGCGCCACGGTCTGCCATTGCACCGGCTCGATGTAGACGGCATCGGCGAAATCCGGATCCGTCATGATGGTGGCGGGATTCGAATTGACGAGGATGACCCGGTACCCCTCTTCCTTGAGGGCGCGGCAGGCCTGGGTGCCGGAGTAGTCGAACTCGCAGGCCTGCCCGATGACGATGGGGCCGGCACCGATGATCAATACGCTGTGGATGTCTGTACGCTTCGGCATGCTTGGGTCACTCAGCTGCGGGAGTTGGCGGAGCGCCCGCCGTTGCCGGCGGCCTGCGCATGCTCGCGCATCATGGCCGTGAAGCGCTCGAACAACCGGGCCACGTCGTGCGGGCCCGGGCCTGCCTCGGGATGGCCCTGGAAGCTGAAGGCCGGGCAATCGGTCCTCTCCATCCCTTGCAGCGAGCCATCGAACAGGCTGCGGTGGGTCTGGCGCAGGGTGGCGGGCAGGCTGTCCGCATCCACCGCGAAACCGTGGTTCTGGCTGGTGATCAGCACCCGGCCCGTATCCATGTCGAGCACCGGGTGGTTGGCGCCATGGTGGCCGAACTTCAGCTTGCAGGTCCGCGCCCCGCTGGCGAGCGCCAGGAACTGGTGCCCCAGACAGATGCCGAAAATCGGGATGCCGCTGTCGAGCAGCCTGGCCAGGGCTTCGATGGCATAGCTGCAGGGCTGGGGATCGCCGGGCCCGTTGGAGAGGAAGATGCCATCGGGTTCCATGGCCAGCACGTCTTCCGCGCTGGTCTGCGCCGGCACCACCGTCACCCGGCAGCCCGCGTCCACCAGCAGGCGCAGGATGGTGCGCTTGATGCCGAAATCATAAGCCACCACCGAGAAAGGCGCGGCTCCCCGCCGCGGCACGGTGGCGTCTGCAGACCAGTGGCTGCCGAGGTTCCACTGGTAGACCTCCCGCGTGGTCACCACGCGGGCAAGGTCCATGCCCTCGAGGCCGGGAAAGCGCCGCGCATGCTCCACCGCGGTTTCGGTGGCCATCTCGCCAGTCATGATGCAGCCGGACATCGCGCCCTTCTCGCGCAGCAGGCGCGTCAGCCGCCGGGTATCGATGCCGGCAATGGCCACCACGTTGGCGCGCCGCAACATCTCGCCGAGGCTCAATTCCGAGCGGAAGCTGCTGGCCAGGGCGGGCAGGTCGCGGATCACCAGCCCCGCCGCGAAGATGCGGTCGCTTTCGTGATCTTCGCTGTTGATGC
>JACFNV010000015.1:25934-33284 GCA_019454675.1 Gammaproteobacteria bacterium | reverse complement strand
TCAAGCTGGTGAATCCGCCGGCGGCAGACATGATGCGGGCCGAAAACGGCCTGTTCCGCATGGGCGACGGCGGGGAGGCGGCGGCCGATGCCGGCGTACACATCGCCAATGGCACGCTGGAAACCTCGAACGTCAATGCCACCGCGGCGCTGGTCGAGATGATCGAGATCGCGCGCGCCTACGAGATGCAGGTGCGCGCCATGCATGCCGCCGACGAGAACGCGCAGGCCAGTGCCAGCCTGATGCGCAGCGGCGGCTGAACAGCGACCTGAAACCGACCGACAGGAGCAAGCAAGATGCAATCACTCTGGGTAGCCAAGACCGGCCTCGATGCGCAGCAGACGCGCATGACCGTGGTCTCCAACAACCTCGCCAACGTGAACACCAACGGCTTCAAGAAGGGCCGTGCGATCTTCGAGGACCTGCTCTACCAGAACGTCTCGCAGGCCGGCGGCGCCACCTCGCAGAACACCGAGAAGCCCACCGGGCTCACGCTCGGCACCGGCGTGCGGGTGATCGCCACCGAGAAGACCTTCGACCAGGGCGCCACCATCAACACCGGCAACCCGCTGGACGTGATGATCAGCGGCCGCGGCTTCTTCCAGGTGCTGATGCCCGACGGCACGCTGGCCTACACCCGCGATGGCTCCTTCAAGATCGACTCCGAGGGGCGCCTGGTCACCGCCTCGGGCTACGAGGTGCAGCCTTCGATCACCGTGCCCAGCGGGGTGACCGCCATCACCGTGTCGCCCGATGGCCTGCTACAGGCCCAGGTGACCGGCCAGGTGGACCCGGTGACGCTCGGCACCCTGCAGATCGCCGACTTCATCAACCCCGCCGGCCTGCAGCCGCGCGGGCAAAACATGCTGGTGGAAACCGCCGCCAGCGGCACGCCGCAGGTCGGCAACCCGAACCTCGAGGGGCGCGGCGACCTGGTGCAGGGCTCTCTCGAGGGCTCCAACGTCAACGTCGTCGAGGAGCTGGTGGGCATGATCGAGACGCAGCGTGCCTACGAGATGAACTCGAAGGCCATCGCGGTCAGCGACCAGATGCTCCAGTACCTCAACAACAACATCTGAGCCGGATGATGAACGACACCGCCACCAGACCGTCCATGCACCAGCCGCTGCTGCGGCTGTCCGCCATGCTGCTTGCAGCCATCGCGCTGGGCGCCTGCGCGGCGGGTCCCAGCCGCCAGCCCGGCGACTATCCGCCCACCACGGTCCATGCGCCGCTGCCACCGGCCAGCGACGGCGCGGTGTACCAGCCGGCCACGGCCATCGCGCTGTTCGAGGACCACAAGGCGCGGCGCATCGGCGACACCATCACGGTGCGCCTGGCCGAGCGCACCCAGGCCTCGAAGAGCGCCAGCACCGACGCGCAGAAGAACACCCGCACCGAGACCGGCGCACCCACCATCCTCGGCACCAACGTCACCGTGGGCGGGCGCGACATCCTCAGCAACGACTGGGGCAGCAACCAGGAGTTTGCCGGCAAGGGCTCGAGCAGCCAGAGCAACAGCCTCAACGGCAACATCACCGTGACCGTGGCCGAGGTGCTGCCCAACGGCAACCTGGTGGTGCGCGGCGAGAAGTGGCTGACGCTCAACCAGGGCGAGGAATACATCCAGATCTCGGGCATCGTGCGCCCGGCGGACATCGCCGTGGACAACTCGGTGCCCTCCTACAAGGTGGCCGATGCCCGCATCACCTACAGCGGCAACGGCGTGGTCCCGGACGCCAACCGCCCGGGTGCGATTTCACGCTTCTTCATGAAGTTCTGGCCGCTGTGACCCGGCAGGACGCAGGAGCGATCATCCCATGAGCCCACGGCAGAACGCGCGCCTGCTGCAGACCACCTGGCTGCTGACCGGCATGATGCTGCTTCTCATGCAGTTCGCGACCGAGGCCGGCGCCGAGCGCATCAAGGATGTCGCCACGGTGGCCGGGGTGCGCAGCAACCAGCTGGTCGGCTACGGCCTGGTGGTGGGCCTCGACGGCACCGGCGACCAGACCACCCAGGCCCCCTTCAGCACGCAGAGCCTGATCAACATGCTCGAGCGCCTCGGCGTCAACCTGCCGCCAGGCTCCAACCTGCAGCTGAAGAACATCGCCGCCGTCGCCGTGCATGCCGAGCTGCCACCCTTCGCCAAGCCGGGGCAGACCATCGATGTCACGGTCTCCTCGATCGCCAACGCCAAGAGCCTGCGCGGCGGCACGCTGCTGGTGACCGCGCTCAAGGGGCTCGATGGCCAGGTCTACGCGGTGGCCCAGGGCAATCTTGCCGTCAGCGGGCTGGGCATCTCCGGACAGGACGGCTCGAAGATTTCCATCAACGTGCCGAGTGTGGGCACCATCCCCAACGGCGCCATGGTGGAGCGCACGGTGCCGACGCAGTTCGCCGGCACCGACCACCTGGTCCTCAACCTCAACCAGCCGGATTTCACCACCGCCACCCACCTCGCCGACAGCATCAACCAGCTGCTGGGCAAGGGCACCGCGCAGCCGGTGGACCCGACTTCCATTCGCGTCGCGGCACCGCAGGATGCCGCCGAGCGCATCGCCTTCATGTCGGCCATCGAGAACCTCGAGGTCACCCCCGGGGAGGCGCGCGCGCGCGTGATCGTCAACTCGCGCACCGGCACGGTGGTCATCAACTCGCAGGTGCGCGTCACGCCCGCGGCGGTCTCGCACGGCTCGCTGGTGGTGAGCATCACCGAAGACTACAACGTCAGCCAGCCGCAGCCCTTTGCCGAGCGCGGGCAGACGGTGGTCACCCCGCAAAGCAACATCGACATCAGCCAGGGCAACAGCCACATGTTTCTGTTCAAGGCCGGCGTCGAGCTGAACGATATCGTCCGCGCGGTGAACGAAGTGGGCGCGGCACCCGGCGACCTGGTGGCCATCCTGCAGGCACTGCGCGCCGCCGGCGCGCTGCGTGCCGAACTGCTGGTGATCTGAGGGAAGGCTCGTGGCAGCCATCGGCACCAGCCCGGACCACGGCGCCGTCCGCAGCCCGCGGACTGCCACCGACTTCGTCGGCCTGGCGGAGCTGCGTGCACGGGCCGGCCACGATGCCGACACCACCGCCAGCGCCACCGAGGCCGCGCGCCAGTTCGAGGCGCTCTTCGTGCAGATGATGCTGCAGAGCATGCGCCAGGCCGGCGATGTGTTCGGCGATGGCAGCGACACCACCTATCGCGACATGTTCGACCAGCAGATGTCGGTGGAGATGACCCGCGGCAAGGGGCTCGGGCTGGCGGCGGTGCTGGCCCGCCAGCTGGGCCTGGCAACGGAGCAGGACGCGACGGCGCTGCGCGAACTCGGCAACGCCGACCGCGTGGCTGCGCTGCCTGGAGCCGCGGCACCGGCTGGCCGGGACGGCGGCGCAGCTGCCGGCGGCGGTGAAGCAGCAGCTGCCGCAGGGCCGCTGCAGGCAGCGCAGGCGACACCCCGTGGCCATGCCCCCGGCCCGGCCGAGGCCGCGTACTGGCGCGACTGGCGCCCTGCCTCGCCGATGGAATTCGTCCGCGACGTGCTGCCGTATGCGGAGGCCGCCGGGCGCGAGCTCGGCATCGACCCCAGGGCCATCGTCGCGCAGGCGGCACTCGAGACCGGCTGGGGCAGCCGCGTGGCCCGCGACGGTCGCGGCATCAGCGGCAACAACCTGTTCAACATCAAGGCCGGCCCCGGCTGGAGCGGCGAGCGCCTGACGGTGCGCACGCTGGAGTTCGAGGACGGATTGCCGAAGCCGCAATCGGCGGCCTTCCGCTCCTACCCCGACCTCAAGGCCGCCTTCGCCGATTATGTACAGTTCCTCAAGGGCAATCCGCGTTACGCCGAGGCGCTGCGCAACGGCCGCCACGCCGGGCGTTTCGCCGACTCGCTGCAGGCGGCAGGCTATGCCGCCGACCCCGCCTACACACAGAAATTACGTTCAATCATCAACGGTACGCGCCTCGGCGAAGCCCTCGGCCAGCTAAAGAACCTGGCCGGAGTGCCGATGCCCTAGGAGTGGCGATCCCCTCCGGGCATCCGGATCACCGCAACGGAAGCACAGCATGTCGATCATCAACACAGCGCTGACAGGACTGATCGCCGCCCAGCGCGGGCTGGCGGTCACCGCCAACAACGTTGCCAACGCCGGCACCGACGGCTACGTGCGCCGGCGCATCGTGCAGGTGGAAGGCGTCACCGTCGGCACCGGGCTGACCGCCGACCTCGGCTCGGGGACGCGCGTGGTGGGCGTGGAGCGCATGTACAGCGACTTCCTCGGCGCCGCCGTCCGCGAGACCACCAGCTCGGGCGAGCGCGCCACGGTGCTGGCCAGCCTGGGTGCTCGGCTCGACTCCCTGCTCGGCAACCCCGAGCTCGGCATCCACAATGCCATCCAGTCATTCTTCGACCAGGTCGAATCGCTGGCACGCGATCCCGGCTCGTCCTCCACACGCCAGCAGCTGCTGGCCCAGGCGGACTCGCTCGGCCAGCGCTTCGCCCAGCTCGACACGCAGCTGCGCAGCCTCGACAACGAGATCAACCTGCGCATGCAGGATACGGCCAGCCGTATCAACAACCTGGCGGCGCAGCTTGCCGACATCAACGCTGCCATCAGCCGCGGCATCTCCGGCGACGCAGACCTTGCGGACCAGCGTGATGCCCTGCTCGGCCAGCTCAGCGGCCTGATCGACTTCAGCACCACAGCGCAGGCCGATGGCACCACCAACGTCATGGTCGGCAACGGCCAGCCGCTGGTGCTCGGCATCAACAGCGCCAGCCTCGAGCTGCGACCGGACGCCTTCGACCCGATGCGCAGCACCCTCGACATCCGCCTCGGCAACGAGTCACGCTCCATCGCCACGCAGGTCGGCGGCGGCACCATGGGCGGCCTGCTCGCCTTCCGCAGCACGGTCCTCGATCCCGCACGCCAGCAGCTGGGCCTGCTCGCCAACACGCTGGGCAGCGTGTTCAATGCGCAGCATGCCCAGGGCGTGGATGCCAATGGCCAGCCGGGTGGCGCCTTCTTCACGCTGCCCGGGCCCCGGATCATGGATGCGGTCGGCAATACCGGCAGCGCCAGCCTGGCGGTCGGCATCGAGGATGCCAGCGCACTGCAGGCGCGCGACTACGAGCTGCGCTTCGACGGCAGCAGCTGGTCGCTGCGCGACGGCAGCAGCGGACAGCTGTTCGGCACCAGCGGCAGCGGCACGGCAGCTGATCCCTTGCGTTTCGACGGTCTCTCGGTGGTGGTCGGTGACAGTGCCGATGCGGGTGACCGCTTCCTGATACGGGCGGTCGGCGAGGCCGCCAGCCAGCTAGGCCTGACGATCGGCGATCCGGCGGCCATCGCCGCCGCGGCACCGCTCGCCACCTCCAGCTCGCTCGGCAACCAGGGCACCGGCACCATCGCCGCGGCCAGCGTCGTCGACCCCGGCCATCCCGCCCTCCGCGAGGCCGTGGAACTGCGCTTCGAAACGGCGGGCAACCTGCGCATCTATGATGCCGACGGCCACGATCTCAGCGGAGCACTGGCCTGGTCGGCCGGCGATGACATCAGCTTCAATGGCTGGAGCGTGCGCATCTCGGGCAGCGTTGCCGCCGGGGACAGCTTCAGCGTGCATGCCACCGCCGCGGGCAGTGCCGACAACAGCAACGCGCTGGCCCTCGCCATGACATCGACCAGCGGTTTCCTTGCTGGCGGGCAGATATCGGTGGACGCACTGGCTGGCCGGCTGCTCTCCGACGTCGGTGCGGCTGCACTGCGTGCCCGCCAGGACGCCGAGGTGCAATCCGTGATGCAGGAACAGGCGCGAATCGATCTCGAGGCGGCAATCGGCGTCAACCTCGACGAGGAAGCGGCCAACATGCTGCGCTACCAGCAGGCCTACATGGCTGCCAGCCAGATGATCGGGGTTTCCAATGACCTGTTCCGCACCTTGCTCGGGATACTGAACTAGCCATGCGTGTTTCCACGAAATCCATCCAGCTGCAGTGGCTGGCCGATGTCTACCGGCGCCAGGCCGCCATGGCCCGCGTGCAGAAACAGGTCAGCTCGGGGCTGCGCATCAACACGGCCGCCGATGACCCGGGCGGTGCCGGGCAGCTGGTCTCGCTGCAGCAGGGACTCAGCCGGCTCGCCTCCTACCAGGCCAACGGCGAGGCGGCCCGACGCCGGCTGGCGCTCGAGGAAAACGCCCTCGACGGCGTGCAGGATGCGATGGCCAGGATGCGCGAACTGGCGATCGAGGCGGGTGGCGGCATCCAGACCAGCGAAACGCGCCGGGCGATGGCGGCAGAGATACGCGAACTGCTGGCCGGCCTCGTCGACAAGGCCAACAGCCAGGATGGCGAGGGGCATCATCTGTTCGCGGGCAATGCCACCGGCACGGTACCGGTCACGCTGCATGATGGCCTTGCCACCTACAACGGCGACGATGGCACGCGGCTGCAGCGGGTGGGCGACAGCCGTACCGTCCGCGAGGCCGATCCCGGCTCGGAGGTGTTCTTCCGCATCCGCAACGGCAACGGGGTGTTTGCCGTCGCGGCGGACGGCGCCAACCAGGGCAGCGTATTTCTCCAGAATGCCATCATCGGCGACCAGGCGGCCTGGGTCGCCGACACCTACACCCTCGCCTTTGCCGACAGCAGCAGCTGGAGCGTCACCGACTCGCAGGGCGCGACGGTGGCCAGCGGCAGCTTCCAGCCGGGCGATACGCTCGGCTTCCGCGGCATCGGCATCACGCTCGACGGCGTGCCGGCGGCCGGGGACCGGTTCAGCATCTCGCCAAGCGCCAACACCAGCCTGTTTGCCATCGCCGAGCGGCTGGCCAGCGCGCTGGAAAGCAGCGGCCAGGACCCGCGCAGCCGGGCCGGCTTCCAGACCGTGCTCAACTCGGCGCTGCTGGAGCTCGGGCAGGCGGAACTGCACATCGAGGACATCCGCGGCAGCGTCGGCTCGCGGCTGGCGGCACTCGACGAGCAGCAGGCCAGCAACGAGGAGCTTGCGCTGCAGCTGCAGACGAGCTTCTCGAGCCTGAGCGACGTCGACTACCCGAAGGCCATCTCCGAGCTGCAGACCCAGCTGCTCGGCCTCGAGGCCGCGCACCGGGTGTTTGCACAGACCCGCAGCCTCTCGCTCTTCGATCTGCTCTGAGCGTTACCGTCACCCCCAAGTGCGATCTACCTCAGACCTGCACCCGCACCCGAAAGGGCTCGCATACCCCGACACCCGCTGCAACACTGCTCAGCCTGACCATCAGAGCCTCGGTGATCTCATGCCCCTGTGGCACCAGGCGGATGCCATTGCGGCTCTTCAGATCCTCATCGACGATCATGCCTGGCGCCAATTCCGCCA
>JACFNV010000015.1:0-25914 GCA_019454675.1 Gammaproteobacteria bacterium | reverse complement strand
GAGCCTGAGCTCTATCTCCCCCTTGTCGATTCGCATGTTGCTCAGGCTATCAGCCATAACCGGCGGCAATTCGGGCCAGCTGTCGACCACCTTCTGTGCAGCAGTCTGCGGCGACAGCCCCAGCCCGACCAGCTGGTCGAGTTCGGTGGCAACCCGCAGGATAATCGCGCCAAGCTGGGTTGCATCCCAACGCACCGCGATCTGCAGGGTGCCATCCATGCGTGGTCTCTTCATCTGTGCAGCGATCATCCTTGCCACAGGATCGAGACGCGGAATTTCCCTGATCAGCCTTGCACCCAGTTCAGGATGGGATTGATACAGCTGCTGCTCTGATGCATCGAGTGGCGTTCCCGAGTGGACCTTGGTAAGCAGCTCTGCCGGTAGCGCGATACAGCCCAGTTGAGACAATATGGTCGCCAGTCGCAACTGCCAGTTGCTACCCACCCCGAGGGCTTCGGCAATCGCCTCCGCATAATCCTTGATCCTCGCCGCCCGCTCGTAGGCCACCGGATTAGCCAGCCCGACCAGCTCGACCAGTGTCTTGACCGCCCCGTTAAGGGTCTTCTCCAGGAGCTCACGTTCGGCATTGACGAGCCGATACTGCTCGATGCCCGCCTCCACCATTTTCCACAACAGCTCGGGCGAGCATGGCTTGGTCAGAAAGCGGAAGACCTGACCCTCATTGACCGCATCTATGGTCTGTTGCAGGTCGGACTGGCCGCTCAGGATCATGCGTACCGTATCCGGCGCCATTTCACGTACCGATGCCAACAGCTGCGTGCCATTCATCTGCGGCATCCGCATGTCGGATACCACCACCGCAAAGGGATCTCCCTCGCGGATCAGGCGCAGAGCCTCATCGCCGCTGGTCGCCGTTACCACCTCCACCTTGCGGCCGATCTGGCGACGAATGCCATCGAGCACATGCGGTTCATCGTCAACAAAAAGCACTCTGCCAATCATGGACTCACCTCCGGTTGGCCCATGCGCAGACCGATCTCGTGCCATTGCGGCCAGTAGGCGCTGACCTCAGCCGCATGAAGATATTCCACATCAATATCGAGCATGGGGTCCTCAAGCCGGCTGATCTGTGGCTGGCGGGCAATTGCAGAGGCAACATGCACGATGCCCGGCAGACCCCACCGCGAATCACCTTCATCGAGCGGGGTATGATGCAGGAGCACCGCCTCCGTGATCAGATTAGAAAAACCCCACACCCCGAGCAGATAGGCACCAACCTCGGCGTGTGTGACCTGAAGAATCTCTCGCTCCACAGCTGTTTGCGACAACTGGGTGGCGCTAAGAAGTTTATCGATCATAACCATCTCGGCAGGCCGGATCATCGCCAACACCAGTTCACCAATGTCATGGAGTATGCCTGCAAGAAAGGCTTCATCCCGCACCTCTCTGGTCTCTCTGTTCATTGCAGCAATCGCCCTGGCAATACCCGCCGTTGCCAGGCTGTGATGACGCAAGTCCCGGTGATTGACGGATATCTCTGCTGCAGAAAATTGCTTGTCAAGAAGACCGTGCTCGAGAACCAAAGTCATCAGCGCATCGAGTCCAAGATAGGAAACCGCTCGTTCAATGCTGGCGATCGGCTTCGGCAGCCCAAAGTAAGCTGAATTCACGATCTTGAGCACAGACGCGGTCAGGGCCATATCCTCTGCAACGATCTCGCCGATGCGCTTGATCATCGCATTCGGCTGCCTCAGATAGGCAAGCAACTTCTGATAGACGGCCGGCAGTGGCGGCACCGCGCTGATCCCGCCAAGCGCACGACGGATGTCACTGCTGACGAGACGCTCCCTGAGCATCAGGCCACGCTCGATGGCCTGCTGCAGGGCTCTTGGGTCACAGGGCTTAGCCAGATATTGCTGTGCCACCCCGAAGGCCTGCATCAGCATCGATGACTCCGTATGGCCAGATAGCACGATACGGATCGTTTCCGGGCTCCGATCCTTCACGAGAGACAGTAGTTCGATGCCACTCATCCCCGGCATCTTCATATCTGACACCACCACGTCAAATGGCCGGCCCTCGAGCTGCTGCAGAGCAGCCTCGGCACCCACGGCAAATCCGGTCTCCCATTGCAAACGCAGACCAAACAGCATTCTTCTTATGCCATCGAGAACATGCGATTCATCATCGACAAACAGGATTCGAATCATCGCTCAGCCTCCGAAAACATGGCCTCCCGATGCTCATCCTCTGCCATCACCTCCTCTACGGGAAGACTGATGATGAATGTACTGCCCTTATCCTTCTCGGACTCGACACGTATGGTGCCGTGATGCCTGCGCACCACCACATCGTGCGCTATAGCCAACCCCTGGCCGGTACCCTTTCCCACACCCTTGGTGGTGAAAAAGGGATCGAAGATCCTGTAGCGCAAATGACGCGGAATACCGATACCTGAATCCCGAATACGTATTTCCACCTGCTGATCGACGAGCTCAGTTGATACCGTAATCACCCCTTTGGCATTCCCGTTATCACCCTGCCCATCGGCGATGGCATGGGCCGCATTGATCAGCATATTGAGTATGACCTGGTTTATTTCACCCACATGGCACCACACCGGCGGCAGCCGTGGATCCAGCTCTGTACGCACCTCCGCAACATATTTCCACTCATTGGTGGCCACCAGAATCGTGCTCCGAATAGCGCTGTTGAGATCCGCCGCCGACCTGTTTCCCTCTGGATAGGAAAATTCCTTCATCGCCTGAACGATCGTCGTTATACGACGACAGCCATCGATCGACTGTTCGATGGCTCTTGGCATCTCCTCACGCAGGAAAGGAATATCGATCGCCTGCAGATCGGCCGCCAGCTGTTGATCGTCAATGGCCCTCTTCTGGATCTCCTGCATGGCTGCAATGAGGCACGCCATGCCGTCACGCAGGAAAGACAGGTTATCGCCAAGATACTGGGCCGGTGTATTGATCTCATGAGCCACACCCGCCGCCAGTTGCCCGATGGCCTCCAGCTTGTGTGCCCTCGCCTGCTCGCGTTCCATGATGCGTTGCTTGGTAATGTCACGCATGACCGATGAAAAATGGGTGATGGCTCCCTCGCTGTCGCGCAGTGCCGAAATCCATGCATCAAGCACAACCGAGCCACCCGATGGCAGTAACAGGTGGTAAGTGCCATGCCATACCGACTTCCGCTCCAGCGCCTCCCGTCGATCGACGTTTCCGCCACTGCCGTCCACATTCGACAGAAAATCCTGTGGCATTCTGCCGTATATCTCGCTTGCCGGTTTTTCGACCATCTTCTCGAAGGCCGGATTGATATAAATCAGCCTGCCACGCGCATCCTGGATGGTGACCGCATCGCTGGCTTGTTCTATGCACAACTTGAACCGCCTAAGCTCGGCCTCCAGCACATGCTGCTGGCGCCGGTCATGCACAACCACGCTAAAGAAGAGACGCCCTTCAAGCGCGAGACGACTGACCACCAACGATACCTCGACCCTCTCGCCCGTCTTGCTGGTTATAAATGCTTCGCTCACGCGCAAGACGACGCAATTCATCTCCGAACGACGCGCGGCAGCGCGCCGTATGAGGCGCTCATCATGAAAAATGTAGGTCAGCTTTGTTACCGGATGATTCTGCAAGTCCTTCGCTGAATAGCCGGTAATCGTCTCGATAGCAGCGTTGACGAAGATGATCGTGCCATGGTCGTCAATGATCACCAGCCCATCGAGCATGGCATCCACCACGGAGCGCAGACGCACTTCCATTGCACTGGCACGCTGATGTGCAGCCTTGCCTTGCTCAATGGTCGCCTGCAGTTGCCGGTGCTGGTCGGCGACCAGTCGCAGCAATCGATCAAATTTTCTTGCTAGAGAGCCGATCTCATCGGTTCGACTCAAAGTAGCCTGGTCGATGCGACGCTCTGGCGTCCAGCTCGAAATGTACTCGATAAGCCTGTGCAGAGACTGCGATATCCCATTGGCGAAGAGCGCTGATATCAGCAGGCACATCATCAGAAGAACCATCATCGCGGGCAGCAGTTTTTTATAGCCCACGGAAACGACGGACAACACCGCAGACAGGTCATTCGTAACCAGAACACGGAATGCCGCATCCCCGTCGATACCGGCTATATGCGTGTTGTACAGCCCAAGTACATGAACAGCACCCGTGGCGTTCTCCAAGCGTGCATGCTCGCGCCGTCCCGTCCGACGATCAAAGATCTGATCGAACGTCGGATACTCCGTCGAGACATTCCATGAATCCGTTCCTCCCGAATCGAAGATATCGTTGCCCGCAGCATCGATCATTCGTATGGACCGTCGCGATGCCGCTACATTGTCGAAACTTTCGATAAGTGCATGGAGGCTGATATCGAGCTGGAGGGAACCCAGGATCCGCCCCTTGCCAGCGGCGATGACCGGAACAGTGATACGCAGAAGGCTCATCGGTGTATCCGCAGAAGAATCGGTCTGAACAGGCAGAACCACCAGAGACAGGAATTCTGCATCTCGATCCATGGGATATCCGCTCAAGGGCTCCTTAGGCCACTCGGCACCATCCTTGGCAGGCAGTGAAGAAGTACGCAACTGTCCGGTTCTTTCCGGATCACGCTCGACATACAGAAGATTCTGATTGCCTCCTGCCAGCGATCGCAGTGCGAGCGCACGGTACTCGGGACGGGTCGTGAACACGGGGTAGGAGATGCCATCGAAAATATAGCTGTACCATGCTTCCATGCTCTTGCCGGTCATGGGATCTGTTCCGCCGGCAGAGGCGGCGCGATAAAAGCCGGCTATTGCGTCGGTACTGGCCAGCATCCGCGCATCCCTCATGTAACCGGCCACCTGTGCCTCAAACTGTACGCCCAAGCCATTGGCGGTACGCTCCAGGGCAACTTCTTCGTTCGACAGCAGATACTCACCAATGACCCACCAGGCCATGGCTGCCGCACCCAGCGTTACGATCAGCGTCAGCCCCACGGCAAGGACGACCAGGCGGACACGCAGCGACAGCAAACGCTGCCACCGGCCGTGTGATGCCTGGTCGGTGGTGTTGTCTGATGATGCCGGAGCCAGAGACACGCCAATGATCCGGGAAAGGGCCTCCAGTGGCATGGTCGTCCCACCTCGATCCGTGTTTGTCACAGAACATCGCACAACTTCGCGGGAGATCCCGATGCCATCAGGCACCGGGATGGATGGTCTTCATCCGTGTCATCGGCAGGGAAGAGCTCATGCTTGAGTCTTCATGGCTCGTCAGGAATCGAGTTCCGTGCTCTGGTTCACGAAAATGGAAATAGCGCACACCAGTCTCCCATCGGCTTACGCCTCGCCTTCACTGCCGACGACAGCTGGAACGTCACCGATTCGCAGGGTGCGACGGTGGCCGGCGCGTGATCCACAGGGCAGTAGACTGCTTCAGCACCACCCCGCAGCGATCAGCACTGCGGCACTGATACTATCGTCGGGACGCAGGGGTTATCGCGCATCCCTCATCGCATCAGGTCCCGGAGGCGGGGATGGCTGCGCTGCCGACCAGCAGCAGGCCTGCTCGACAGACACCGATGCATCATACAGCCGGCATCATCGGCACCGGCTGCACATGACGGTCCACAGGCGGCCATCGCCATCGCGGCACCCAGGCCTGCGCTTTGTGTGAAGCGCGTCACGCCGCCGCCTTCAAGTACCCGCAGGAGCGGCCGATAACACGGTCGCAAGGGCCACAGGTTCGTCATCAAGTCCCAAGACGGGGACACGGATCCGACAGGACCGCCAGGCACGCCAGATAAGCAACTGATACACCCTTAAGGAGGGTAGTCATGCCAGTAGTCATCAACACCAACGTCCTGTCGCTGAACGCCCAGCGCAACCTGTCGCGTTCCGACAGCACGCTGCAGACCTCGCTCCAGCGACTGTCCTCCGGCCTGCGCATCAACAGCGCCAAGGACGATGCCGCCGGTCTTGCCATCGCCAACCGCTTCACCACGCAGATCCGCGGCCTGAACCAGGCGGTGCGCAATGCCAATGACGGCATCTCGCTCGCGCAGACCGCCGAGTCCGCGCTCGACGAGCTGACCAACAACCTGCAGCGCATCCGCGAGCTGGCGGTGCAGGCGGCCAACTCGACCAACTCGGCTGCCGATCGCGCCGCGCTCGACCAGGAAGTCCAGCAGCGCCTCGAGGAGGTCAACCGCATCGCCTCGCAGACCTCGTTCAACGGCCAGAAGGTGCTCGACGGCAGCTTCGGCTCCGCCCAGTTCCAGGTCGGTGCCAACGTCGGCGAGACCATCAACATCAACCTCACCACCGGCGTGCGCGCCGACCAGATGGGCCAGATCGCCACGCAGACCGGCACCGCCGTGTCGGCCAATGCGCTGACCGACGGCAGCGTGACCATCGCGGTGGGCGACGGCCCCGCCGTGGCGGTGCGCGCCAGCACCGCGGGCACCCAGGCCGGCCAGAGCGCCGACAGCGCCTGGGCCAAGCTGCAGGCCGTCAACAGCGCCGGCGTCGCGGGCCTCACCGCCACCGCCAGCAACGCCAGCACCGGCACCTTCGCCACGGTCAGCAGCGCGGGTGGCACTTCCACCTACAACCTCGACATCAACGGCGTGGCCATCTACTCGGGCACCGGCAACATCGCCGATGGCGCCTCGCTGACGGTCGCCGACGTCGCCGCGCAGATCAACCTGTTCTCGGCGCAGACCGGCGTGTCGGCTTCGGTGTCCGGCTCCAGCCTGACGCTGAGCGCAGCCGACGGTCGCAACATGGTGGTCAACGAGACCATCGCCGATGGCAGCGGCACGGCGGCGGGCGCCGGCATCGCCGCGGCACAGGAAGGCACGCTGCGCGGCGTGCTGACGCTGGCCGCCTCCGAGAACATCACCCTCGGCGGCACCCCGGCCGATATCGGCTTCGCCGGCGTGACCTCGATCGCCAAGGACACCAACACGCTGGCCTCGGTCACCGTGAGCTCGGTGGGCAACGCCAACAACACGATCCAGCGGGTCGATGCGGCACTCACCTCGGTGTCCGCGCTGCGCAGCCAGTTCGGTGCCATCCAGAGCCGCTTCGAGTCGACCATCTCCAACCTCGAGGCGGTGGCCGAGAACCTGACGGCATCGCGCAGCCGCATCCAGGATGCGGACTTTGCCGCCGAGACTGCGGCGCTCACCAAGGCGCAGATCCTGCAGCAGGCCGGTGTCGCCGTGCTGGCGCAGGCCAACGCTGCCCCGCAGGTGGTGCTGAGCCTGCTCCGCGGCTGATCGCGGTTGCAGTAACGAGTGATGGTGGTGGCCGGCCCAGCGCCGGCCACCCCAACCCCGAAAGGACTGACACAAAGGAGCATCGCACCACGGAGAAGGACTTCCCGTGGCGCACCGGTTGCGGAGGCAAGAGATGGATGTCATGGCAACGGCCAACCAGGCAATGGCTGGCAGGGCGGCAACGGCTGCAGCCACGGACGGCAACAAGCTGCCGCCAGCCGGCAAACCGGCACCGCAGGCGTCAGGCAGCGAGATGCCCGACATCGAGAAGGTGGTCGAGCAGATCAATGCCTATCTCCGCGATTCCAAGCGCGAGATCGAGTTCTACGTGGACCGCGACAGCGGCCATACGGTCATGCGAATCACGGATGCCAGCGGGGAAGTCGTGCGGCAGGTGCCATCGGAGGAAGTGCTGCGGATCGCCACCACGCTGGGTAGCGGCAGCTTCCACAGCATCAACAACCTGGCCTGAATGGCATGGATCTTGCTCCTGCAACGGGGTGATCCCGGCATCACCCCCTTGCGCAATCCAGGAACGCTTTGACCATGGCAATCACCGCAGCAGGACTCGGTTCGGGGCTCGACGTCAAGAGCCTGGTGGAGCAGCTGGTCTCCTCCGAACGAACGCCGGCCGCCACGCGGCTGGCCAGCCAGGAAACCAAAACCACCACCGAATTGACCGCCATCGGCAGGCTGAAGAGCGCGCTGGCCACCTTCCAGGACGCGGTGGGCAAGCTCGCCGACCCGGAGGCCTTCCAGCAGCGCAAGGCCAGCACGAGCGATGCCGAGCGACTGGCCGTCAGCGCGACCTCCAGCGCGATCCCGGCCAGTTACGAGGTCGAGGTCCACAGCCTCGCCACAGCCCACAGGCTGGTCTCTCCCGCCTTTGCCGGCGAGGATGCGATCATCGGCGAGGGCCAGCTGCGCATCAGCAGCGGCGAGGGCACGCTGCAGATCGAGCTGACATCGGCCAACAGCACGCTGGCCGGCATCCGTGACGCCATCAACACCGCCGCCGGGAATCCCGGCGTGCGTGCCAGCATCGTCACCAGCGACGACGGTGCACACCTGATCCTGACGGCCACCAGCACCGGCACCAGCCATGCCATCACCGTGGATGCCCTGGCCGCGGGCAGCCCGCTCGAAGCGCTCGAGTTCGGCGCCGGCACCACCCAGGCCATGACCGAGGCAACGGCAGCCAGCGACGCCAGCGCCACCATCGACGGCCTGCTGGTGACGAGCGCGAACAACCGCATCGAGGGCGCCATCCAGGGCGTGACGATCGACCTGCTGCAGGCCGAACCCGGCACGGTGGTGAAGCTGGAGGTGGCCCATGACAAGGCCGCAGCCAGCCAGGCGCTGATCCAGTTCGTCAATGCCTACAACGCCGTCGTCGACACCATCAACGGCCTGACTGCCTACAACAGCGAGACCAAGGCCGCCGGTCCGCTGCTCGGCGATGCCGCCACCCGCGCCATCCGCAATGCGCTGCGCGAGACACTGGGCCGCAGCGCGGGCAGCGAGCAGGACACCTTCCGCACGCTCAGCGAGATCGGCATCAGCTCCGACCTCAAGGGCAGGCTGAGCCTCGACACCAGCCGCTTCGACAAGGCGGTGGACAGCGACTTCGATGCCGTCGGCCGCGTGCTCGGCCAGGCCGACAGCGGCATCGCGGTGCGCATGAAGGCCGCGGTGGATGAATTCCTCGGCAGCGGGGGACGCATCCAGACGCGGGAAAAGACGCTCAAGGACCAGCTCGACAACATCGGCCTGCGCCGCGAGGCGCTCGACGTGCGCATGGAGCAGGTGCGCGCCCGCTACCAGAAGCAGTTCATGGCGCTCGACACGCTGATGAGCCAGCTCACCCAGACCAGCAATTACCTTGCCGCACAGCTCGGCAACTCCTGAGTCCGCCACCGCCCGAGGATTCGCGCACATGTACGCACACCCCCACAACGCCCTTGGCCAGTACCGCAATACCAATGCCTGGGGCGCCACCAGCGGCGATCGCATCCAGCTCATCCTGCACATGATGGATGGCGTGCTCGACCGCATCGCGCTCGCCAGGGGACACATGCGGCGCAAGGAAGTATCCGCCAAGGGCGAGGCCATCGGCCGCGCCATCCGCCTGATCGACGGCCTGCGGGCAGCGCTCGACAAGCAGCAGGGCGGCGGGCTGGCCGACGACCTCGAGCAGCTTTACGACTACATGGCGCGCCGGCTGGCCGAGGCCAACCTGCGCAATGACGAGAAGTCGCTGGACGAGGTGGCGAGGCTGATGGACGAGCTCCGCGACGGTTGGGGCCAGCTGGCGCTGGCCGGCGATCCGGTCGCGGCAGCCGGCACCACCCCGCTGCGCGCCTGAGCGTGGACGCCCGCATGGAGCAGCTGAACCGCATCCTCGCGCTCACCGAAGCGGTCGAGCAGCACGTCGCGCGCGGGGCATGGACCACCGCCGGCACGCTCGATGACGAGCGTCGCCTCTTGCTGGCCGAACTGTGCGAAGACCCCGGCCCTGCCGCCGATGCCCAGGCCTGCCGCCAGGTCCTGCAGCAGCTGCTGGTGCGCAACCACCAGATGCTCGAACGCCTGCAGCACGAACGGCGGCAGCTGCAGGCGAGCGCGGCGCTTGGCGACCGGGTGCTGCGCGCCTACGGCAGCAACAGCGGCGCCGTCGGCGGACGACCCGGGGACGAGGGAGCCCGCGGGGCATGAGCGGGACGTCCGGCAACGCCTTCGAAGGCATCGCGCTGCTCGAGCGCCTGCCCTTTGCCTGGCTTGCCGCCGATCTGGCCGACACCACGCAGCTGGACAATGCCAACCATGAAACCGCACGGGCGCTGCAGGCACTGGCGGTCTACGAGGACACCCCGCGCGAACCGGTCGGCGACGGCGGCCACCACGGCAACCCGGAGTTGCTGAACCTGCAGGCCAAGGTCGACGTGCTGCTGTCGCTGGTGGGCAGGTTGATCGCCGACCAGGCGGGACAGCCACCGCGCCACTCGATGATCCTGCGGGCGCAAGGCATCGAGTGGTACGGACCCGGCCAGGTCGGGGTCGGGCCCGGTGAAACCGGCTACGCCATGATCTACGCCAACCCGGTGCTGCCACTGCCGCTGCGCCTGCCCGGCCGGGTGGTCGGCAGCGTGGAGCGCGGCGGCATCCGCTGGCTGCAGACGCGCTTCGAGTACCTGACTCCCGCCGTCGCCGGGGGGCTCGAAAAGATGCTGTTCCGGCGCCATCGCCGGCAGATCGCCTTCAGCAAGGGCACCGATGTCTTCACCGAAACCGGCATCTTCAAGGCGTCAAAATACTGACAAACATGGCTTCCGCCTGAGTCAATTGCCTGACACAGGCTTCGCGCACTTCTATATAATCATAATAATCAATACGTTATAACTTCATTTTTGAGCGGCACGGTTCTTGCTTTGAACGGGCATGGCTGTCATGTCCGCTATTGCCGATCCTTCCCGCACGGGGATGCTGCCCGACGCCGATGCCGTGCTCGAGGCACTCCCCGTCGGCGTGCTGCTGCTGGGCGCCGACGGCGTCGTGCAACAGGCCAACCCGGCGGCCACCCGCCTCCTCGGCGACCATGTCGTCGGCGAAAGCTGGCCGCGGCTGCGCGCCCGCAGCGATGCATCGACGAGCGCCCATGACGGCGACCTGGTCCTCGAGGATGGCCGCCGCCTGGAAGTGGCGCAGCAGGCGCTCACCCCCCGCCCGGGCCGGCTGCTCATGCTCAGCGATGTCACCGAGAAGCGCCGGATCGCCAGCCTGCTGGCCCGCCACCGCCGCCTGACCGCCACCAGCGAGATGGCCGCCGTGCTGGCCCACCAGATACGCACGCCGCTGAGCGCAAGCCTGCTCTATGCCACCAATGCCGGCCGCGAGGAGCTGCCGGCCGCGCAGCGCGGCGAGCTGCTGGGCAAGGCGGTCGCCTGCCTGCACGACCTCGAGCGCCTGGTGGGCGAGATGCTGCAGTTCGCGCGCGGCTCGGCGATGCCCGACCAGCAGTTCACGCTCGACGCGCTCCTCGACGGCGTGGAGACGGCGCTCGGCGGCATCCTCCAGCCGGGGCAGTCGCTGCACATCAGCCGCGCACCGTCCGCGGTGCTGATCGCCGGCAACCGCGAGACGCTGGCCGGGGCGCTGCTCAACCTTGCCACCAATGCGCTGGCCGCAGCGGGCCCCTGCGCCAGGCTGCGCATCATCGCCCATGCCTCGCGCCTGCAGGCCGAGCTGAGCGTGATCGACAACGGCCCCGGCATCGACGACCGGCTGGCCGCACGCATCTTCGAACCCTTCTTTACCTCGCGCCCGGATGGCACGGGACTGGGCCTTGCCGTGGCCCGCTCCATCGCCCGCGCCCACCACGGCGACATCGTCCTCGCCGACGGCAGGCCGGGCCACACCACCTTCGTGCTGCGCCTGCCGGTCGTCCAGCAGGACGGCGCCGCGGGCGCGACGGGAGGGCACACCGCATGACCGCCAGGCCCATCCTGCTCGTCGAGGACGATGCCAGGCTGCGCGAGGCCCTGGCCGAAACGCTGCGCCTCTCGGGCTTCAAGGTGCTGCTCGCCGGCGATGGCAGCGAGGCGCTGCAGATCCTCGAAGGCACCGCAGCCGCGGCCGTGGTCACCGACTACCAGATGGCGCCGATGGACGGCTCGGCGCTGCTGGCGCGGATCCGCGCACGCTGGCCGCAGCTGCCGGTGCTGATGATCACCGCCCATGGCAGCATCGAGCATGCCGTCGCTTCGATGATGGCCGGCGCCAGCGACTACCTGGTCAAGCCCTTCGCCGCACAGGCACTGGTCGACAAGCTGGAGCGCCTGGTGCCGCGCGAGCTGCCGGCGAACGGCATGATCGCCAGCGACCCGGCCACCCTCGAAACCCTGGCACTGGCAGCGCGGGTGGCGGCTTCCGATACCACCGTCCTGCTCAGCGGCGAGTCGGGCACCGGCAAGGAAGTCTTTGCACGCTTCATCCACCAGCATTCGCGGCGGGCCGCCGGGCCCTTCGTCGCCATCAACTGCGCGGCCATTCCCGAGAACATGCTCGAGGCGCTGCTCTTCGGCCACGAGAAGGGTGCCTTCACCGGCGCCCACGAGGCACGCCCCGGCAAGTTCGAGCAGGCCCAGGGTGGCACCCTGCTGCTCGACGAGATCAGCGAGATGTGCGTCTCGCTGCAGGCCAAGCTGCTGCGCGTGCTGCAGGAGCGCGAGGTGGAGCGCATCGGCGGGCGCGGCCCGCTGGCGCTCGACGTGCGCGTGCTCGCCACCACCAACCAGGACCTGCGCGCGCTGGTGCGCGCGGGACGCTTCCGCGAGGACCTCTACTACCGCCTGAGCGTCTTCCCGCTCGGCCTGCCCCCGTTGCGGCAGCGCCCCGGCGATATCGTGCCGCTGGCCGAGTTCTTCATTGCCGGTGCCGCCGAGCGCACGCGGCCCATCCCGGCGCTGACGGCCGATGCCGCCAGCGCACTGCTGGCCTATCACTGGCCCGGCAACGTGCGCGAGCTCGCCAACCTCATGCAGCGCGCGGTGATCCTTGCCGGCCACCGCGACATCGGCATGGCCGAGCTGCGCTTCGAGGAGGCCCCCGCACCCATCGTGGCGCCGACCGCGGCGGGCACGCCCCTGCCGCAGGACAGCGACACCGCCCATGCGACCTCCGCCACGGGCCTGCACGGCAACCTGCAAAGCGTCGAGGGCCGGCTGATCCTCGACGCCATCGAACGCAGCGGCAGCCGCAAGCGCGCCGCCGAACTGCTCGGCATCAGCCCGCGCACGCTGCGCTACAAGCTGGCGCGCCTGCGCGATGCCGGCCTGGTGCCATCACGCGAGGAGGCCGGGGCGCTGGCCGGCTGAGGCCGTCGCACCGCTGCTGGAGGCGAGGACCATGAGCGACATCGAGATCAACAAGGTACTGGGCCAGATGCGCGCGCTGGCGGCCGAGATGCGCGCGCCCGAAGTGCAGCCCGGCAGGGCCACCGCCGCCGATGGCAACTTCGGCAAGCTGCTGCAGCAATCCCTCGACTCGGTGAGCGCGCAGCAGGCCGCGGCACAGACGCTGGCCGCGCGCTTCGAGGCCGGCACCGGCGATGTCAGCGTCGCCGAGGTGGTGATCTCGATGCAGAAGGCCAGCCTGTCCTTCCAGGCCATGACCGAGGTACGCAACCGCCTGGTCGAGGCCTACCAGCAAGTCATGAACATGCCGATCTGACCGGCATCGGCACCCACCCGTCGCACAAGGTAAGCCTGCATGGAAGCCGCCGCAGAAAGCCCCTTCAAAGCCCTCGACCGCATTCCCGGACTGCGCCAGCTGCTGCTGCTCGCGGGCCTCGCCCTTGCGGTCGCCATCGGCATCACCGCTGCCTTCTACGTCCGCGAACCGGGCTACACGCTGCTGTTCAGCAACGTCAGCCAGCAGGAAGCCGCGGAGATCATGAACACGCTGGGTGCCACCGACATCCCGCACCGCATCGACCCGAAGAGCGGCGCCATCCTCGTCGCCGGGGAGCGCGTCGCCGAGGCACGCCTCAAGCTCGCCGGCCAGGGCCTGCCGCGCGGCGCCAGCTTCGGGCTGGAGATCATGCAGGAACAGGGCAGCTTCGGCAGCAGCCAGTTCATGGAGAACGCCCGCTACAACCACGCCCTGGAAACCGAGCTGGCACGCACCATCAGCACCCTGCGCCCGGTGCAGGCCGCGCGCGTGCACCTGGCGCTGCCCGAGAACTCGGTGTTCCTGCGCAAGCGGCGCGAGCCGAGCGCCTCGGTGCTGCTCAACCTCTACGCCGGGCGCCAGCTCGACAAGTCGCAGGTGGCCGCCATCGTGCACCTGGTGGCTTCCAGCATTCCCGGCATGGATGCCTCCAGGGTGACGGTGGTGGACCAGCAGGGCAAGCTGCTCAATGCCCCGGGCGATCCCTCGGCGCTCGGCCTGTCCACGCAGCAGTTCGAGTTCACCGAGCGCATCGAGAACTCCTATGCCGAGCGCATCATCAGCCTGCTCAGCCCGATGCTGGGGCCAGGCAGCATCCGTGCCACGGTGACCGCCGACGTCGACTACACCGAGCGCGAGGAAACCCGCGAGGCATGGGACCCGGACAACACCGCGCTGCGCAGCGAGCAGGTGGCCGAGGAGCGCCATGCCGGCGCCAACACGGCAGCCGGCGGCATCCCCGGCGCGCTCTCCAACACGCCGCCCCCGCCGCTGGTGGCCAGCAACGCCGCCAATCCGCCGCCGGCCGGCGGCCAGCCGGCGGCTGCGGCGGAGACACAGGAAGCCCGTGCCGGCGCACCGCCCACCAATGAATCGCTGCAGCGTACCCGCAACTTCGAGGTGGATCGCACGCTCAGCCGCACGCGCTCGCCGGTGGGCGCCATCCGGCGACTGTCGGTGGCCGTGCTGGTGGACCACAAGCGCGTCACCGATGAAGAGGGCAATGTCAGCAGCCAGGCACCCAGCCAGCAGGAGATCGACGAGATCACCCGCCTGGTCAAGGAAGCCGTCGGCTTCGACAGCCAGCGCGGCGACACCGTGAGCGTCAGCAGCGTGTCCTTCTACGAGGCGCCAGCGACCACCGCCGACGCAGGCCCGGGCCTGCTCGACTCGCCCGGCCTGTTCGAGACGCTGCGCAGCGTGCTGGCCGGGCTGCTCGTCCTCGCCCTCGCCTTCTTCGTCATCCGCCCCATCATGCGCAGCCTCGGCACCGGCGGCAGCCCCGCACCCGCGGCGGTCGCGCTGCCGGCCGGCACTGCCGGCGTCGGCGCCATGCCGCAGGCGCCGAGGGGGCTGTCCTACGACGACAAGGTGAGCGTGGCACGCCAGCTGGCCGACAAGAACCCCGAGCGGGTGGCACAGATCGTCAGGACATGGATGCACACCGATGAATGACGCCGGCATACAGGAACTCTCCGGCAGCGAAAGGGCCGCCGTCTTCCTCATGTCGCTCGGCGAGCGCGAGGCGGCCGAGGTCATGAAGCACATGCCGGTGGCCGAGGTGCAGAAGCTTGGCGCCGCCATGGCGCGGCTCAGCAAGGTGACCCGCGGCCAGGCCGACGCCGTGCTCAGCCATTTCACCGACAACGTGGAAAACGAGGCGCCGCTGGCGGGCCGTTCACCGACGTTCCTGAAGAAGCTCCTGACCAGCTCGCTCGGCGAGGAGAAGGCACGCACGCTCTACGACCGGCTGGTCGACGGCGGCGGGCGCGGCCTGGAATCCCTGCAGCTCATGGAGGCCAAGGAAGTGACCGAGATCATCCACAACGAGCACCCGCAGGTCGTCGCCCTGGTGCTGGCCAGCCTCGGCCCGCACAAGGCGGCCGAGGTCATCGGCCAGCTGCCGGTCCGCAGGGCCACCGACATCGTCAGCCGCATCGCACGCATGGACGAAGTGTCCGAGAGCGCCGTCACCGAGCTCGACGAGGTCCTCCAGCACCACTTCCGCCAGGCCGGCACGCTGAAGATGACCAGCATGGGCGGCATCCGCAGCGCCGCCTCCATCCTCAACCAGGTGCCGCGCGACATCGGCAAGCAGATCGTCGAGGAGCTCGACCAGGCGAGCGCCGCGCTGTCCCAGCAGATCCAGGACAACATGTTCGTCTTCGAGAACCTGATCGACATCGACGACCGCGGCATCCAGGCATTGGTGCGGGAGATCACCACCGACACGCTGGTGGTGGCCCTCAAGGGCGCGGACCCGGCCCTGCAGGAAAAGATCTTCGGCAACATGTCCAAGCGTGCCGCCGAGCTGCTCAAGTCGGACCTCGAGGCCAAGGGCCCGGTCAGGCTCACCGATGTCGAAGCAGCGCAGAAGGACATCGTCACCACGGCACGCCGGCTGGCCGACGAGGGCACCATCATGCTCGGCGGCAGCGACAATGAATTCGTCTAGGCGACGGGCGGGCTGATGTCGACACGCCTCATCCGCAACGACGAGCTCCCCGCCGGCTGCCGGCCCTGGACGGCACCGGAGGTGGTCGGGCCCGCCGCAGCCACCTTGTCCGCCGATGGCAGGGAGGCCGGCGCCGTGCGCGAGGCGGCACGCCAGGCCGGCTTCGAGGAAGGCCGCCGGGCGGGCTTCGAGGCAGGGCGGCAGGCCGGCCTCGAAGCGGCCGGGCAGGAAATCGCCCGGCGCAGCCAGACGCTGGCTGGCGCGCTGGACGCCCTGGCCAGCCCCTTCGACGGGCTCGAGCAGCGCTTCCACGAAGAGATCATCGAGCTGGTGCGCGCCGTCTGCCGCCAACTGGTGCGCCGCGAGATGCAGCTGGACCCCAGCCATATCGCCGGCACGGTGCGCGAGGCGCTGGCTGTGCTGCCGATGACAGCGAACGATGTCGTGGTGCGCGTCCATCCGCAGGATGCGGCGGTGCTGCAGGATTGCCTGGCGCCCGCCGCGGGCTCGCGCGCCTGGCGCATCGAGGCGGACCCGCTGCTGGAGCGCGGCGGCTGCATCATCACCAGCGCCGGCTCGCAGATCGATGGCAGGCTGGAAACCCGCCTGGCGCGCACCATCGCCACGCTCTTCGACGATGCCCGCAGCCCGGAGCAGACGCATGGATCCCCGGCAGACGAGGCCTGAGCACATCGCCATGCGTGGCCAGCGCTGGTCCGCCCAGCTTGCCGGCCTGCGCGAGCGCGTGCGCCACCCCGGCCACATCGTCGAGGGCCGGCTGGCCCGCGCCGCCGGCATGACGCTGGAGGCGACCGGCTGCCGCGCCGCGCTCGGTGCCCGCTGTCTCATCGAGGGCCAGGGCGGGTGCAGCGTGGAAGCCGAGGTGGTCGGCTTCGCCGGCGACCGCCTGTTCCTGATGCCCACCTCGGGCCTGTCCGGCCTGATGCCCAATGCCCGCGTCATCCCCACCAGCAGCGTGGCGAAGGTGCCGGTGGGCCGCAGCCTGCTCGGGCGCGTCATCGATGGCGCCGGCAGACCGCTCGACGGCCGCGGGCCGATACGCGCCGAGGCGCACGTGCCGCTGGAGGCGCAACCGCTCAACCCTTTGCAGCGCCAGCCCATCGAGCAGACGCTCGATGTCGGCGTGCGCGTGCTCAATGCGCTGTTTGCCGCCGGTCGCGGCCAGCGGCTGGGGCTGTTTGCCGGCAGCGGCGTCGGCAAAAGCAGCCTGCTCGGCATGATGACCCGCTACACCAGCGCGGACGTCATCGTCGTCGGCCTGATCGGCGAGCGCGGCCGCGAGGTGAAGGAATTCGTCGAGGACAACCTCGGTGCCGAGGGCCTGGCGCGTTCGGTGGTGGTGGCGACGCCCGCCGACTGCTCGCCGCTGCTGCGGCTGCATGGCGCCTGGATGGCCACCGCGATCGCCGAGCATTTCCGCGATCAGGGCTTGCAGGTACTGCTGCTGATGGATTCGCTGACCCGCTTCGCGCAGGCGCAGCGCGAGATCGGCCTGGCCATCGGCGAACCGCCCGCCACCAAGGGCTACCCGCCCTCGGTGTTCTCCCGCCTGCCGCAGCTGATCGAACGCGCCGGCACCAGCACGCAGGGCAGCGGCTCGATCACCGGTTTCTACACGGTGCTGGCGGAAGGCGACGACGAGAACGACCCCATCGTCGACGCCGCGCGCGCGGTACTCGACGGCCACATCATGCTCTCGCGCACCATCGCCGAGTCGGGCATCTACCCGCCGGTGGACCCGGAAGCCTCGATCAGCCGCTCGATGAACCGCATCTGCACGCCGCGCCACCTCGCGGCCGCACAGCGCTTCCGCGAGGTCTACGCCTACTACCAGCGTCACCGCGATCTCATCACCGTCGGTGCCTACCGCGCCGGCACCGACCCGCAGCTCGATCGCGCCGTGCAACTGTGGCCGCGGATCGAGGCCTTCCTGCGCCAGGACATGCACCAGGCCGTCCCGATGGAGGCGGCGATCGCCGAGCTCGAGGCGCTGGTGAATGCCGACGCGCTGCCACAATGACCAGGACCCGAGACACCATGCCCCCACGCCCCGCCCTCGACTCCCTGCAGCGACTTGCCGAGTTCGGTGCCGATGCCGCCTCGCGCGAAGTCGGCCAGCGCCTGCACCGGCTGCGCAACGAGGAGGAGCGCCTGCACCAGATCAACGGTTACCTGCAGCACTACGAGCGGCTGGCGGCGGATGCCGGCCAGGCCCTGACCCTGGGGATGATCACCGACCGGCGCCGCTTCACCGAGCGCCTGCGCGAGGCCGCCCGCCAGCAGCAGAAGCTGGTCGTCGAGGAAGAGCGTCGCTACCAGCAGCAGCTCGCACGCTGGCGCGAGGCCCGCGCGCAGGCCCTGTCGCTGCAACGCTTCAACGAGCGCCGCCGCGAGGAAGCCGACGAGCAGCTCGCCCGCCGCGAACAGCGCCAGCTCGATGAAATCGGCCTGCGGCGTACAGCCGGACCAGCCGGCACGATGGGCGGCTGACAAGCCGCATCGCACGCCTTGGCGGGGCTCGCGGCAAACCCGCCCGCGGCACTGGCATGGATGTTGCTACCTCATATCCACGGATACAAGGAGACATGCCCGCCGTGACCGACAGCGTTGCCGCCAATCCTGCCCTTGCCAGCCTGCTGCCCAGCCTTGCCAGCGGCCCTGCCGGAGGCATGCCGGTGGTAGAGGAACACCCATCCGGCGAGAGCGCGGGAGCGGGTTTCAACAGGCTGCTGCAGGAGCTGCAAATCCCCGCTACACAAGGCATTGCGCCAGCGGTGGGCAGTGCCGCCACGGGGGCCGCCAGCGAGATGGAGGCATTGCCGGCCGCTGTGCCAGCCAACGCGGAAAGCCTCGCCGATGCGCCCCCGGCAGGCATCCCCCTGCCACCGGGGCTGCAGCCACCATCCGTCGCGGAGGGGCGGCGCAGCGGCAGGCCGGGCGGCGAAGATGCGCCGGCAGGCGGCATGGACTTGCCGCTCGTGGACGAGGTGCCGGAGCAGGCGACGGCCGGCGATACGCCGCAGGACGCCACACAGGCGCCCCCCCTCCTCGCCCCCATCATGCCGGCGGTGAGCACCGGGACGGTGGTGGCGGAGGCCACCCCTCCCCCAGCGGCGCAGCCCGGCGTGGCAACGGATGCGGCATCCCGTGCTGCACGCCCGGTGGTGCAGCAGGCGCAGGCGGATCCGGCCACTGCACTCGGAGCAGAAACGGCGGCAGCCGCGGCGCCACCGCCCATCCCGGCCGGGCAAGGCGGGATGCCGGCGGCCACCACGGCAGCCATGGCAAAGGGAACCCGTCCGGAGCTATCCGCCGAAACCCCGCAACATCAGGAAACCGGGGTCCTCCGACTGGACGCGGTCGCACCCTCCGCCACCGGCATCGCGGCAGCCGGCACGGCGACCACCCTCACGCTCGGCGCAGCGGGAAGCCATCTCCCGGGCGACGTGGCGGGACTGTTCGCGGAGCAGCTACCCACGCTGCAGCCGGCCGGCGACCAGGAGGCCTGGAGCAAGGGGCTCGGCGAGCGCCTGCTGCTGATGGTCGACAAGGGCCTGCAGTCCGCACGCCTGCGCCTGCACCCGGAACACCTCGGCCCGATGGAGATCCGCATCCACGTCGACGAGGATGGCGCGACACGGGTGCTGTTCAGCGCCCACCACGGGCAGACCCGCGAGGCGCTGGAGCAAACCATCCCGCGCCTGCACGAACTGTTCGCCGAACAGGGCCTGAACCTCAGCCAGGCCAATGTCGACGCCGGGCGCCGGGGCGCCTTCGACCGACAGCAGGGCGGTGCCGGGGCCTTCCCCGGGAGCCCGCCGGCAACGGAACCAGCGGCAGAGCACGCCCCGCCGACGATGGGCAGCAGCCGCCTGCTGGCGGGCATGGCACCCGGGCGACTGGACATCATGGCCTGATCCCCGCGCCAAGCCATTGGCCAGACAGCGCCCATGGGCTGCCAAATTCTTGACCCCCAATAAACGACTCTTGCAAATATTTGATAAATAACAAATTTTTATCTCATCTTGGGCTGGCACGTCTCTTGCTTTATCCACGACAGGATAGTGCCCTCCAGGGTAGGATGACATGGCAAGCGAAGAAACAGAGGTCGCTGCGGCGGCGCCACAGGCCGCCAGAACCGGCATCGGCAGGACCCTGGGCATGGCGGCCGGGCTGTTCGTGCTGGTGGTCCTCGCCCAGTTCGCGACGGGCATCGTCGGCTGCCGGCTGTTCCCGGGGCTGATGCCCGGCTGCAGCAGCGGGGAACCGCCGGTCGCGGATGGCAAATCCGCCAGGAAGGCACCCAAGGCACCGCCGATCTACCAGGCCTTCGATCCGCCGCTGGTGATCAGCTTCCAGGAACAGGGCAGCATGCGCTTCCTGCAGGTGACGGTGGAGGTGATGGGCCGCGAGGAGGCCGCCATCAAGGCGGTCGAGACCCACATGCCGGTCATCCGCAACAACCTGCTCAACATCTTTGCCGGCCACGGCTTTGCCGACCTGGTCAGCCGCGAAGGCAAGGAAGCCATGCGCAAGGAATGCCTGGCCGAGGTGCAGCGCATCCTCAACGAGAACTTCGGCAAGCCCGGGGTCGAGGACCTCTACTTCACCAGCTTCGTCGTGCAGTAGGCGGGCCGGCGCCATGGACCACAGCGACATCCTCTCGGACGAAGAGTCGGCGGCGCTGCGCGAACCGGCGGGCGCGGATGCCCCCGGGCCGGCGCCGGCGGACCAGGTCCGGGGCCTGCACGCCGACCACTGGGAGCGCATCCTCGCCGACCAGGCACCCGCGCTGGAATCGATCGCCGAGCGCATGCTGAGCCAGCTGAAGATCACCGGCCGGCGCTTCTTCCGCCGCCCGGTGGAAGCGATCGTGCAGCCGCCGCTGTCGCGGCGCTGGGGCAGCTACACGCGCCAGCTCCCGGGGCATGCCAGCCTCAGCGTGATCGACATCAAGCCCGCGGCACTCAAGGGCCTGGTGGCGCTCGATGCCGGCTTCGTCTTCACCCTCACCGATGTCTTCTTCGGCGGCGATGGCAAGGGCCAGCGCAGCGCGGACATGGAGGAGTTCACCCCCATCGAGCAGCGGCTCACCCGCCGCTTCGTCGAGGCCGTCCTCGCCGACCTCCAGCAGGCCTGGAAGCCCTTCCTCGAACTCGGCTTCGGCTTCGAGAAGATCGAGACCAACCCGCTCTTCGCCGCCATCGCCGGCAGCTCCGAGCCGGTCTCCATCACGCGCTTCGGGCTGGCCTTCGACGGCAACGAACACTTCTTCGATGTCGTGCTGCCGGCCGCCCTGGTCGAGCCGCTGCGCAGCCTGCGTGACAGCGGCCCGCTCAAGGGCGCAGCCGGCACCGAGCAGCAGTGGCGCAACCGCCTGCAGGAAGACGTGCAGGGTGCGCAGGTGGCGCTGCGCGCGGTGCTGGCGGGCAGCGAGATCAACCTGCGCGACATCGCACTCGCCCGGCCGGGCGACGTGATCTGCACCGAGCTGCCGGCCAGCATCGTGCTGTACGCCGGTGACCAGCCACTCATGGAAGGCACCTTCGGCGCCTGCCAGGGCCGCAATGCCGTGCGCATCAGCAAGCCCGCCAATCGCCGCATCCTTGGAGAGCACTATGGACCCGTCAAAGACAACTGAAGACACCACCACCGGCAGCGGGCAGGCGGAAGCGGGCTTCCGCGCCGCCGCCTTCCAGCAGGTCGGCAGCGATGGCGAGGGCACGGGCGATGCCCACCCGAGCATCGACGTCATCCTCGACGTGCCGGTCACGCTGTCGCTCGAGGTGGGCCGGGCGCGGATGAGTGTCGGCAAGCTGCTGCGCCTCTCGCAGGGCTCGGTGGTGGAGCTCGACCGCGGCGCGGGCGAGCCGCTCGACGTGCTGGTGAACGGCGCGCTGGTGGCACATGGCGAGATCGTCGTCATCAACGACAAGTTCGGCATCCGCCTGACCGATGTCGTCAGCCCCGCCGCACGCCAGGCCGGTTGAGGCCATACCCCCATGCTCCAGCAGACGAGACTTTCCCTGCCGGCGATTGCCGTGGCCGCCACCAGCGGCCTGCTGGGCGCCGCAAGCGCCTTCGCGGCGGGCACGCAGACGGCGGCGCAGCCGGTGCCCGGCGGCCTGCCAGCGGGCAGCCTGACCGGCTGGACGCTGCGCATGGTGCTGATGCTCGGCCTGGTGCTGGCGCTGGTGGGCGGGCTGGCCTGGCTGGCGCAGCGCCTGCGTTCGGGCGGGCACCTCAAGTCGGGGCTCATCGAGGTGGTGAGCGGCATCTCGCTCGGCAGCCGCGAAAAGGTGGTGCTGCTGCGCGTGGGTGGCGAGCAGGTGCTGGTGGGCGTCACCCCCAGCGGCATGCGCACCCTGCACGTGATGAGCGGGACGGCGGCCGACAGGCCCTCGTTTGCCAGCCACCTGGAGCAGCAGCCGTGAAGCGCATTCTCTTGGCACTTGCCCTCGGCCTGCCGTTGCTGGCGGCCGCCGCCGAGCCCGCCGCCACCGGACCCGGCCTCGAACTGCTGACCAGCAGCGCCGATGGCAGGACATGGTCGATCAGCGTGCAGATCCTGCTGCTGATGACGGCGCTGGCGCTGCTGCCGGCGCTGGCGCTGGCCGCGACCTCCTTCACCCGCATCGTCATCGTGCTGGCAATCCTGCGCCAGGCGATCGGCATGCCGCAGACCCCGCCCAACCAGGTGCTGGTGGGGCTGGCGCTGTTCCTGTCCTTCTTCGTCATGGGCCCGGTGCTCACCGAGGCCTACGACAACGGCGTCAAGCCCTACATGGCCGGCACCATGGAATTCGATGCCGCGGCAAGCGCCGCGGAGAAGCCGCTGCGCAGCTTCATGCTGGGGCAGACGCGCGAGCCCGACCTCGAGCTGTTCGCCAACCTGGCAGGGCACGAAGAATACGCCTCGGCCGAGGCGGTGCCGATGTCGGTGCTGCTGCCGAGCTTCATGACCTCGGAGCTGAAGACCGCCTTCCAGATCGGCTTCCTGACCTTCATCCCCTTCCTGATCATCGACCTCGTCGTCTCCAGCGTGCTCATGTCGATGGGCATGATGATGCTCTCCCCCATGCTCATCTCGCTGCCGTTCAAGATCATGCTCTTCGTCCTCGTCGACGGCTGGAGCCTGATCATGGGCACGCTGGCAGCCAGCTTCGCCGTCTCCTGAGGATGCCCGCATGACACCGGAAATGGTCCTGTCCATCGCCCGCGAATCGCTCACCGTGACGGTGCTGGTGGCCGCCCCCCTGCTGCTGGCGGCGCTGGCCACCGGCGTGCTGGTCGGCGTGCTGCAGGCGGCCACGCAGATCAACGAGATGACGCTCTCCTTCATACCGAAGCTGCTGGCGCTGGTGGTGGTGCTGCTGGCGACGGGGCCGTGGATGCTGGAGATGATCACCAGCTACACCCGCACGCTGTTCCACAACATCCCGGGCATGCTCGGCTGAGCAGGCCGTGGTGCCGCCATGCTGACGCTCGCCACCCTCGCCGACACGCTGTTCCGCATCCTGTGGTCCGCGCTGCGGGTGGGCGGCGTGGTGATGATCGCGCCGGTGCTGGGCGCCATGTTCGTGCCCAACCGGGTGCGGCTGCTGATCACCCTCGTGCTCTCCTTCGCCATGCTGCCGGCGGTGGGCCAGCTGCCGGCCTACTCGCCGCTCAGCCTGCTGGGCTTCCTCGCGGTCGGCCAGGAGCTGCTGGTGGGCATCGCCATCGGCTTCCTGCTCAAGCTCGCCATCGAGGCGGCGATCCTCGGCGGGCAGATCGTCTCCAGCGGCACCGGCCTGTCCTTCGCGGTGGTGGTCGATCCGCAGGCCGGCGGCATCCCGCTGCTCGGGCGCTTCTACCTGGTGATCGCCACGCTGCTGATGCTGGCGGTGAACGCCCACCTGCAGCTGATCGAGGTGCTGGCGACCAGCTTCGAGCTGCTGCCCATCGGCAGCGGCGGCATCGACGTCGGCGACGCGCGCCTGGTGGCCGACTTCGCCAGCCTGATGTTCATCGGCGCGGTGAAGCTCGCCCTGCCCTCGGTGATCGCCATGCTCATGGTCAACATCGCCTTCGGCGTCATCAGCCGCGCGGCACCCACCCTGAACCTGTTCGCGGTCGGCTTCCCGGTGGCCATGCTGATGGGCTTCCTCGTCATCCTCATGGACATCGGCTCGCACGGGCCGATCTGGCAGCTGCAGCTGGATGCCACCTTTGACGCCATGGCGCGGCTGCTGGCGGGGCGCTGAGCGTGTCGGAAAAGGACTTCCAGGAACGCACCGAACAACCCACGCCGAAGCGGCGCGAGGACGCGCGCAAGCGCGGCCAGGTGGCGCGCTCGCGCGAGCTGGTGATCACCGCGGTGATGCTGGCCGGCGCGGGCTTTGCGCTCACCAGTCGCGAACACTTCGCCGCCATCTTCGAGGACTTCATGCGCCGCGGCCTGGCCCCCGACCCGCGCCTGCTCGGCCAGCCGGATGCCATGACCCGCAGCTTTGCCGACGCCGGCATCGACATGCTGCTGGCCTTCGCGCCGCTGATGGCGGTGCTGTGCATCGCCGCCATCGCCGGCGGCCTCGCCGTCGGCGGCCTGGCCTTCAGCGTCGAGCAGTTCACCCCGAAGCTGGAGCGCCTCAGCCCGCTCAAGGGCATCAAGCGCATCTTCAGCCTGCGCGGCCTGGTGGAGGTCGCCAAGGCGCTGGCCAAGGCGCTGGTCATCGGCGGCTTCGCGCTGCTGTGCATGGCCTGGGCCCGCGGCCAGGTGCTCTCGCTCGGCATCATGCCGCTGGGCCTCGCCCTCGACCGCAGCGCCCGGCTGCTGGCGGTGACGCTGCTGGTCTGCAGCCTCGGCATGCTGCTGATCGCGATGGCCGACGTGCCCTTCCAGATGTGGTCGCACGGCCGCGAGCTGCGCATGACCCGCCAGGAGATCCGCGACGAGCTCAAGGAAAGCGAGGGCCGCCCCGAGGTGCGCAGCCGCATCCGCTCGCTGCAGCAGCAGCTTGCCAACCGGCGCATGATGAAGGCGCTGCCCAGCGCCGACGTGGTGATCACCAACCCCACCCACTTCGCGGTGGCGCTGCGCTACGACGAGGGCCGCATGCGGGCACCGGTGGTGGTGGCCAAGGGCGCCGACCACGTCGCCGCCCGCATCCGCGACATCGCCGGCAGGCACCGCATCACGCTGTTCGAGGCGCCGCTGCTGGCACGTGCGCTGTACTGGACCACCAACATCAATCAGGAAATCCCGGGACCACTCTACGTGGCGGTGGCCCAGGTGCTGACCTACGTCTACCGCCTGAAGGCCGCCGCGCGCGGCGGCGCCCCCTGGCCCGAGCGGCCGCTGGTGAAGGTGGATGCCAACCTTGCCAGGCCCCGCCGCGGCCGCGCGGACGGCCGCGCCTGAGGGCGCTGAACGAAGCATGGAGAAACCATCATGAATCCCGCCAGCAAGGCCACCGCGAGACTCCTGCAGAGCCTGGGCGGCGCCGGCCTGCCGCTGCTCATCCTCGCCATGCTGTCCATGGTGGTGCTGCCGCTGCCGCCGGTGCTGCTCGACGCTCTGTTCACCTTCAACATCGCGCTCTCGCTGATGGTGGTGCTGGCGGTGGTCTACGTGATGCGGCCGCTGGATTTCGCGGTGTTCCCCACCGTGCTGCTGCTGGCCACGCTGCTGCGCCTGGCGCTCAACGTCGCCACCACCCGCACCATCCTCACCTCCGGCCATGAGGGGCAGGTCGCGGCGGGCC
>JACFNV010000130.1 GCA_019454675.1 Gammaproteobacteria bacterium | reverse complement strand
CGCCAACGAGGTGCTGCAGGGCGCGGTGCAGGGCATCGCCGAGCTGATCACCCGCCCCGGCCTGATCAACGTCGACTTTGCCGACGTGCGCACCGTGATGGGCGAGATGGGCATGGCGATGATGGGCTCGGGCACCGCCACCGGCGCCGACCGCGCGCGCGAGGCGGCCGAGGCGGCCATCTCCAGCCCGCTGCTCGAGGAGGTCAACCTCTCCGGCGCCCGCGGCATCCTCGTCAACGTCACCGCCGGCATGGACCTGTCGATCGGCGAGTTCCACCAGGTCGGCGAGACCATCAAGCAGTGCGCATCGGACGATGCCACCGTGGTGATCGGCACCGTGATCGACCCGGAGATGGCCGACAACATCCGCGTCACCGTGGTGGCCACCGGCCTCGGCCGTCCCGAGGCGGTGCGCCAGCCCGAGATGCGGCTGGTGAGCGGCCGCAGCGCGGCACCGGCACCCGTGGCGGCTCCCGAGCCGGTCGCGACCCCGGTACCGGTTGCGACGTCGCTGGAAGCCGCGCCGCCGAGCTACGAGGGCTACGAGCGTCCCGCTGCCTACCGTCGTCGTGCGGTCAACGAGTCGCCGGTGAACCCCGAGCCGGACTTCGAGATGCTCGATATCCCGGCCTTCCTGCGCCGGCAGGCGGACTGAGGTGATGCCAAGGGGTTCGTTGCGACGGCATCGGCAGCTGTGCTAACGTGCGCGCGTCGTGTCTCCGCTGCCCTGTCGTTGGTCGCCACTTCTGGCGGATCAAGGGCTTATCGGGATCCGATGAGTGCTGTTCAAGGGCGTTCCAGGGCGGGTCTGGGCATACCGTGGCATCGTTCGTGGTATGCCCGCAACAGGGTGGGGACACGATCACCTGTCACGGCCGCATGGCGGCCCGTCCGCGGGGAGTGATGGGATGTTGAAGCAACGAACCCTCAAGACCGCCATCCGCGCCACCGGCGTGGGGCTGCATACCGGGCGCAAGGTCTACATGACCCTGCGTCCCGCACCGGTGGATACCGGGGTGGTGTTCCGGCGGGTCGACCTCGAGCCGCCCGCCGAGGTGGCAGCCGATGCGCGCAAGGTCGGCGAGACCATGCTCGGCACCACGCTGGTCGAGGGCCAGGTCAAGGTGGCCACGGTCGAGCACCTGCTGGCCGCCATGTCGGGGCTGGGCATCGACAACTGCTACGTCGACCTCACCGCGCCCGAGGTGCCGATCATGGACGGCAGCGCGGCGCCCTTCGTCTTCCTGCTGCAATCGGCGGGCATCGCCGAACAGGATGCACCGAAGTCCTTCATCCGCATCCTGCGTCCGGTGCGGGTCGAGGATGGCGACAAGTGGGCCGAGTTCCGCCCGCATGCCGGGCTGCGCGTGCACTTCCGCATCGACTTCGACCACGCGGTCTTCCGGCGCTACAGCCAGGAGGCCACCGTGGACTTCTCCTCCACCTCCTTCCTCAAGGAGGTCAGCCGCGCGCGCACCTTCGGCTTCGTGCGCGAGATCGAGGCGCTGCGCGCCCGCAACCTGACGCTCGGCGGCAGCATGAACAATGCCATCGTGCTCGACGACTTCCGCATCCTCAACGAGGACGGGCTGCGCTTCGCCGACGAGTTCGTCAAGCACAAGATCCTCGATGCCATCGGCGACATCTACCTGCTCGGCCACACGCTGATCGGCGAGTACTCGGGCTTCAAGTCCGGGCATGCGCTCAACAACCAGCTGTGCCGCAGCCTGCTTGCCGCCCGCGACGCCTGGGAGCTGGTGAGCTTCGAGAACCAAGCGCGCGCCCCGGTATCCTTCCTCGCGCCCGCTGCCGCGATCTGAGCCGGCCTCAGCCGCCGGCGCCGGGTCCAGCCACCCTCACCTCCACGCGCCCGGGCGCAAGCCCGAGGCTGCCGGCGGCGGCCAGCAGCGCCGCGCTCTCGAAGCGCAGCCGTGCCGCCCAAGCGGAGCTGGCGGCCAGCACCACCAGCGTGCCGTCCTCGCGCAGGCTGGCGCCACGCAGCTGTTCGGCCAGCACGGGCGGCAGCCCGGCACGCAGCTGCCCGGCCAGGCCCACCTGCTCGGCCGCGCGCCTGGCGAGGCCCTCCAGTGCCCCGCCCGGCCCGAGGATCAGCGACGAGAGCAGTTCGGGCTGTTTTTGCGACATGGTTCACGCTCCGCGCTGGCGGCAACGCCGGCCGCTTTCTTGTCCGGTCTCCGGCCAGCCGCTAGGCTGCGGCTGATATGCAAGGGCAAACCCGCCGCAAGGCGGGGACGCAAAGCCACCGGTCTGCAGGAGATGCTCCCATGATAGCGGGGTTGCCAAAAGGAGGGATGCGCCTGTGCATCCACGCTGCCATCGGGCGGGTCGGGGCCGTGCTGGCCGCGGCCGGCCGTCGCTGCATGCCCCTGCTGCTGCAGCCCCGCCGGCTGCTGCAGCGCCTGCGGACGATGAACCTCATCCTGCTGTGCCGCGATGCGCGCGGCACCCGCCACATCCGCCTGAGCCCGGCGCTGGCGGCGGGCGTGGCGCTGTCCGCGCTGGCGCTGCTGGCCGCCAGCACGGGGCTTGGCTTCCTGATGGCACGCAGCCTCGACACGGGGCGGCTCGCAACCCTGCAGCACGGCCTGCTCGAACAGCAGCAGGCGGTGGCGCAGCTGCGCGAGGCGGCCGAGCAGCGCAGCCATGCGCTGGCCCTGCGCGTGGCCGGGCTGCATGCGCAATTCATGCGCCTCAATGCGCTGGGCAGCCGCCTGGCCGGCATGGCCCGGCTGGATGACGGGGAGTTCGACTTTTCGGTGGTGCCGGGCACCGGCGGCGAGGAAGAAGCGCCGCTCGCGCCGCTGCGGCCGATGGATCTCGATGCCGAGCTCGACGCCCTGCAGCACCAGCTGCAGGCGCAGCGCAGCCAGCTGTCGCTCCTCGCCGCGCTGCTGGTGGACCGCCGCCTCGGCGAGGAAGCCCGCCCGCAGGGCCACCCGCTGGCGAGCGGCTATCTGTCCAGCGGCTTCGGTTCCCGCATCGATCCCTTCACCGGCCAGCGCCGGCACCATCGCGGGGTGGATATCGCCGCCGGCGCCGGCGCCGAGATCAGGGCGGCCGCCGGCGGCATCGTCAGCTGGGCGGGCGCACGCGAGGGCTATGGCCGGGTGGTGGAGATCACCCACGGCAACGGCTACATGACCCGCTATGCGCACAATGCCCGCAACCTGGTCGGGGTGGGCGAGCGGGTGCAGCAGGGCGATGCCATCGCGCTGCTTGGTGCCAGTGGCCGCGCCACCGGCCCGCACCTGCATTTCGAGGTCTGGCAGGACGGCCGGCCGGTCGATCCGCAGCGCTTCATCCGCGCCGGCCGCGGCTGAAACCGGCCACGGCATGCGCCGCTCCCGACTGCAGACTGCGTTGTGCCGAAAGCCCCGAAGGGCCGTAGAATAGCGTCCCCCGCATCCCGGGCCACCACGCGCCTGCGACCCTGCCGACGGCCTTGCCACCGGCCCGCAGGCCGGCGCAGCGGTGGCCCGCGCACCCCACGGCCGGGAGAAGCAGAGCCTTGATCGCCAATGTCCTTACCCGCCTGTTCGGCAGCCGCAACCAGCGCCTGCTGAAGCAATACAGCACCATCGTTGCCAGGGCCAATGCCCTCGAACCCGAGGTGCACAAGCTCAGCGACGCGCAGCTGCACGCCAGG
>JACFNV010000129.1:2194-3687 GCA_019454675.1 Gammaproteobacteria bacterium | reverse complement strand
AGGCCGCAACCTACCCGGCGGGGCAGGAGCCCTTCGGCGACCGCAGCCTGGAAATGCTTCGTGGCCTGGTGGAGCGGCTTGGCGCGCTGGGCTTTGCCGGGGTCGTGCATCTCGAAGGGCACGTAGGTGATTTCTGCGAGGTCGAGGTTGCCGATGGCTTGTTCGGGCTGGCCCCGGATGGGCTGCCGATCGAGCGCTGCGCCCGCATCGGCCTGCCCCCGGGTGAAGCGCAGGCAGCCTCGGCGCGCCAGTCCATTGCCTTCGCCAACTACCTGGCTTCCCGTGCAGCGGACCCGCGGCTGCGGATCGAGGTGCTCGGCCTTGGCGCCTCGCGACCGGTGGTGCCCTATCCGGGGGTGGCCTTCGGTCTGACGGCCGGCGAGTGGAACGCGGTGGCGAAGGAGAACAACCGCATCCGCATCAGCCTCGAGGCCGGGCATCCGCCCTAGCGGCACCGGGGCGATGATGGGCTTCCCGCCCGGTCCATCGCTGGCCGCTGGCTGGCCGTCCCGCGGATGCATGGGTATTGCCGCGACGGCGGGCCGTGTAACCTTGGCGCGCCCGGGCGAGGGATTTCATGACGGTGAAGCGCAGATTCGATACACGACTGGCGGCCCTGGCAGCCGACGGGCAGCTGCTGCGTGGCGGGCTGCGCGGGGTGGAGAAGGAGTGCCTGCGCGTCACCCCCGAGGGCTACATCGCGCAGAGCGGCCATCCGCAGGCGCTTGGCTCGGCCCTGACCAACCGCTACATCACCACGGATTATTCCGAGGCGCTGATCGAGTTCATCACGCCGCCGCAGCGGAGCACTCCCGATACCGTGGCCTTCCTGGCGGATATCCACCGGTTTGCCTGGCCCGCCATCGGTGCCGAGCTGTTCTGGCCCATGTCGATGCCCTGCCACCTGCGCGGCGAGGAGGACATCCCCCTCGCACGCTACGGCCGCTCCAACGTCGCCACCATGAAGACCGTCTACCGGCGCGGCCTCGGTTTCCGCTACGGACGCTACATGCAGGCCATCGCCGGCGTGCACTTCAATTATTCCCTGCCCGCGGATTTCTGGGCCGGCTATGCGGGGCTGGAACACGCTACCGGTGACGAGCAGGCGCTGCGGTCGGCGGCCTACCTGGATGCGGTGCGCAACGTGCGCCGCATGGACTGGCTGCTGCTGTACCTGTTCGGCGCCTCGCCGGCCGTGTGCGAGTGTTTCCCGCCGGCCGCCGGCGCCGGGCTGGACAGGTTCGCCGACGGAACCTGGTTCTCCCCGCATGCAACCTCGCTGCGCATGAGCGACCTTGGCTACAAGAACGCCAGCCAGGCCGGCATCTGGATCTCCGCCAACAGCCTCGACGAGTACACCGCGGACCTGTGCCAAGCCATCCGTACGCCAAGCCCGGCATTCCAGCGCATCGGCCTGAAGGTGGACGGCATCTGGCGCCAGCTCAACCCCAACCAGCTGCAGATCGAGAACGAGTACTACAGCACCGTCCGCC
>JACFNV010000129.1:0-2184 GCA_019454675.1 Gammaproteobacteria bacterium | reverse complement strand
GCCCGAAGCGCACCGCGCTGAGCGGCGAGCGCCCCACCTCCGCACTGCGTCGTGGCGGCATCGAGTATCTCGAGCTCAGGGTGCTGGATCTCGACCCGTTCTCGCCGGTGGGCATCAGCGAGCGCGAGCTGCTCTTCTGCGAGGTGTTCCTGGTCTTCTGCCTGCTGTGGGACAGCCCGCCGATCGGCACCGGGGAGCGCGTCGCCATCGATGCCAACCATCGCACGGTCGCGCGGCGCGGGCGCGAGCCGGGGCTGGTACTGCAGCGCGATGGCGAGGCGGTGGCCATGGTGGACTGGGCCGCCGACATCCTGCGCTCCATGCACGAAGTGGCGGGCCTGCTCGACGAGGCTGGCGGCACGGCCTATCGCGATGCCGTGCGGGATTGTGCTGCACTGCTCCACGAGCCGGAGGCCACGCCATCGGCACGCATGCTGGAGGCGCTGCGTGGCGGCGAGTCGCTGGTGGAACTCGGGCTGCGCCTGGCGGGCGGGCATCGCCGCCATTTCCTCTCCATGGCCGGTGGCGGCAACCGGCACCAGCTGCTCGAGACCGAGGCCCTGAGCTCGCTGGATCGCCAGTGCTGGATCGAGGAGCACGACACGCTGTCGTTCGACGATTACCTGGCGGCGTATTACGCCTGAACGCCGCCCGGAGGCCGGCCGCGCCCGACGTCCGGTAGCGTACCGTCGTTCTGTTGTGCCGTGCTTTGGTGCCGTTTAGTATCCGCCACCTGCTTGTCGTGGAGTCTGGCGACTTGGCACGCTTGTTCTATACCTGCGTCTTCGTTGGCGTCGTGCTGACCGTGCTGGCCGCGGCGGTCTATCCCCTGCCCGGGCACCTGCGCCAGCGCTCCATCATCAATGTCGTTCCCGATGGCGGCCGCGAGGAGATCTTCGCGGTGCACTGGCCGGAGGACCGGGTGCAGCTGTTGCCGGTCGCGGATGGCCGGGCGCCCGAAGCGATGGGTGCCGCCGCCGTGCTGCGCGGGGCAGATGGCCGTCCCGCCAGCGTCGAGGTGTTCCGCCTGCGCGATGCCGAGGACAGGGTGATCGGGCTCGCCAGCCGCAGCACCACCGCCCTTGCCGCTGCCGCCCAGGGTTCCGACTGGGTGTTGCTGGTGCCGAGCCGCGGCAGCCTTTTCCTGCACCAGCTGAACAGCCGCGACGTGGCCCCGGCATCCCGGGTGGCCGATGCCCCTGCGGGGCCCGCGGCCGAATCGCCGGCCTTCTGGCAGGGCCGGCGGCAGTGGCGCATCACGGCGGGGCCGGCTGCAGGCGGCACCGGCGGGATCACCGGCGGCACCGGGGAATTTGCCGGGCTTGCCGGCAACTACGATGAGGTCTGGCAGCTCGAGCCGGATGCAGGGGCCGGCAGCCAGGGACGGATCGTCCTCACCACGCGCGTGGGCATGCCCCGGTGAAGCGCAAGCTCGTTGCCCTGCTGGGCCTGCTGCTGGGCGTGGCCCTCGGCATCACGCTGCTCATGCTCAACCCCATCAGCCTGTCGCAGGCGGCGCCCGCCGGCCTGTCCGGCGCCGTGCGCGTGCTGGACTGGCACTCGGGCGGCGGCTTCCGCGGCATGGCGATGACGCCTGGCGCGCTGCTCGGCTGGTCCGGCAATGCCGCTGCCTTCGCCGATCCCGCCCTGCGCCATGCGCGGGTGGAGATCGTCGTGCTCGATGACGATGCCGGCGGCGAAAGCGTGCTGGGGGTGCGGCTGAGCGCGGTTGCCACCCAGGACTCGCTGCTGCAGGCACGCCTCGGCGTCACGACGGCATGGAACCTCGTCTGGCCCGGGCGGGGCAGCGTCATGCTGGCAGGTTCGGAGAATGCCTGGCCGGTGCTGCGCGATGGCCTGTGGGCGTTCGTCCGTGGCCACGGCTTCCGGCCCGGGCAGGATCTTTACTCCCTGCCCCCGCTACCGGGTGCGGGGGCCCCGGCGCTGGTCTCGGGCAGCGGTTCCTTCGAGGGACTCCGTGGCAGCTTTCGCGAGGATTTCCAGCCGCTCGACTCGAGACCCGGCGACCTGATTGGCTCGCGGCAGCTGAATCTCGCCACCGAATAGGCGCTGCAGGCTCAGGCGCAGCAGGCCGCCTCGGCAAGTTCCCTGAAGGGCGTGTCCATGTCGGCCACTGCTGCCGGGTCGAGCCGTGCCTTCCCCGCGATCAGCTTCTTCGACAGC
>JACFNV010000014.1:17602-34184 GCA_019454675.1 Gammaproteobacteria bacterium | reverse complement strand
GCCAGTTCCGTGGCCGTCCTTGCACCTCCAGCCAAGTGGTCCGCCAGCTCGAGCCTGGCTGCGGCATAAAGCAGCCGCGAGATCCAGTAGGAGGTGCTCATCTTGATCAGCCGGGCATGCGCGGGTGGCGCAGCAGTCGACTTGTCCTGCCCAATGGCCATGGCTTCGTCCTCGCCGGTACCTGTGTCCATCGATCATACTGCAGCGCCTTGCAGCCCGCCTGTGCTCGTGTGCGGTCGGGCGGGTGGCGCATGGCACCATTGCGGGGTGCTTGCGGAGCCTGGCAGCCTGTTTCGTGCAGCCGCGGCATGCATGCACGCGAAGTGCGGCCCGGGTGGCGAGCAGTGGTTTCGCTCGCCGGCGGGCGGGATGGCGCCCGGGGAGGAACCGGGTTGCCCAGAAGGCGCCTCGCCTGCTCCCGGGGCGATTCAGGGATGCTGGAGCGAGGCCATGAGGTCGATGAGCGATACCTGCGGATTGCGCATGATGCCGCGATGGGGTTGCTCGAGGTCCATGGTGACCGTGAAGACCGCCGTCACGAGCACCGTGTACACCGTGATCCGCGTGATCGTCGAACCCAGCCTGCTGCTCTTCTGGCCCGAGCGGCCTACCATGAAGGCGCTTACCAGGCCGAAGACGATGAGCAGGATGATGATGGTGTCTGCCACCTGGTTCTGGCTGCCATAGAGCGCCCGGTCGTGCGTCATGGTCATGCCGTTGAACCCGTTCATGAGCGGCGTGTGCAGCGTCAGGGACTGCTTCTCGCTGATGACGGTGCGCAGTATCCCCAGGATCCTGTCCTGGCCTGCACGGCTTTTCCTGGTGATGTCCTGCATCTCGGGCGCATCGATGCGCACTCGCCCGAAGTCGAGGCGCAATCCGACGTAGGTGATGAGTTCATCGTGGATCCGGCTCCGCGCAGGTTCCTCGAGCAGCGAGGTGGTCGTGGCGAAGTCGCCGATGGCGATGGCCTCGTCGAGCAGGAACTGCTTGCGGTGCTCGTAGCGATCGGCGGCGCCGGAAAAGGAGAAGGCCAGCAGCAGCGCGAAGAGCGCGATGCAGGCATCCTCGATCCGCGTGTTTTCCTCCGCCATCTGCGGCTGGTGTCTGGAGCCGATGACGGCCCCGAGCCAGCCAGCTGCCAGCATCAGGACAAAGAACATCACCCCGAGCTTCGTCGCATCGTAGTGCAGGATCGTGCTCATGTATCGAACCCTGGCCGGACACCGGCGAGACATTACCTGTCGTCACGCGTGTCCGGCAATCGCCTGTTGCCTGCCCGCTTGGCAGGGGGCTGCCAGGCCTACCGCGCATGGCTGGCCGTTGCCCGATGGCATGCCCCGGGTCGGGCGTGGCCTCCGCGGGAGGGGGGATCAGCGGCTGCCGGGATGGTGCCCCGCGCGACCTTCTTTCCCGATCGGGGGTGTGGCTACAATTGGCCAGCCCGGTTCCCGGAGGGATGCACATGGATTCCATCCAGCAGATCGAGGCGCTGGCCCGGCGTTTCTTTGATGCCATCGAGCGGGGTGATGTCGACGAGGTGCGGAGCATCTATGCCCCGGATGCAGTGATCTGGCACAACACCGATGGCATCGAGACGACGCCGGCAGAGAACGTTGCCGTGCTTGCCGCCTTCGTGGACAGGATCAGCGAGCGGCGCTACGAGGCGCGCCGCCTGCAGGCCTTCCCCGGCGGCTTCGTCCAGCAGCACGTGCTGACGGGGGTGCGCCGCGATGGTCGCCGACTGCAACTGCCGGCCTGCCTGGTCTGCAGCGTGAAGGATGGACGCATCACGCGTCTCGATGAGTACTTCGACAGCGCAGCCGTGGCCCCCTGGAGGGAGTCCACCTGAGGGCACCTGCCGCATCGCGCGTATTTCTTGCAATCCCGCTGCTTCGCCACTAGTCTGGATTGCGCATATTTCCATGCGGGTCCGTGCCTCGAGTGGTTGTACATGGCCGGCGTGTAGCCCCAGCCGGGCATGAAGTACTGCCGGCGTGATCCCCCTTGATCCAGGAGGAGTCGAGATGGCTGTCGTCACCCCCAGCGGCGCAATGCGCCACGTCCTCATCGCCGCCCTCGCCGCATGCATCGGCGGCTGGATCGGCCCCATCGCCGCGGCCGATGCGCCGGCCAGCACGCCGCGCAACGTCGGGCCCGGCGAGATGGGCGTCGATGCACTGATCATCGATGGCCCGCCGATCACCGCTGACCAGGTCATGGGTCCCGGGCATGCGCGCTATCCGCGCGGCATGACCTGCGCCGAGTGCCACCAGGTGAAGTTCGACGGCGTCGATGTCGTCACCACCGCTTCGCAGCAGTTCCAGCGCAACTTCGGCGAGCTTTCGCAGGACGAGATCTGGGCCAAGGTCGTCAGCTTCCTGCCGGGCCGCGAGCGCTTCGCCATCGCCACGGTGGATGGCGACGCGCCGACCGCAACCACGGTGGACATGGTGCTCGACCCGCGGGAACGGGTGTTCCATGTCGTCTCCGAGGTGGGCACGGAGAAGCTGCTGCAGCTGCGCAAGAACCCGAAGATCAGCGCCGTGCGCTTCCAGGGCTGGACGCTTGCCGAAGGTGGCGCCAAGCAGTGGACCAGCGTCCAGATCAAGGGCACCGCCGAGCTCATCACCTCCGCGGACCCGCGCTTCCTGCCCACGCTCGAAAAATACAACCTGGTGCGTGTCACCAGGGAGCGTGCGGTGCGTCGCTTCGACATCATCCGCATCACGCCGCTGGAGATCGTGTACTTCGATACCACCCTCAGCGCCTCGGATCTCTCCCCCTACCAGTTCTGGTTCCGCAACACCAAGCCCGTGGCCAAGTGAGCGGCCACGGGTGCCGGTGCGCCGGGCATCGATAGTCGCCCGCACGGGTTGCCCGCCCTCGCCGGAGAGGGCCGTGCCGTTCTGCGGGCTGGTCGGCAGGCAGCCGCGCCACGATCATCTATGGTGGAATTCCTGCCGGGCCGGGATTACCGCCGTGCAGGGGAGGTGGTCGTTGATCCGGATGGAGCAGCCATGAGTTACGACCCGGGCCCGTACTGGGAAAAGCGCTATGCCCAGTTGAACCTGCACAGCTCGGGGCATCGCGACCTGCCCGCGATCTACAACGACTGGCTCTACCGTCGCAAGCGCAGGGTGCTCCGGCGTGGCCTTGCGCGCCTTGGCCTCGAGCCGGCGGGTCTCAATATCCTCGAAGTGGGCTCCGGCACCGGGGCCTACCTGGATTTCTGGCGGAGCGGGGGAGTCAGCGCCCTGACCGGGCTCGATCTCAGCGCGGCCGCGGTCGAATTCATCGGCGGGCGGTATCCGGAATACCGCTTCATGCAGCGCGACGTGACCGCCCCTGGCCTGGCGGCGGATTGTGGCACCGGCTTCGATCTGGTCACGGCGCTCGATGTCCTCTACCACGTCGTCGATGACCGCTTGCTGGCTGCCGCCCTGGGGAACATCCACGCCGTGCTGAAACCCGGTGGCATCCTCGCGGTGCATGACCAGTTCCTGCACCGCGAGACCGAGCACCATGATTACATCCGCTGGCGCTCGCTGGCGGACTGGGAGCAGGCGCTGGATGCAGCCGGCTTCGACATCATCGGGCGTACGCCGATCTTCTTCCTGATGATCCAGCCCACGGACATTGCCCCTTCGCCTGGCGGTGTCTTCATGGACCGCTTGTGGGCGTGGACGAATCGCTGCATCCACAGGGCGCCGGCGCTCATGGCGCGCCTGCTGTTCGCAGCGGACGGCCTGCTGGGGATGGTGTTCCGCGAAGGGCCGTCGATGGAACTGCTGCTGGCCCGTCGCCGGCCCTGATGGTGCATCGTCGATACGCAGGTTCACCGTCTCTGCGCCGGCAGAGACGGTGGTCACAGGATGTGCCTGGATCCTCGGGTATGATTTCCTCCTGAAGCGGGGTCTGGTCCACTGGTGGCACCACCTGACCCGTGATGACGCACCCCACTGTCGTCCCCCTGATCCTGTGTCACGGCCCGGGGTTCCGGACCGGCGGGGCTAAGAGCTGTTCGCCCATGGGAGTCTCTGGCCGGTGATTGAACCCGTTCCTGCTGTTCACGTCGAGTGTGCCGCAGTGCCGCCGTTCGGCTGGGATGCCTATGTGGCGGCGCATGCCGACGGCAGTCCCTTCCATCTGGGCGAATCGGTGCTGGTCGGGCAGCGCAGTTTCGGGCTGCCGGTGCATTTCCTGAGCGCACGCCATCCGGACGGTCGCCTGCGCGGCGTGCTGCCGCTGGTCGAGCAGCTGCTGATCCCCCGTACGCGCTGTCTGGTGTCGCTGCCCTTCTGCACCTATGGTGGGCCGCTGGTGGATGACGAACCGGCCCTCGCCGGCCTGGTGCAGGCAGCCGTCGAGCTGGCAGGCGAGCGACGGGCATCGCGGCTGGTCATGCGCCGCTCCAGCGATACGCCGGCCATTCCCTGGCCTACGGCCCTCGACAAGGTTTCCATGGTGTTGCCGCTGCCGGGAACGAAGGACGAGCTCGCACAACGCCTCGGCTCCAAGCTGCGCTCGCAGGTCAGGCGCGCAGACCGCGAGAAGCCGGTCACGGTCACCGGTCATGCGGAATTGCTCGGTGATTTCTACGCGGTGTTCTGCAGCGTCATGCGCGATCTCGGTACGCCGGTGTACCCGCGCCGTTTTTTCGATGCCGTGCTGGCGGCGCTGGGAGAGCATGCGCTGGTGGTGGTGATCTACCTCGGCGATAAGCCCGTCTCCGCGGCGGTCCTGGTGCAGTGGCATGACGGCATCGAGATCCCGTGGGCAGCCACCCTGCATGCGGTCAACCGGCTGTCGGTCAACATGCGCCTGTACTGGGACGTGCTTCAGCTGGCCATCGATCGCGGTTGCAGCCGTTTCGACTTCGGGCGCTGTACCCCGGGGAGTGGTACCTATCGTTTCAAGGCGCAATGGGGTGCGCACCCGGTGCAGCTGTACTGGCAGGCCTGGGCTCCGGATGGAGCGGCGTCCGCTGCATCGGCCCTCGGCAACCGCTCGAAGTTCGATGCCGCCGTGAAGCTCTGGAGTTGCCTGCCGCTGTGGATGACCAATGCCCTGGGGCCTTGTATCAGCCCCAGGCTGCCGTGGTGATGTCCGCCTGACCTGGCGGGAGCGACGGCCGCCACCACGGCTGGAGGCCGGGTGGCTGATGTGCACGGGCACTGCGGCCGGGCCGCAGGCAGGGACGGCGATATGGTGGCTAGTACTGCTGCTTGCGGTGCGGCATGATTACCGCCAGCAGCAGGGCGGTGATGAAGGCCGCCAGCACCAGCCCCATCTGCAGCGCGTACTCGCCGGGCTTGGACCAGACCTCGTCGTACAGCCCCCACTCCTGGCCGAACTCGACGGCGATCCAGAAGATGCCCGCCGTCGGGATCGAGTAGCGTACCGCGGCCAGTATCCGCGTGAAGCGGGTCAGCCGCATCAGCAGGTAGAAGCTCCAGGCGATGAAGCCGAAGCCCGCGATATAGGTCAGCGGGCTGTGCGAGCCGACGAAGCGGGGATCGATGAGGAACAGCGACACCGCGTAGCAGAACCAGATGACGTAGAGCACCTCGATGAAGGTGATGCGTGCGAAGTTCCGGTTGGCCGCGCTGCCGGCGCTCTTGATGCCGAAGCGGCGCTGGATCCACATGAAGGCATTGCAGCGTGTGTCGCGGTTGAAGACGAAGAATGGCAGGGTGGCGAACAACAATCCGGCGGTGCCCTGCACGAACAGCAGGCTTGCGGTGAGTACCGGCTCGCCGTCGACGTGCAGTGGATCCATGCCGATGTAATCGGGATTGAAGGCAAAGGCCAGCTCGATCCAGCTGGACCACACCAGGTGCCCGGCGATGAGACCGAGCCATGTGCCCAGGGCCTCCGAATTGCGGAGCGAGGCATAGATGACCATGGCCACCGCCGCGACACCTACGCCGAGGCTGACCACGTTCTTGTGTTGTGCAGGGACCGCGCTGTTGATCAGCGACAGCATGCTGTGCATGACCGGCACGATGCCCAGGGTGGCGGCAAAGGCGAAGATGCCGACGAAGGGCGGGCGGTAGATGGTGGCCAGCGAAGGCCTCGACTGGACGCGGCTAACCATGGCTGATGATCCCCTCCTTTCAGCAAAGCATGGCGCAAGGCGCCGGTTCCAGTCAATTGTCCGGGCGCCCCTCCAGGCTGCCGGCAAGGGCCGGTTTCAGCGCGAGGCTTCACGGCGCAGGGCAAACGCGATAGATTTGCAATTGACTGGGGGGTGCGCATTGCTCCCGGTCGACGGGTCACCACCCTGGCCACTGGAGTGTGTCATGGAGCGGAGGACATCAGCCGCCGGAGGGCTCGTGCGGGATGCCGCATCGCCCGACCGGCGTACGGTACTCAAGGCCATCGGCGCGGGCATGGCGGGACTCGCCTTGCCGCGAGCCTTCGCGGCCGGTGGCAGGGGTGCCCGCGATGCCGACGTCATCATCGTCGGTGCGGGTCTTGCCGGCCTCCAGGCCGCCCTGCTGCTGCAGGAGGGCGGGCTCGACGTCCTGGTGCTGGAAGGCAATGACCGCGTCGGCGGCCGCGTCTGGTCGCTCGACAAGGTGCCGGGGCAGCCCGAGGCCGGTGGTGCGGAGATCGCTCCCGCCTATGCGCGCATGCACTCGATGATCCAGCAGCTCGGCAATATCGAGCTGGCGAGCTGGATGCAATACCAGGGCGGCCAGGATTTCGCCATCCTCGACCAGGGGCGGCTGGCTTCGCTCGATGAGTGGCAGAAGGGCCCTGCCGCCGCCCGCTTCGACGAGGCCGAGCGCGCGCGCTTCGGCCGCATGGGTCCCTTTGGCGTGGCCTTGAGTTACCTGCCCCGCCCGAATCCCCTGTCCGAGCTCGACAGCTGGCTCGATCCGCGCTCGGCAGTGCTGGATGTGCCCTTCGACGACTACCTGCGCGGGCGGGGGGCCAGCGCAGAGGCCCTGCGCTTCATCACCCCCCATGTTGCCGCCGGTAGTGCCCACGACATCTCGGCGCTCGACCAGCTGCGTTCGGCGCGCTTCATGGAGGCGATGGGGGCGTTGAACGGGTTGCAGATCTTTGCGCAGGGCACGAGTCGCGTCCCGGAAGGCATGGCCGCGCAGCTCAGGCGGCCACCACGCCTGCGGGCCCGGGTCAGCGGACTGCGCACGGGCAAGGACGGTGCCGAGGTGGTGCTGGCCGATGGCGCAAAACTGCGTGCGCGTTACGTGGTCTGCACCGTGCCGCTGCCGGTGCTGCGCAAGCTGCGCATCGATCCGGCGCTGCCCGCGCCGATGGCCGAAGCGGTGCAATCCATCCCCTACAGCTCGTCGCTCAGCATCTTTTTCGCCATCAAGGAGCCGTTCTGGGAGCACGACGGCCTGCCGCAGGCGATCTGGAGCCGCGACAGCTTCGGCCGCGCCTTCGTGCGCAGGACGCCGCGCGGCGAGCACCTGTGGTTCTACAAGGCGGGCGCCTCGGCCATCCCCTGCAAGGGCCTGTCGCAGGCCGAGCTGATGAAGCGTGCCACCCGCGAGCTGCACGAAGCGCGCCCCAGTACGGTCGGGCGCATCGAGGCCACCTTCGCGGTCGACTGGGATGCCAACCCGTGGACCGCGGGGCACCTGCCCTACCGTGGCCCGGGGCACGTCAGCCGTTACGGTAACGTGGCCGCCACCCCCCATGGCTTCATCCATTTTGCCGGCGACCACACGGCAGTGACGATGCTGGGCATGGAGGGTGCGCTTGAATCGGGGGAGCGCGCGGCGGTGGGTATCTTGACGGAGCTGGCCTGATGGAGGCTGGTGGGGCGGCAGGGGTGCCCGGCATGGCGGGTTCGCAAGACGAGGTTTGCTGCAGCGGGCGGGAGCCTGCTGCGGACGGGGGTTGACGAATCATCGCTCAAGGGGGGCGTCATGAACGGAAAATCTTGGGGTGGCAGGGGAATGCTTGCCGTGGGGATGGGCATGGTGGTCGCGCTGATGGCCACCTTGCCGCTGATCGCCGGGGCAGCCGAGGAAATCATCGTCACGGCAAAGTATCGGGAACAGGACCTGCAGGAAGTACCCCTGTCGATCTCGGTCATGAGCGAGGAACAGCTCGAACGCAGCCGCATCACCGAACTGCGCGGCCTCGCGGAAATCACGCCCAACCTGACCTTCATCGCCGGCTCGGGGCGCGAATCGCCCAGCACCCTGGCGGTGCGCGGCATCGCGCCCAACACCGGGGACATCCGTCTCCAGGGCGTCAGCGTCTTCCTCGATGGCGTGTATGTCGGTGGCGCGGTGCAGAGCCTCGACCTCACCCAGCTGCAGAGGGTCGAGGTCCTGCGCGGCCCGCAGGCCACCACCTTCGGCCGGCAGACCTACGCGGGTGCACTGAATTACGTGACCAGGTCCCCGCGCACGGATGCCCTGAGCGGTATCGCCAAGATGAATTTTTCGTCCAACGAGGGCTCGGCCGAGGACAACTGGCAGTTCACCGGCGGTATCCAGATGCCGCTGGTCGCCGACAAGCTCTGGCTGGAGGTCGGTGGCAGCAAGAAGGTGCTGGGCGCCATGTCCGAGAGCGGCTCGCTGGTTGGCCGGAATACCGCCAACCAGTACCTGCGCGAGGTCAAGGTGGGCCGGGAGGAAACCCGCTCGCTGACGGCAGCCCTGCTGTTCGAGCCCACCGAGAACCTGTCGATCAAGGTCCGCGGCATCTTCAGCGAGGACCGGGACGGTCCGCCGCTCACCGTGGCCCTGCACCCGCAGGAGTGGACCGCCGATGGTCTCAACGTGGTGTTGCGCGGGGTCGGGATCGTCTCGCCGACCGATCCGGGCGTGCTCTGGCCGCAGGACAAGCTCAGGGCGCCGTCGGCCGCCGCGGCCAGCTGTGATTCGGTGGCGGGCCGACCCGAGGATTGCGGTGTCGATCGCGACCGGAACTTCCTGTCGGCAAACATCAGCTACGAGCTCAACGGCTACCAGCTGAGCTACCTGGCGGGCTGGGCGGATGACGAGCGCTGGAGCAATTCCGACCTGTACTTCCGTGGCGCCAGCCCGGATCCCTTCTTCGGCGATGCGCCATACCGGATTCCACCCAATGGCGCCAGCGCGGTGAAAGCGAGCCCGTTCTTCTCCTCGCAGCGGCAGTACTACACCAACCGCAGCCACGAGTTCCGCATCCTCTCGCCCGAGGACGGCCCGCTCAGCTGGCGGGGCGGGCTTTACTACTTCTCCGAAAGCGAGCGCTTCTACGTCGCTTCGGTACGGAGCGCCACCAACCCGAAAGGACGCTTCCGCTCGCCGCAGGAGGTCGAGAACTACGCCATGTTCGGCGGCCTCAGCTACGCGTTCAACGACCAATGGTCGGTTGAGCTGGAAGGACGCTGGCAGAAGGAAAAGAACCGCCTGAAGGAGTGCCTGGCGGGCGAGTGTTCGGCGGGCAACGTCCTCGCGAACGAAAAGACGGAGACCGACACGGACTTCCTGCCACGCATCACGGCCATGTACCGGCCGATCGATGACGTCATGCTCTATGCGCTCTACTCGGAAGGCATGAAAGCGGGGCGCTTCAACAGCAGCATCAACACGAACTTCCTGTACGTGAATCCGGAGGAGCTGAAGAACTACGAGATCGGCGCCAAGACCAGCTGGATGGACGGGCGGCTGAAGCTCAACGCCGCCGCCTTCATCATGGATGTCAAGAACCAGCAGTTCTCGGTGGTGTTCCTCGATACCTCGGTGGATCCGGCGGTACCGCGTACGGCGGTCCAGAACATCGGCAAGTCGGATGCCTGGGGCTTCGAGCTCGATGGTGCCTTCCAGGTGGATGAGCGCTGGAGCGTGGCGGCCGGTATCGGTTATGCCACGCACGAGTACAGCAACGAGTTCTTCCCCGATGATGCCAACCTGCGCCGCCTGTTCAACGGCGAGAGCTTCAAGGGCAAGACTTCGCTCAACGTGCCCGAGTGGACCGCCTATGCATCGACGCAGTACGTGTTCCCGCTGGGCGTGGACCGCGACCTGATCTTCGACGCCAACCTCACCTACCGCGGCGATGCCTATGCCGATCAGGCCAATCTGGCGAAGATACCCGACATCACCCGCCTCAACCTGAGGGGTACCTTTGCCACCAGGCATTGGGAAGTGGCGGCCTTCGTGCGTGACCTGTTCGACAACGATGATCCGATCGGTGGCCTGATCAATGCCACCAATACCTGCACCTATGTCCCGAATCCCAATCCTTACCCCGGCCAGCGCTGCGTGGGCGTGGTGCTCGACCGCGGCAGGGAGGTCGGCGCGCAGCTGAACTACCGGTTCTAGGCGTACCGCGGGCCACCATCACGGCCCGGGCTCGCCTGCACAGGCGGGTCCGGGCCGTTGCTTCATGCCGCCCGTCGGGCGGTTGCATGGAGGGCATCCGTGGCCGGGGAGACCTGCGTCATGATTTGGCATGCCGGCGCAAGGCGTCGGGTGCGGCCAAGGTATCATGGCGGCCGGAGGAGTGAATCCGTGTGTGGTCTGGCAGGAATCTGGCATCCCGACCAGCGTGCCGTCGATGCGACGGCGCTGGGCAACATGACCCGCGTGCTGGCGCATCGCGGTCCCGATGGCGAGGGCTTCCATCACGAGCCCGGGCTTGGCTTCGGCCACCGGCGGCTGGCGGTCATCGACCTGCTCACCGGCCAGCAGCCCCTCGCCAATGAAGACGGCACCATCTGGGCCGTGATGAACGGCGAGATTTTCAATTACGTCGAGCTGCGTGCCGATCTCGAGAGACGCGGGCACCGTTTCCGTACCCAAAGCGATACCGAGACGCTCGTCCACCTGTACGAGGAAAAGGGGCTGGACTTCGTTGCGGACCTCAACGGACAGTTCGCCATCGCGCTCTGGGACCGCCCGCGGCGACGCCTCGTTCTGCTGCGCGACCGGGTGGGCATCCGGCCGCTGTTCCACGCCACCCTGCCCGATGGCAGCCTGCTCTTCGGCTCGGAGATGAAGGGCCTGTTTGCCCACGGCGCGCTGCAGGCAGAGATCGACCCGATCGCCATAGGGCAGATAGCCACCCTGTGGGCCAGCATCCCGCCGCGAACGCCCTTCAAGGGGGTCGAGGAGCTGGGACCGGGCCGCATGCTGGTGCTGGAGAATGGACGGCGCAGCGAGCGGCGCTACTGGCGGCACGAGTTTCCCGCGGCGGGCGACTACGAGGACAGGCCGCTGGCCTACTGGCAGGACAGCGTGCGCGAGCTCCTGCAGGATGCCGTGACTCTGCAGCTGCGTTCCGACGTGCCGGTGGCAACCTACCTGAGCGGCGGGTTGGATTCCTCCATCCTGACCGCGCTTGTCCAGGCGCGCCAGCGCCGCAAGCTGCTCACCTTTTCGGTCGGTTTCACCGATGCGCGCTATGACGAACGGGAGTTCCAGTCCCGCATGATGGCGCACCTGCAGACCGACCACCGGCAGATCGAGATGGACGAGCGCGCCATCGGCGAGGCCTTCAGCGAGGTCGTGCGCCTGAGCGAGCGGCCGATGGTCCGCACCGCGCCCTCGGCCATGCTGGTGCTGGCGGGGCTGGTGCGGGAGAACGGCATCAAGGTGGTGCTGACCGGGGAGGGTGCCGACGAAGTCTTTGGCGGCTACAACATCTTCCGCGAGGACAAGGCGCGGCGCTTCTGGGCGCGCAACCCGCAGTCCGCCTGCCGGCCGTTGCTGCTGTCCGGCCTCTATGGTTACGTGCGCCGCGATGAGCGGGCCGAGTCCGCCTGGCGGCAATTCTTCCGTGGCGATCTGGGCAACACGGCCGATCCGTATTACTCGCACCGCATACGCTGGCGCAATTCGGCGCAGATCACCCGCCTGCTGGCGCCAGACTTCCGGGCCGCCATGCAGGATGATGAAGCCCTGATGGCGGAACTCGACGCCTATCTCGAGCCGGATCGCGGGCGCTGGCATCCGCTGTGCCGTGCCCAGCACCTGGAGATGACCCTGTTCATGTCGGGTTACCTGCTCAACTCGCAGGGCGACCGCATGATGATGGGCCGCTCGGTCGAAGGCCGCGTGCCGTTCCTGGACCACCGCCTGATCGAGCTGGCAGCGCGGATTCCTCCCAGGTACAAGATCCGCGCCATGAAGGAGAAATACATCCTCAAGCGCAGCTTCAGCGATCTCCTGCCGCCGGCCATCGTCGAACGCCCCAAGCAGCCCTATCGCACGCCCATCGCCGCCTGCTTTGCCGCCGGGCACGACCATCTGGCTGCACGCCTGCTGCAGCCGGACATGCTGGAAAGGGGTGGCATGGCCAACCCGCGCGCCATCGACACGCTGTTGCGCAAGATGCGCGAAGCCGATGCCGGCCTCGGCGAGCGGGACCAGATGGGCCTGGCGCTGGTGGCTTCTCTGCAGCTGTTGCAGCACCATTTCGTGGCACCACTGTCACCGGGTGGCATGCGGAAGCCGGTGACGGCCAGGACGATACCGGCGGCATGAGCAGGCTCAAGAAAATGTGGTGGGACCTGCGCGATGAAAGCCGGGCCCTGTTCCTCGAGCTTGTCTGCGGCATGCCCACCGGCGCGGGAATCTGGTTGCGGGCCCGGGTGCTGCGGCATTTTCTTGGCGGGTTGGGGCACGATACCGTGCTGAAGCCGGGTTTGCGCCTGACCAATCCCGAGAGAATCTCGATCGGTTCACATTGCGATTTCGCACGGGACGTATTCATCACCGGCGGTGGTGGCGTGCGGATCGGCGACTGGGTGGGGCTCGGACCCGACGTCAAGATCTGGTCGGTGAACCACCGTTTCGAGGATCCCGACCGGCCCTGGATGCTGCAAGGTTGGGAGCGCAAGGAAGTCGTGATCGAAGATGATGTCTGGCTGGGCGCCAACGTATTCGTGATGCCCGGGGCGAAAATTGGGCGCGGAGCCATCGTCTCGGCCTGCACCGTGGTGAACAGATCGATCCCGCCGTATGCCGTCGTCGGCGGCAACCCCGGACGCATCATCGGCTGGCGCAAGCGCCCCTCCCGCACCGAAGGCGGGTCCGGCGCGGACGATGCCGCAGCCGGCGGCAAGGAAGTGTGAGGCGCTAGCTATCGGGCAACCGGTAGGCTTGCTATTTTTTCATTTCAATTATCGGCTGCTGACAGCTGGTTGCGGTACAGGTACGCCAATGAGCGACTCAATGCACGACACCATCCGGGCTTACATTCTGGAAAACTACCTGTTCACAGATGACGCCGCCGCGCTCGGACTCGGCGATTCCCTGGTCGGGCGGGGTATCGTCGACTCGACGGGCATGCTCGAAATCATCCTGTTCGTCGAGGAACAGTTCGGCGTGAAGGTCAAGGACGAGGACATGGTGGCCGAGAACTTCGATTCCGTCAGCAAGATCGTCGACTACGTGCACCGGCAGCAGCCTGCCTGAGCGGCATGCCGGCCTCACTCGTCCAAGGGCTTGGGGCGATCACCCTCGGGTTTCCCGAAGCCATCGCGCTGAGCTGGCGCGGCAGCAGCTGGTCCTACCGCGAGCTGGGCCAGGCCATTGCCGGCGTGCGGGCGGCGCTGCGTGCACGCGGTATCCCGCGTGGCGCGCGGGTGGCGCTGCTGATGCGCAACTCCCCCCACTACGTTGCCTGCTATTACGGCATCCTGGGCGCAGGCTGCGTCGTGGTGCCGTTCAATCCGCTCGAGTGCGCGCCGGTGTTGCTCCGCCAGGCCAGCCACTGTGGTGCCAGCCTGATGATCGGGAATGCTGGTCATCCGGGGTGGGATGCCGTGAGCGAAGCCCTCGAGGCGGCGGGCATCGCTGCGCTCGGGCTGGATCTGCACGAGGGGCCCGATGGCCTGCAGCAGTTCGTCGAGGCGCTGGGGGGTGGTGCCGGGCCTGCGCCGGTGGCCAGCCACCTGCCGGCAGACCTGGCAACCATCATCTACACCTCCGGCACCACCGGCTGCCCCAAGGGGGTCATGCTGAGCCATGGCAACCTGCATTCCAATGCCCTGGCGATCGCCCGCTACCTGGAGCTTGGTGCCGCCGATCGCGGGCTGGCCATCCTGCCGCTGCATTATTCCTACGGCAATTCGGTCCTGCACAGCCACTTGATGGTGGGTGCGCGGCTGGTGCTCGATGACAACCTTGTTTACCCGCATGAAACCCTGCAGTGCATCGAGCGCGAAGGGGTGACCGGCCTCCCCGGGGTGCCAGCCACCTTTGCCCTGCTGCTGCACCGTTGCCGGTTGCAGGATTACGACCTCCGCAGCCTGCGCTACCTCACGCAGGCGGGCGGACCCATGCCGCCGGCCGTGGTCGACCAGCTGCGGCAGGCGTTGCCTGCACCACGCATCTTCCTCATGTATGGCCAGACGGAGGCCACGGCGCGCCTGACCTGGCTGCCGCCGGAAGAACTGGCGGCCCGCCCGGGTTCGGTGGGCATCCCGATCGATGGCGTGGAGATCGACATCCGCCGCGATGGCCACTCGTTGCCGCGTGGCGTCGAGGGCGAGATCTGCGCGCGGGGGCCGAATGTCATGCTCGGCTACTGGGATGATCCGGCTGCCACGGCCGAGGTCCTGCACGGCGGCTGGCTGCATACGGGCGATCTTGGCTGGCTGGATGAAGATGGCTATCTTTTCGTCAAGGGCCGCCTGAACAGCATGATCAAGGTTGGTGCCTATCGCGTCAGCCCCGAGGAAATCGAGGAGGTGGTGGCCGCGCTGCCGGGTGTCGCCGAAGTGGGCGTCACCGGCGTGGACGATGGCCTGCTCGGGCAGGCGCTCAAGGTCGTCATCGTGCCGCGGCCCGGGGTGGAGCTGGCGGAGCGGGCGGTCAAGGCACATTGCCGCCAGCGCCTGGCCAGCTACAAGATCCCGAAGATCGTCGAGTTTGCGCCCGGGCTGCCCCGTGGCTCATCAGGAAAGATGCAACGGTTCAAATTGGCATGAATGCAGCAGACACAGCAGCGGCCCCGGCCGCATTGGACAGCCGGGTTCTCGACATCGATGCCGATGCGGTCATCGGGCAGGTCAGCGACCGCCTGCGGGAAATACTTTCCCGCAAGCTCTCGCGCCGCGGCCTGGTGGTGGCCATGTCGGGGGGCATCGACAGCTCGGTGTGCGCAGCCCTGGCCGTGAAGGCCATCGGCGCACCGCGTGTCTACGGGCTCATGCTGCCCGAGCGCGACTCCTCGGGCGAGAGTACCACCCGCGGTCGCCAGCTTGCCGAGCACCTGGGGATCCGCTACGAGGTATTCGACATCGCCGGGACGCTCGACGCCATGGGCTGCTACAGCTGGCGCGACGAGGCCATCCGGCGCGTGTTCCCCGGCTATGGCGCCGGCTGGAAGAACAAGATCGTCTTCAGCGGCGGCCTCGATGGCCGGATGAGCCATTTCCAGCTGGTCGTGCAGGCGCCGGATGGACAGGTCAGCCAGGCACGGCTTGATGCGCCGGAGTACCTGCAGATCGTTGCCGCCACCAATTTCAAGCAGCGCATCCGCAAGACCATGGAATATTTCCATGCCGACCGGCTGAACTATGCCGTGGTCGGGACTCCCAACCGGCTGGAGTACGACCAGGGTTTCTTCGTCAAGAATGGCGATGGCAGCGCCGACCTGAAGCCCATCGCGCACCTCTACAAGAGCCAGGTCTACGCGCTTGCGCGGCACATGGGGCTGCCGGCCGAGATCTGCAACGCGGTGCCGACCACCGATACCTACAGTCTGGCGCAGGGCCAGGACGAATTCTATTTTTCCCTGCCCTACCAGCAGATGGACCTGGCCCTGTGGGCCCACAACCATGGTCGCAGCGCGGCCCAGCTGGCGACGGCGCTGGGCATCAGCGAGGAGCAGGCGGTCAACGTCTATCGCGACATCGAGGCGAAGCGTCGCACCACCCGCTACCTGCACCTGAAACCCGTCCTGATCGAGCCGGTCGCCGAGATCGATGCCTGAGTTGCTGCAACCGATCGTCGGGGCACCGCCCATGGCCTCCGCGTGCCCGGTGACCCGCAGTGGCAGGCGGCTGGCCGCGGGGCTGGTGCTCATCGCCGCAGTACTGGGTGGCTGCAGCCCGCCGCCGGAGACGAACAGTGCCGGGGAGGCCGCCATGTCGATGGAGCAGCTGCACAGCGATCTCGAGTTCCTGGCGGGCTCCCGGGTGTTCTTCGGCCATCAGTCGGTTGGCGAAAATATCCTTGATGGCATCCGCGACCTGGCGCAGAAGGCGGGCGTGGCCCTGCGCGTGGAGGCGGTGGAAGCGGGCGGGGAGGCTCCCGAGGGGCCCGGCCTGTTCCACGCCAGGGTGGGTGCCAATCTCGACCCCGACAGCAAGATAGCGGCCTTTTCCGCCGCCCTGGATAGGGCAGGAGAGCCGGGCTACGATCTGGCGGTGCTCAAGTTCTGCTATGTGGACCTGGATGACGAGTCCCGCGAGCAGCAGCCGCAGGCACTGTTCGCCCATTACCTGGCTGGCATGAGCGCCATCGAGAAGGCGCACCCGCAGCTGAGGGTACTGAATTCGACCATGCCGCTGGTGGCCGAGCCGCCGGGCAGGAAGACGCGCCTGAAGCGCCTGCTGGGCATGAGCGTCGAGACGGATGCGGAAAATGTC
>JACFNV010000014.1:0-17592 GCA_019454675.1 Gammaproteobacteria bacterium | reverse complement strand
GCGCAATGACTACAACCGGCTCGTCCGCGAGCGCTATGCGGGCGGCAGCCTGTTCGACATTGCCCGCGTCGAGGCCACGGACGTGGATGGCAGGCCTGTCGTGTTCGAGCACTCCGGCCAGCCGATGGAGATGCTGGTGCCCGGGTTCACCACCGATGGCGGGCACCTGAACCAGGCCGGGCGGGAGCGGGTTGCCGCCGTCTTCATCCACCGGCTGGCCGAGGCCCTTCGGGAAAGGCAAGCCGGATCGTAGTTCCGGACATGCCTTTGCGTTCAGCCCCGGCCGCTGAGCGCGATGGCGTCTATCTCTATCTTCAGCCCGGGCAGGGCAAGGCTCTCCACCTGGACGATGGTGTCGGCCGGCCAGGGCCGCGTGAAGTACTTTTCCCGCAGCCTGACCACGACGGGAAACTGCGTCATGTCCGTGACGTAGATCGTCACCTTGACCACGCGGGCAAGGCTCGAGCCGGCTGCTTCCAGCACGGTGCCAAGCATGCGGAACGCCTGTTCGGCCTGGGCTTCGAAATCATCACCGCCCACCAGCCTGCCCTGCAGGTCCATGGCCGCCTGGCCTGAAACGAAGACGAGGCCCGCCGCCGCGATGGCCTGGGAGATGTTGAACGGCGCATAGGGATCGGGCGTCGTCGCCACCTGTCGGAGAGTATGCTGTGACATCGCGGGCTCCAGCCGGGGAGGTGGCCGATTATGCCATCTATCCGGTACCCGACCCCGTGCAGCCGGCGGGTGGTGCTTCCGCAATTGGCGTAGACTTGAAGAGCGCTGCAGGGAGTGCCGGGCGGAGCTCCGCAGGTGCGTGGACGTCGCGACTCCGGTCGGGCAGACGGTCGCGCGGCAGGCCCGTTCTGTACCATGGCGGCGTTCTGAGGCAAAATTTCCAGCTCGGTGGCCTGATTCCCACATGTCACCTTTCACCACCAGGAGAACATCAATGAGACTTGCTATATCGGGCACGATGCTGTCAGTTGCACTGGCAGCCTTGCTCATGGCGCAGGGTTGCGCCCCGAAGGAGCCCACGGCCGCCAGCCAGCCGGCTGCCACGCCGCCGCCGGCTGCTGCTCCGGCCGAGGATGTGGCCGCGACGGCATCCGATGCCGTGGATGAGGCTGCTGCCCCGGCCGAAGGCGAAGCTGCTGTCGAAGAGCCTGCGGCGGCTGGCGAGGCGACCGAAGCGGCTGCGGAGGCTGCGCCGGCGGCTGCTGCCGCCGCTGTCGACCTCGAGGCGGGCAAGAAGGTGTATGCCGTCTACTGCAGCACCTGCCACGGCACTTCCGGCCAGGGTGATGGCCCGGCGGCTGCCGGCCTGAATCCGAAGCCGGTCAACTTTGCCAAGGGTGAGTTCCGGCACGACGCCAATGGCAATGGCACGGTGGGTGATATCGAGGACATCAAGGCCATCGTGCACGATGGCGCTGCCAAGTACGGCGGTTCGCCGCTGATGGCTCCCTGGCCGATGATCTCGCCCACGGATCTGCAGGCAGTGGCCGAGTACATCAAGTCGCTGCGCAGCTGAGGGTACGGAGAGGGGTTGCCGCCGCCCGGCGACAACCCCTCGCCTCGCTCGCTGCCGGGCGGATCCGCCCTCGCGGCTTCTCCATCCCGCTACAGCCGGCGTTCCCCGCGCCCCGTCGTCGTGCAGCAGGCGTTCCGTTTGCTGCTGTTTGCCACCTCCACTCCGGCACGCTGGGGTATCCTGACCGGGTGTGATGACCGGCGGGGGCGGCGGTATGTCCCCCCGACTTGCCGGCATGGCCAGTCGATCCATCGTCGCCGGGCGGCGCCTGCCATCTGATCGATACCGGGAGAATCCATCATGATCCGCTGCATCCGTTGCCTTGCCGCCATGCCGCTGGCCATCGTCGCCGGTGCCTGTGCGCCCGAGCCGGCTGCCGGCCCCGCCGCCGCGCCGGATCCCACCGTGGCACGGCTGGTGAACCCCGATGGCAGCTATCCGGTCAGTCCGCTGGCCAAGGACGTGGTGGTGGTCAAGGTGCTTCAGCACGGCGTGACCAACCTGCAGCAGGCGCCGAGCATCGAGGAGGGGCTGCAGGAAAACCTCGGCACCATGGTGCGCCTGGCCCGGCAGGCCTGCAGCACCGGCATGAAGCCGGATTTCCTGCTCTACAACGAGTTTCCCCTGACGGGCTACTCGGAGGGCAGCCGCGAGGAAAAGCTGCGCTTCACCATCCGCATACCGGGCCCCGAGACCGAGGCGCTGGGTGCCGTGGCGCGTGACTGCGACACCTACCTCATCTTCGGCAGCTATGCCCGCGACGACGAGTGGCCGGGGCATATCCTCAGCCTCAACGCGGTCATCGACCGCCAGGGCAAGGTGGTGGGCCGCTACTGGAAGACCCGCAACGTCAAGCGCCTGACCCCGGGCAACGAGATCCCCACCACCACCATCGAGGGCGTGCGCGATCGCTATCGCGAGCGTTATGGCATCGAGGCCGAGTTCCCGGTGCTGCAGACCGAGTACGGCAACATCGCGGTCAGCACGGTGCAGATGGATCCGCTGGTGTTTGCCGCCTATGCCATGCGCGGCGTGGAGATCATGTTCCGCACCGCCACTCTGTTCTCGCCCTTCGAGGTGCGGACGATCGCGCAGTTCAACAACTTCTACTCGGCGATGTCCAACATCACCTTCCCGCCGGACAGCCCGGTGGCGGCGGGTGGCGGCCATTCGCTCATCGTCGGGCCGCGCGGCGAGGTGCTGGCCGAGGAGCCTTCCAATGCCGAGGCGATCATCGAGGCCGAGATTCCGATTGCGGCCTTCCGCAAGGGGCGGCGCATCCCGCACTACCCGGTCGAGGTGGTTGCACCCGTATTCGGGCAGTACGTGCAGGAGATCCCGCTCAACCACATGGATCTGCCGTCCGACCAGCTGCCGGCTACCGGCCAGGACATGGCGGCATTGCTCGATGCGGACAGCCGCTGGCTGAAGGCTGCCCCCTAGTCGCGGCGATGCCCGGTCGCCGGTGCTGCCCGCACGGACCTGCGCCCGCCGTGCGGCTACCTCAGCGCCGGTGCGTCGCCAGTACCCCGGGGTTCATCAGCCCGCGCGGATCCAGCGCCGACTTCAGCGCATCGAGCAGGCTCCGGGTGTCGGCTGCCAGGTTGTCGTAGTAACGGTAGGTGCGTCCGATCTGGTTGGAGGCCACGCCCAGCTCGTCATAGAGGTCGAGCGTGCGCTCGCGCAGTTCCGCCACCAGCGCGGCGCCTTCCGGGTTGGGCGTGTCGGGTGGCAGCCTGGCGAGGAAGGCAGGGCTTGCCACTGCGCGGTGCAGCGGCAGCCAGCGATCGGGCCAGTGGTAGACCGCCTCGAAGCTGAAGGTCGAGGTGTTCATCGCGCTCAGCAGCATGGAGTGGGTCACGCGCGTGGCCGCCATGCGCTCGCGGTAACGCGCCATGAGCGACTCGAAGCCGGCGATGATCTTCGCGGCGTCGCCGTGGCGCAGCTTGGCGTTCAGCGCCAGCCAGCGCTCGCCGCGTGGCCCGAGCACGCCATCGAGGTTGTCGAAGGGTGCCGCCCGTGCCGCCATCGGGATGGAAGGCGGTATCTGCCGCCCGCCGTGCCGGCCGAGCAGCCTGCCGGCCTGCTCGAGATCGGCCTGCAGGGCTGCCTTGCTCCTGCCGGCTGCCGCGAGGTGCAGCGAGTGCCAGCCCTCGGGCACCAGCTTCCTGCCGGCCAGCGCCACCCGGGCGCCGGCCTTGAGCCCGGCCGTGATGCTGCCCTGGCCGGTGATGATGCCGTGCAAGCGGCGCAGGTCGGAGCCGAGGTCGCCTGCAGCCATGCCGCGGGCCGTGGTGGCCGGGTCGAAGACATAGGCTTCCTCGGCCACGCCCGCGCGGCCGATGGTGGACAGTGCCGCCGCCGCGCCCATCGCATCGGGGAAGGCCCAGGACAGGAAGCCGGTGTGTGCCGGGCGTTCGATCAGCCTGAAGGTAGCGCTCGCCTTGATGCCGAAGGCACCGCCATCGTGCAGGAACAGGCCGGTGAGATCGGGTCCGTGGTTGCGGTAGAAGGGCCTGCCATTGCGGAATGCGGCCTGCCCGGTACGCAGTATCCGCCCATCCGCACAGACCACCTCGAGGTCCAGCACCTGGTCGGCGGCGGTGCCGTAGCGCGCACTGCCGAAGAAAACCGCCCCGCCGGACAGCCCCCCGCCCACCGTCGCCATGCGGCCGGAGAAAGTGCCGAAGAAGGGCAGGCGCAGCCCGTGCGGCACCAGCGCCTTGTCGATGGCCTCCCAGGTGGTGCCGGCACCCGCGGTCAGCGTCATGTCCCCGGCATCGAGCTCGATGATGCCGGCGAGATCGCGGGTATCGACGACCACCGAGGCGGTGTCCGTGGGCGTGTAGCCACCGGTGTAGGAGAGTCCGCCACCACGCGGACAGATGGCATGGCCGGCATCGGTGATGAGCTTGACCGCTTCCGCCAGCGAGGCGGCATCGGCCGGACGGATGGCAAGCGCGCAGGTCTCGCCTTCGACGTAGAGGTCGCTGCTGAGCAGGATGCGTTGCCCGTCCTCTCCGAGGACACGCTCGCTGCCCAGGCAGGCGGCAAGCCTGGCTGCCAGTGCGCTGGATGCGTGTGCCTGATTCTCCATGGCAGGGGGAGTGTAGCGGATCGATGTCCGGCTGAGACACTCGCCGGCTTTCTGTGCTTGTTCCCCTCCGGCGTGGCTGCTACGGTTGGCTGCCGATCATTCGGCGTCACCTGATCCGGAGCCTTCACGACCATGCAGATTCATCTCATCCTCGAGCCGGATGTCACTGCCGACGAGTTGCGCGAACTCGGCCTGCTTGCCGAGTCGCAGGGCATCGCCGGCCTGTGGCTGCAGAACTATGCCACTGGTGCCGACCCCTTCATGACCCTGGTGCCACTGGCACTGGCATCGAGCCGCATCCGGCTGGGAGTGGTGATCGTCAGCCCGCAGGAGCTGCACCCGCTCAAGCTTGCCACCTCGCTGCTCACCCTGAACGAGATGTCCAGGGGACGGGCCATGGTCACGATGGGTCGCGGCGGCGAATGGCTGGGCGTGATGGCCGGGGACTTCAAGCCGAAGGTGGCCGCGCTGAAGGAGGCGGTCTCCATCGTCCGTGCGGTTGCCCGCGGCAAGGCCAAGAGCTGGAAGGGCCTGAACATGCCGGGCGAGCACTACAGTGCGCAGTACTTCCGCACGCCCTGGATCAAGGAAGAGGATCCCGCGCTGGTCTATGCCGGCGTGACGCGCGACCGGATGCTGAGCATGGGGGCGCAGACCGCCGATGGCATCATGCTGGCCGATCTCGGCATGCCGGAGGTGGCGGCCGACCGGGTACGGGTGGTACGCGAGGCGCTGGCCGCCACCGGGCGTCCTGCAGCGGAGCTGCGCATCAGCAACTTCGTCGGCTGGCATGTCAAGGACGATCCCGCGAAGGTGGCCTACGAGGCGCGCCGCGAGCTGGTGATCCGTGCCTTCCTGGTACGCGAGTGGCTGGAGCCCTTCCTGAGCGACGAGGAAAACGACCTGGTGCAGCGCTGCAAGCCCGCCTTCATCAAGGCCTATCGCGAGCGCAAGGGAACGATCGATGGCGTGCCGGACGAGATCCTGCAGAAGCTCATCGCCGGGCTGACGATCACCAGCACGGCGGATCGCATGGACGAGCCGCTGCAGCGCCTGCAGCAGTTCGCGGATATCGGTCTCGACGAGATCTGCCTGCGCATCCACGACGAGCCGGCGGATTCCATCCGCATCATCGGCCGCGAGGTGGTGCCGCGCTTCGGCGGCTAGCGGGCCGGGCATGAAAAAAGCCGTCTCCCCCGGGTGGGGGAGACGGCTTGCGGACGATTGGCAGCCTGGTGTCGTCCGCGGGTGGTGGTTCAGGCGGCTTCCAGCTTCAGCACGCCGAGGTAGCGGCTCTCCTTGCCGATCACCACCTCCGTCGCGTAGCGGCCGGCATCGCCGGTGATCTCGACCCGGTAGCTGCCGCTGTCCGGATCGAGCCCGTCGATCTTCCACTCGCCGAAGCAGTCGCTGGTGGCGCGCACGAGCTCGCGGCCATCCTTGCTGAGGATCACGATGGCGTTCTCCACGCAATCCTCCACGCCATCGACCACCTTCACCACCGCACCGCCGACGAAGCACTTGTTCACCAGGTGCAGGTTCTTGTAGTAGACCCGCGGCCTGGTGCCGTATTCCGGGTGCAGCACTTCCAGCCCCTCTTCCGCGACGATGCGCTGCATCTCCTCGTCCTCGACCTTGATGGCGCGATAGACGCCGGTGGGGCAGCTTTGCTGGAGCCGGGTCTGCGTCCAGCCCGCGTCCAGCAGGTGGGCATCGAAGATCCAGGTCTGCGGGATCTGCTTCTCCTCGTTCCAGGACACGGCCCCGTAGGGGCAGGCATCGACGATCTGCTTCTGCCCCCTGGACTTCACCGGGTCGATGATGACGATGCCGTCGTCGCGCTTGAACACCGCGCCGTCACGGGCGGCCTCGAGGCACGGCGCATCGTCGCAGTGGTTGCACATGGTCGGCACGAAATGTGCCTCGATCATCGGCTTGCTGCCGCGCTCGTAGCGGGTGATCTCCATCCAGTTGTGCCCCTGCGCCGGCTGCGCCGCCGTGTAGCCGGGGAAGTCGTTGCCGATGTATTCGTCCTTCACCGCCAGGAAGCACAGCCGGCAGTTGTTGCAGCGCGAGACATCGACGATCAGGTTCCATTTCTTAGCCATGGGCGGCCTCCTTGGGCTGCCAGGTGTCCACTCCCGTCCACTTTTCGATCTGGATCAGCGTGGTGTTGGGCTTGATGCCGTGGGACTTCCTGGTGATGGACTTGCTGGGGTTGAGCATGTTCACGCAGCCACCGAGGTCGGTGGAGCGCCCCGGCTCGCCCATCGGGCGGTACTCGGCCGATGCCGTCGCGGCGCTGACCACGCCCGGGTAGAGCCGGTCGGTGAGCTGCGCGGCGCAGACCACCGAGCCGCGGTGGTTCCACAGCCGGATCAGGTCATCGTCCTTGATGCCGCGCGCTTCGGCATCCCCGCGGTTCATGCGTGCCACCAGGTAGTAGTAGCCATCCACCAGCACGCGATGCTCGCGGATGTCGCGCAGGCTGCTGCCTTCGTCGTCGCCCATCACGTGGAAGGGGTAGCGCGAGTGGGGCGTGACCAGCTGCAGGGGGAACTCCGCGAGCTCGGGATTGCGCACGGGGTCCTCGTACATCGGCATGTAGCGGTTGAGCGGCGGGCGGTCCGGATCGTCGATGCGCTTGAGCGTGGTGGCGACGAATTCGAACTTGCCCGATGGCGTCTGCAAGCCCTCGCCGAAATTGCCCTGGTAGTCGGAGGGCAGCGGGTAGGGCTCGGGCGTGTCCTTTTTACGGCCCTCGTAGAACCAGCGGTGCGCCACCGGCGTGCGTGCCGGTTCCGGGTCGGCAGGCACCACGTAGTAGCCCTTCTTGAGGAACTGGCGCCAGCTGATGTGCTTGGCCATGTCGGAGGAGTCGAAGACGCGCTTGCACCAGTCGAGCTCGGTGGTGCCGCCCTCCGAGTAGACCGAGCCGAGGCCGAGTCGCTCGCAGATGGCAAGGAATATGTCGTAGTCGGACTTCGACTCGCCGAGCGGCTCGATGCACTTGTGCTGCAGCGAGATCACGCGGTGGTTGTTCATCGTGTACATGTGGTGCACGTAGCCGGCGCCGACGTTGTAGTACTCGCCGATGTCCCACTTCTCGAACACCGTGCAGGCGGGCAGGATGACGTCCGCGTAGGGTGTCTCGCCCTCCCACCAGACCGACTGGTTGACGACGAACTTGAGGTTCTCGTGCTGGTACATCCGCACCCAGCGGTTGGAGTTCACCATGGTGCCGAAGGAGGCGCTGCCGTACTTGTAGAGCATCTCCACCGGCACGTGGCCGGGCGAGGGGTAGCCGAAGGGGAAGAACTGGCCCTGCACCGAGGCGACGTCGGTCAGGTAGCCCATGGCCTTGCCCTCCATGATCGCCTCGGGCAGCCACATGCGCGGGATGGCCTGGCGCACCGAGCTCATCGTCAGGATGTGCGGCATGCGCTGGTAGTTGTTGGCCGAGTTGGCGCTGTACTGCAGGTCGCCGGAGAAGCTGCCCTCGGCATAGCCGGGGAAGTAGAAGTTGTAGTCGAGCGGTGCGCCGTACTGCAGGTTGCCGAAGTTGGAGCCCGGGCGGCCGAAGCCCTGCATGGCGCCGAGGATGGTCATCATGCGCGCCCATTGCAGCCCCATCGGGCCGCGCCCGGCGCCACCCACGCCCACGCCCCAGGAGCCGACGCCGAGGTAGGTCTTCTTCCTGCCCCACTCGCGCGCCAGCGCCCGCACTTCGCGTGCCGGCACGCCGGTTTCCTGCTCCTGCCATTCCGGCGTCTTCGGGGTGGCGTCGGTCTCGCCGAGGATATAGGCCTTCCATTCATCGAAGCCGGTGCAGCGCTTCTCGACGAACTCCTTGTCGTAGAGGCCCTCGGTGATCCAGACGTGGCACAGCGCCTGCGCGAAGGCGGCGTCGGTGCCCGCCTTGAGCGAGATCCACTTGCCGCCGGTCAGCCCGGCGGTGTGGTTGTAGAAGGGGTCGATGTGCACGAACTTGATGCCAAGCTCCTTGGCCCATTCGCGCCGCACCGTGCCCTCGAAGCCGTACTTCGCATCCGGGTCGCTCGACCAGAACACGATCATCTCGGCTTCCTTGAGGCAGTCCTCGACGGTGCCGTAGAACTCGGGGCAGCCCAGTCGCATGCTGTTGCCCCAGTGGTGCATGGCGCCCCAGAACCAGCCCTCCCAGCTGTCCGGGTTGTGCACCAGCTTGGTGGTGCCGATCAGGTTCCAGAAGCGGTTGAAGGCCGAGAGGTAGTGGCCGAGGTTGCCCCACTGGTGGTGCGAGCCGTTGGCCACGCATATGGCGCCGGGGCCCACCGCCTTGGCGCGCTTGATCTCCTTGCTGACGATGTCGAGCGCCTCGTCCCAGCTGATGCGCACGAACTTCGACTTGCCGCGGTTGTGGATGTTGCGCTCGCCATCGGGGTCGAAGTCCACCCGCTTCATCGGGTGCAGGATGCGGTTCTTCGAGTAGACCATCGACTTCTGGCACTGCGCATGGGGCGCCAGCGTGGTCTTGCGCGGCGGGGTGAAGGTCTTGCCGCGCGCGCTGATCGACCAGGAGGGGGCATCGGTGTCGTCGAACTCGATCGGCGTGGTGCGGATGATCTTGCCGTCCTTGACGTAGACGAACAGCGGGCCGCCGTTGGTGCCGCTGGTATAGCGGGTGACGCCATCGCCCATGTCGGTGCCGGACTTCCAGGTGCTGGTCTCCATGCGGGCGAGGGTGGCCATGAACCACACCGCCAGTTCATCGGGGCCGTCGAGCCCGATCTTGAAGTTCTTGGCGGCGTCGATGCGCTCGAGGAGGTCGACCGGCGGGGTCAGGAAGCTCTCGGCGATCTCCTGGTTCTTGAAGTGGATGTCGAGGTCGGGCTTGGGGTGGATGCCGGCCCTGGTGCGGATGCGCCCGCCCTCGAGCTGGATCCAGCGGCCCACCGGGCGGTCACGCAGCCGGAACTGGGCCACCAGATCGCGCTCTTTCAGCCGGGCGGCGTACTCGGGGTACACCTTGGCGGCCGCCCGCATGGCCTGCGGAATGCCCCACAGCAGCACTGACAGTTTCATTTCAGCCTCCTGGAACGGTTCGCTCCGATTCTACGGATTCTGCAGCCCCCGGCGCTTGTCAAAAGTCAACGTGGCCCGCCGGCCATGGCGTGGCCGGCAGGGCGTCCGCAAGGCGGCAAGGCTGCTCCTGGCGCGCCGCGTGGCAGGCTGCGGCTAGCGCAGGGGCTGGAACAGCTCCTGCAGCGCGCCGCTGCCCGGGTTGCGCACCAGCATGGCCCGGCAGCGCCCGCGGCCCGGCAGCACCCGTTCCACGGACCCCGAGAAGGTCTCCACGCCGATCGCGGCGCAGGCCCTGGCGGTGGCCTCGAGGTCCGCCACCTGGAAGGATTGCGCGAGGTAGCCGATGTTCGGCGGCACTGCCTCGGCCACCAGCGAGGGGATCTCGTAGTTGAGCGCCGAGGCGAGCGCGATCTTGCCGTATTCGTGGTTGCCCTGGACGATCACGCTGCGGGTGCGGGCCTCCTCCGGCAGGCTCAGTGCGCGGTTGGTCACCGGGCCTTCGAGGATGGATTCGAGGAACAGCGTCATCCCCAGCGGGCCGTAGTAGAAGGCGAGCGCCTTGTCCATGTCGGTCACGGTATGGGCGGTGGTCACCACCGAGGTGAAGCCGGTGGCGGTGCGGCCGTAGCCCTCGATGAACTGCGTGATGTGGCCGATCACCGTGCGCGGGTCGTCGGTCAGCAGCTGGATCAGGTTGATCACCACCCCGTCCGGGCCGTCGAAGGCGGCCTCCATGGTCTCGCCCACCGCCGGGCCGAAGTTGTTGTGCGCGGGCTCGCTCCAGAAGCGGAAGCCCTGCGCCTGCAGCCGCGCGTAGTCGCGGCGGATGTCGCTGGCATAGATGTTCAGGTTGAAGAGGCCCACCGCACGGCGCAGCCCGGCCGGGCGCGCCTGCCTGCGGTCCGTGCCGCTGAATTCGACCAGCTGGATGCGGCCCACCGGGTCCGCGCCATGGCCGAGGAAGGCCCAGCGAGCGGTGGTGCCGGCCGGCAGCCGCCAGTAGCGCTCGAAGTCAGCGCCCTGCAGCATGCCGCTGTCGATGCGCTCGAGGCCCAGCGTATCGGCATAGAAGCGGAGCGAGGCGTCGAGATCCGCGACGCCGATCACGACCACGCTGACGGGTGCGCCGGCTGCTGTTTTCTGGCTCATGTGCGATGGTTTCCGGTGGGTGGAAATCAGGAAGATTATAGGTTCCCGATCCGCTCCTCCAGCGTGCCGGCTGCCTGCCTTGGCGTGCACCCGGGTTCCGGCGCTCGCCGTGAAACCGGTAGACTTCCCGCCGTCGAGGACGGGATTCCCCATGGACCATCACAAGCTGGTGCTCCCCGAGCACATCAACCACTACGGCTTCCTGTTCGGCGGCTGGCTGCTGCAGTGGATCGACGAGTTCGCCTACATCAGCGCCACGGTGGAGTTCCCCGGGCTGCGCTTCGTCACCATCGCCATGGACAACGTGCAGTTCAGGCGCCGCATCATGGTCGGCGAGGTGTTGCGCTTCGCGGTCGAGCGCGAGCATCTGGGGCGCAGCTCGGTACGCTATCGGGTGCGTGCCTACGGCCTGGTGCGCGCCGCCGATCCCGCCGAGGTGCTGTTCGAGACCGCCATCACCTTCGTTCGTGTCGACGAAGAGGGCCACAAGGCGCCGATCCGCGGCGACTGAAGGGCATTTGCCCGTTGCCGCCTGCCGCAGGCTGGCCGATCCCGGTGCGGATCTCTAGACTGGCGGCATGCACGTCGGCTGCGCCAGCTGCTGGTGCGCCGCTACCGCATGCAGCTGCCACCCGGCGTGATCGAGTGGCATGACTTCGACGGCGGCGCGGAGATACGCGCGCCGGGGACCACCAAGGCTGTCGCCGTAGCAGGCATCCTGGCGGATGTGCCGGCGGCACTGCCGCTGGCCTGCCTGGGCGACGACCTCGCCGACGAGGATGCTTCGGCATTGCACGTGGATGGCCTGCGGGTGCTGGTACGCCCGCGCTTCCGCCCGACGGCTGCCGATGTCTGGCTCAGGCCGCCCGAGGAGCTGCCGGCTTTCCTGAAGATATGGCACAGGACGAATTCATGAATGCGTGGATGAGCATGGAAATTCTCGGCAACCCGTTGCTGCGCTGGGTGCTGGCGGCGCTGGTGGCGGCATTGGCCGCCACGGTGCTGGGCGTGGCCCTGCGCATGCTGCGCCGGCGGGTGACAGCCTGGGCCGAGCAGACCCCGGGCCTGCTCGATGACGGCCTGGCTGCGGGGCTGGGGGCCACCCGCGGCTGGTTCGTCATCGTCGTTGCACTGGCGCTCGGCACGCTGGTTCTGGCCCTGTCGCCGCGCATCGAGCAGCTCATCGGGCGCATCGTCTCGGTGGCGCTGATCCTGCAGGTCGGCCTGTGGTTCCATGCCGGTATCGGCGGCTGGCTGCAGGCCTACATGAGCCGCCATCGTGGTGCAGCCCAGAGCTCTGCCACCACCACCATGGTGCTGGTGTTCGTTGCCCGGCTGGTGCTCTGGTCGCTGGTCATCCTGACCTTGTTTGCCAACGCCGGCGTGGATGTCACCGCCCTGGTGGCGAGCCTCGGCATCGGTGGTATCGCCGTTGCACTGGCGGCGCAGAACATCCTCGGCGACCTTTTTGCTTCGCTGTCGATCGCGCTCGACCAGCCGGTGGACATCGGTGATTTCATCGTCATGGGCGATACCCAGGGCACGGTGGAGCGGGTGGGGCTGAAGACCACCCACCTGCGGAGCATCTCCGGCGAGCTGGTGGTGGTTGCCAACACCGACCTGGTGGGCAGCCGCATCCGCAACTACAAGCGCATGTACGAAAGGCGGGTCGTCTTCCGCTTCGGGGTGACTTATGGGACGCCACCCGAGAAGCTGCAGGCGATCCCGGGCATGGTGCGCGAGGTGGTGATGGCCCAGTCGCAGGCGCGCTTCGACCGTGCGCACCTCGCGCTGCTTGCCGCCTCGGCCATCGAGTTCGAGACGGTTTATTTCGTGCTCGACGCCAACTATGGCAAGTTCATGGATGTCCAGCAGAACGTCATCCTCGGCACCGTGGCTGCCATGCAGGCCGCTGGCATCGAGTTTGCCTATCCGACGCAGACACTGTACATCGAGCGGCACGGAGCGCGCTGATCCGCCCCGCCATCGCGTCGGGTGCCGGTTCAGGCGATGCGCAGGCTGTCCTGGAGGATGACCAGCGCCTCCTCGAACACCAGGTCGGGGATGGTCAGCGGGAACAGGAAGCGGATGACATTGGCCTCCATGCCGCAGCCGAGCAGCAGCAGCCCGCGCTTCAGGGCCTCCTCCTGCACCCGCCGGGCGAAGCCGGCATCCGCCGCGCCGCTGTCGGGATGGCGGAACTCGACGGCCACCATGGCACCCGGGCCGCGCACGTCGGCGATCTGCGGCAGGCCGTGGCGCTCGCCCTGGAGCAGCGCGCGCAGCCGCTGGCCAAGCGCGGCGCCCCGCGCCGGCAGTTCTTCCTCCTGCATGATGTCGATCACCGCATGCGCGGCGGCCACCGCCAGCGGGTTGCCGGCGTAGGTGCCACCGAGCCCGCCGCGTGCGGGGGCATCCATGATCCCGGCCCGGCCGGTGACTGCGGAAAGCGGCAGCCCGGCGGCGAGCGACTTGGCCAGCAGCACGAGGTCGGCCACCGTCCCGCTGTGCTCGAGGTAGCGCTCCATGGCAAACAGCCTGCCGGTGCGGCCAAAGCCGGTCTGTATCTCGTCGGCGATGAGCACGATGCCATGCTCGTCGCAGACCTCGCGCATCCAGGCCACCGCCTCGGGCTGGATGACGTTGAAGCCGCCCTCACCCTGCACCGGCTCGAAGATCATGGCCGCCACCCGCGAGGCCTCGATATCGCACAGGAACAGCCGCTCGAGCGCACGCCGGGTATCGGCCAGATCGGCTCCCTCGGCCGGGAAGGGCAGGTGGAAGACCTCGGGCGGGAATGGCCCGAAGCCCGCCTTGTAGCCCGCCACCTTGCCGGTCAGCGCCAGCGCCAGCAGGCTGCGGCCGTGGAAGCCGCCGCCAAAGGCGATGACGCCGCTGCGCCCGGTGTGGGCGCGGGCGATCTTGATGGCGTTCTCCACCGCCTCGGCGCCGGTGGAGAACAGCGCGGTCTTCTTGGCATGCGTTCCCGGGGTGAGCTGGTTGAGCTTTTCCGCCAGCGACACGTAGGACTCGTAGGGCACCGCCTGGAAGCTGGTGTGGGTGAAGCGCTCGAGCTGCTCGCGCACCGCCGCCAGCACCCGCGGGTGGCCGTGGCCCACGTTCATCACCGCATAGCCGCCGCCGAAGTCGATGAAGCGCCTGCCCTCCACGTCCCAGATCTCGGCGCCGCTGGCGCGTGCCGCATAGAAGTCGCCCAGCACGGCGAGGCCGCGCGGTGTGGCTGCCGCCTGGCGGGCAAGGATTTCGTGGTTCAGGGCCTGTTCCATGAGCGCGTTCTCCCATCTGCCGCGGCCGGGTGCCGGGTGCTGCCGGGCGTCGCAGCCCCTCGCGACAGCTGGCCGGGGCTTTCCGTTGCAGCAATGTCAATCATTCGTTTTTATATGTCAGTTCAAGCGAAACATTCAATTAGATTAATTTATCGCTGGAACGCAGAATGAACTTCGACGGGCAGGTGGGTCCTGTCGGCGGGATGCAGGCGGCAGCAGTTCGCATGCCGGGCATCATAACCAGAAGGAGATCGAGGATGAGCAGGAAACTGACCACCAACGCGGGTTGTCCGGTAGCCGACAACCAGAACGTGCTGACCGCCGGGCCACGCGGCCCGCAGCTGCTGCAGGACGTGTGGTTCCTCGAAAAGCTGGCGCATTTCGATCGCGAGGTGATCCCCGAGCGGCGCATGCACGCCAAGGGTTCGGGTGCCTATGGCAGCTTCACCGTGACCCAGGACATCAGCCGCTACACCCGGGCGAAGATCTTCTCCAAGGTAGGCAAGAAGACCGAGCTCTTCGCGCGCTTCACCACCGTGGCGGGCGAGCGCGGTGCCGCCGATGCCGAGCGCGACATCCGCGGCTTCGCGGTCAAGTTCTATACCGAGGAGGGCAACTGGGACCTCGTCGGCAACAACACCCCGGTGTTCTTCATGCGCGACCCGCTGAAGTTCCCCGACCTCAACCACGCGGTCAAGCGCGACCCGCGCACCAACATGCGCAGCGCGAAGAACAACTGGGACTTCTGGAGCTCGCTGCCCGAGGCGCTGCACCAGGTCACCGTCGTCATGAGCGACCGCGGCATCCCGGCGAGCTACCGCCACATGCACGGCTTTGGCAGCCACACCTTCAGCTTCATCAACGCGCAGAACGAGCGCTACTGGGTGAAGTTCCATTTCAAGACGCAGCAGGGCATCAAGAATCTCAGCGATGCCGAGGCCGAGGCGCTGATCGGCAAGGACCGCGAGAGCAGCCAGAAGGATCTCTACGAGAGCATCGAGAAGGGCGACTTCCCGAAGTGGACGCTGATGGTGCAGGTGATGCCAGAGGCCGATGCAGCCAAGGTGCCCTACAATCCCTTCGACCTGACCAAGGTCTGGCCGCACAAGGACTATCCGCTGATCGAGGTGGGCGTGATGGAGCTCAACCGCAACCCGGAGAACTTCTTCGCCGAGGTCGAGCAGTCCGCCTTCAACCCGGCCAACATCGTGCCCGGCATCGGCTTCTCCCCCGACCGCATGCTCCAGGGGCGGCTGTTCTCCTATGGTGATGCCCAGCGCTACCGGCTGGGGGTGAACCACCACCTCATCCCGGTCAACGCTGCCCGCTGCCCGGTGCACAGCTACCACCGCGACGGTGCCATGCGGGTGGACGGCAACCACGGCAGCACGCTCGGCTACGAGCCGAACAGCTACGGCGAGTGGCAGGAGCAGCCGGACTTCCGCGAGCCGCCGCTCTCGCTCGCGGGCGCGGCTGACCGCTGGAACCACCGGGAGGACGATGACTACTACTCTCAACCCGGGGCGCTATTCCGGCTGATGACCCCCGGGCAGCAGCAGGCGCTCTTCGACAACACCGCGCGCTCCATCGGCCCGGCGCCGCGCGAGATCCAGTTGCGCCACATCGGCAACTGCCTCAAGGCCGATCGCGCCTACGGCGAAGGCGTGGCGAAGGCACTGGGCATCCCGCTCTCCGAGATCGGCTGAGCAACCAGCAGCTACCGGCAAGCCAGGGCCCCGCCAGCGCTGGCGGGGCCTTTTGCCTTCCGGGCCCGATCGATGTCGCTATGTGGCCAAGCGAACAGAAGCCTGCGATGCACCGCGTCAGGATGCAGCCGAAGCCAGCGGGTTGCCCAGCCGGAAATGGGGGTCGCGGCATCCCGCTGGACCGGCATCGACACAGATCGGGAGGAAACGGACATGCAGACGAGATATTCAACCTTGATCCACCGCCACGTCGGCAGGTGGCCCGCCGCCGCGGTCCTGCTGGCGTTCGGCGTGGGCAGCCAGGCGGCGACGGTTTCTTTTACCGGGTCCTATAACGGGGCAACCGATCTCAGCAACCACGAGATCAATGTCGCGCAATTCGACGGTTCGCTCGGTGCGTTGCAGTCAGCGACCTTCGAGCTCCATGCGGTGATGGATACCTCCGCCTTTGCAATCAACGACGGCGATTTCTACATGGGCTGGGACAAGCTCATCTATACCCTCTCGCTGGTGGGCGATGCGCCGTATGCCTCGGTGGCCATCGCAGCGGATGGAGGGGCACAGCGTGTCATGGGCAGCGGTCCGCCGGGCAGCGTGTTCAACACGAGTTCGCGAGAGCGGATCATCGGCCAGCCTGATTTCACCAGGAACGGGCCATCCCTCACCGCCAGTGATGCGTTCGTGGAGCTGCCACTGGCCGCTTTCATCGGCAACGGCAACCTGAGCTTTTTCCTGACGACGCAGAATGAAGATGAGGTCTCCGTGGCGGGTTATCAGACGGGTGGTATGCCTTCCCCAGCTCCCATTGGTCTGCGGACATTCATAAATGCAGAGGTGGTCGTCACCTACGACTACACCCCGGTACCCGTTCCCGCAGCGGCCTGGTTGCTGGGATCGGCGCTCGGCCTTCTCGGTGTCGTACGTCGCCGGATGGGCGTCTGCTGAGCAGCGCATCAGACCTACCCAGCCCGCCCGCAAGGGCTGGTAGCCGGCCTTCAGAAAAGCCCCGCAAGCGCGGGGCTTTTCTCATGCGGCTGAGGCTTGTCCGGGCGATTGGCCTGCGTATCGGCCATCGGATTCCTGCCAGCAGGCAGCGCCCCACCGTTCGGGCGGGTACTGCTAGCATGCGCCACCATGAGCGCCAGATTGCCCTCCGTCCCCGAACCGCTGCTGGGCGAGGCCCGGCGCGCGCTGGAGGGCCTGCCGGCGGCGCTGCGCGATGACCCGGCGCTGGCCCCGCGGCTGCTGCGGCTCTGCGCGGCGAGCCCCTTTGCCGCCGGCATCGCCACCCGCTATCCCGAACTGCTGCGCCAGCTGCTGGACTCCGGGCGCGTGGAGCGCGCGAGCGAGCCCGGGGAGCTGGCCATGGCGCTTGGCGAGTTCATCGTGCCGCCGCTCGCCGAGGCGGCCTTCATGTCGCGGCTGCGCCTTTTCCGCCACCGCGAGTTGTTGCGGGTGCTGTGGCGCCAGGTGGAGGACCTGGCCCCGGTGCCCGAGAGCCTGCGCGAGCTTTCCGACCTCGCCGATGCCTGCATCCATGCCGCGCTGGCCTGGGCGGGCGAGTCGCTGGCGCCGCGCCACGGGCGCCCGCGGCTCGCCGATGGTGCGCTCTGCGACCTCGGCGTCATCGCCATGGGCAAGCTCGGCGGCCGCGAGCTCAACTTCTCCTCCGACGTGGACCTGATCTTCGTCTATGTCGATGCGGGGCAGAGCGATGGCCCGCGGCAGCTCGGCAACGAGGAATACTTCCGCCTGCTG
>JACFNV010000128.1 GCA_019454675.1 Gammaproteobacteria bacterium | reverse complement strand
CGCAGGTGCAGGTGCAGAACAAGCTGCAGCTGGCGATGCCGCTGCTGCCGCAGGAGGTGCAGCGCCAGGGTGTGAACGTGACCAAGTCGCGCTCCGGCTTCCTGATGGTGGTGGCCTTCGTGTCGGCCGATGGCAGCATGACGCGCGACGACATCGCCGACTACGTCGGCAGCAACCTGCGCGACCCGCTGAGCCGCGTGCCCGGCGTCGGCAGCCTCGAGCTCTTTGGTTCGCCCTATGCCATGCGCATCTGGCTCGACCCCAACCGGCTCGACACCTACGCGCTTTCGGTGGACGAGGTGGTCGCCGCTATCCGTGCGCAGAATGCGCAGGTCACCGCCGGCCAGGTGGGTGGCACGCCCGCCCTGCCGGGGCAGCAGCTCAATGCCAGCATCAGCGCGCAGCAGCGCCTGAACACGCCCGAGCAGTTCCGCGCCATCGTGGTGCGCAGCAACACCGATGGCTCGGTGCTGCGGCTCGGCGATATCGTGCGCGTCGAGATCGGTGCGGAGAGCTACGGTTTCGTCTCGCGCTACAACGGCCAGCCGGCCAGCGGCGTTGCCATCTCGCTTGCCACCGGTGCCAATGCGCTGGACACATCCAGGGCCGTGCAGCAGCGCCTTGCCGAGCTGCAGCCCTTCTTCCCCGCGGGGCTCGAGGCCGTGGTGCCCTTCGACACCACGCCCTTCGTGCGCGCGGCCATCATCGAGGTCATCAAGACGCTGGGCGAGGCCATCGTGCTGGTGTTCCTCGTCATGCTGCTGTTCCTGCAGAACCTGCGAGCGACGCTGATCCCGACGCTGGCGGTGCCGGTGGTGCTGCTCGGCACCTTCGGGGTGCTGTCCGCGCTCGGCTACTCCATGAACATGCTCACCATGTTCGCCATGGTGCTGGCCATCGGCCTGCTGGTCGATGACGCCATCGTCGTCGTCGAGAACGTCGAGCGGTTGATGAGCGAGGAGGGGTTGTCGCCGCTGGAGGCCACCCGCAAGTCGATGGACCAGATCACCGGCGCGCTGGTGGCCATCGGCCTCGTGCTTTCCGCGGTGTTCGTACCGATGGCCTTCATGTCCGGCTCGGTGGGCATCATCTACCGCCAGTTCTCGGCCACCATCGTCTCGGCGATGGCGCTCTCGGTGCTGGTGGCGATCGTACTGACGCCCGCGCTGTGCGCAACCATCCTCAAGCCGCTGGCCAAGGGCGAGCAGCGCAAGGTGCACGGGGTATTCCGCTGGTTCAACCACGGCTATGAGCACGGCTCGCGGGGCTACCTCGCGACCGTGCGCCGGATACTGGCGCGCGGCGGGCGTTTCATGGCCATCTACGGCGTGCTGGTGCTGGCCATGGTGCTGCTGTTCGCCCGGCTGCCGAGCGCCTTCCTGCCCAACGAGGACCAGGGCAATCTCTTCGTGCAGGTGATGGCGCCCACCGGCGCCACCCAGGAGCGCACCCTGCAGTCGGTCGAGCGCATCGAGCAGCACTTCCTCGGCAGCGAGAGCGGGGTGGTCAAGTCGGTGTTCGCCATCCAGGGCTTCAGCTTCGGTGGCAGCGGCCAGAACACCGGCATGGCCTTCGTCGATCTCTACGACTGGAGCCAGCGCAAGTCGGCCAGCCAGCAGGTGCCGGCGGTGGCCGGCCGCGCCATGCGCGCACTCGGCCAGATCAGGGATGCCTTCGTGTTCGCCTTCGCGCCACCGGCCATGCCCGAGCTCGGGCTTGCCAATGGCTTTGCCTTCTTCCTCCAGGACAACGCCGGGCTTGGCCACGATGCGCTGACGGCGGCGCGCAACCAGCTGCTGGGCGCCGCGGCACAGAGTCCGCTGCTCGCCAACGTGCGGCCGAACGGGCTCGAGGACATGCCCGAGCTGCGCATCGACGTGGACACCGCGCGGGCAGCCGCGCTGGGCCTGCAGATCTCGGCCATCAACGCCACGCTCGCCGCGGCCTGGGGTGGCCAGTACATCGATGACTTCGTCGACCGCGGGCGGGTGAAGCGCGTCTACGTGCAATCCGATGCGGCCTTCCGCATGCGTCCCGAGGATCTCAACCTGTGGTCGGTGCGCAACACCGGGGGTGGCATGGTGCCCTTTGCCGCCTTTGCCAGCGCGCACTGGGCGCATGGTTCGCCGCGGCTCGAGCGCTATGACGGCGTCCCGGCCATGGAGATCAATGGCGAGGCGGCGCCCGGGATCAGCACCGGCGAGGCCATGGCCGAGATCGAGCGCATCGCCGCCACGCTGCCGACGGGCTTCGGCATCGAGTGGACCGGCGTCTCCTACCAGGAGCGCAGCGCCGGCGCGCAGACCCCGGTGCTCTACGCGCTCTCGCTGCTGGCGGTGTTCCTGTGCCTGGCGGCGCTCTACGAGAGCTGGAGCATTCCCACCGCGGTGCTGCTGGTGGCGCCGCTCGGCATCCTCGGCGCGGTGCTCGCCAGCACGCTGCTCGGCATGCAGCGTGACGTCTACTTCCAGGTGGCCATGCTGACCACGGTGGGCCTCACCAGCAAGAACGCCATCCTCATCGTCGAGTTCGCCAAGGCCAACCTCGAGTCGGGCATGGCACTGGTGGAAGCGACCATGCAGGCGGCACGCGACCGCCTGCGCCCGATCCTGATGACCTCGCTGGCCTTCGGGCTCGGCGTGCTGCCGCTGGCGGTGGCCAGCGGCGCCGGCTCGGGGGCGCGGCGCGCCATCGGCACCGGCGTGCTGGGTGGCATGCTGGTGGGCACGCTGCTCGGCGTGATCTTCATCCCGCTCTTCTTCATGGTGGTGGAGAAGTTGTTCGTGCAGCGCGGCCACGCGGCCGGAGACGGCCATGAGTAGCACGGCAGGCGCCATCGGGCATGCCGCCGTCTGCAGGATCGGCGGATGGCGGCCATGGCTGGCGCCATGAACGCTGGACCCGTGACCGAGAATCCGCGTGCCGAGGCGCAGCGCGAACGCATCCTCTGCGCCGCGCAGCAGTGCTTCATCGATCACGGTTTCCATGCCGCCAGCATGGCGAGCATCGCCGAGACCGCGCAGATGAGCGCCGGGCTGATGTACCGTTACTTCGAGAACAAGAACGCCATCGTGCTGGCCATCATCGAGCGCCAGCTGGAAGAGGGCCGTGCGCACGTGGCCCGCTTGCGCAGCTCCTCGGACCTCGCCGCCGACCTGCTCGGCTTCTTCGAGCGCTGGCGGGCACGTGACCCGGGGCTGATGAATGCGGCACTGTTTCTCGAGATGAATGCGGAGGCCACGCGGGACCCGCAGATTGCCACCGCACTGCGGCGCTCGGACGAGGCCATGCGACGCGATCTGGTGGCCTGGCTGAGCCGGAGCAGCGGCGAGGGTGGCATCGGCCTGCCGCGCGAGGTCGCGGTGACGCGGGCCTTCGTGCTGCAGGCCTTCGTCAAGGGCCTGGCGGTGAGCGCCGTGCTGCAGGCCGAGATCGATCACGCGGCGCTCGAGGCGGCCATCGACGCCCAGGTCCAGCGGCTGCTGGCTCCCTGAGTCCCGGCGCGGAAGCGAGTCTCGCCAGACCGTGCATGCTTCACGCAGCGGGTGGCCGCCGGCGGTGACCGGGGCCTGATCGTGTAAGATGGCGCCGGGTGTCCGGCTGCCTCCCGCAGGCGGGCAGGCAAAGCGTCGGTCGGGCCGCCACGCAAGATGACGATCATGAACCGACAGACAGACGCAACACCGGGCACAACCCATGCCCCCATCCTTGCAT
>JACFNV010000127.1 GCA_019454675.1 Gammaproteobacteria bacterium | reverse complement strand
CCAGGACCCCGACGTGGTCATGGTCGGCGAGATCCGCGACCTCGAGACCGCCGAGATCGCCGTGCAGGCGAGCCTCACCGGCCACCTGGTGCTTTCCACCCTGCACACCAACACGGCGGTGGGTGCGGTGACACGCCTGCGCGACATGGGCATCGAGCCCTTCCTGCTCTCCTCGAGCCTGGTGGGAGTGCTGGCCCAGCGCCTGGTGCGCACGCTGGATCCCGATGCCCGCCAGGCCTATACCGCTTCCGAGTACGAGTGCCATGTGCTCGGCGTCGACCCGGCGCAGCCGCCGCTGCTGTACCGCCCGCGCAGCGACGTGCCGGGCAGCACCGGCTACAAGGGGCGCACCGGCATCTACGAGCTGGTCACCATCGACGATACGCTGCGCACCATGATCCACGATGGCTCGGGCGAGCACGAGCTCGAGCGCCATGCCCGCACGCGCAGCCCGGGCATCCGTGATGACGGCCTGCAGAAGGTCCTCGACGGCGTCACCACGCTGGAGGAAGTCCTGCGCGTGACGCGCAGCAACTAGCAGCTGGCGGCATGGGGGCTTTCGAATACACGGCGGTCGACGGCAGCGGGCGTGAAACCCGTGGCGTGATCGAGGGCGACACGCCGCGCCAGGCGCGCCAGCTGCTGCGCGAGCGCCAGCTGCTGCCGCTGGCGGTCACCGAGGTCGCGCGGCGCGAGGCTTCGCGCCAGCACCGCTTCAGCCTGCGCCCCTCGATGACCGCGGCAGACCTCGCCTTGATGACCCGCCAGCTGGCGACGCTGGTGCAATCCGCGCTGCCGCTGGAAGAAGCGCTGCTTGCGGTGGCGGAACAGAGCGAGTCCCCGCGGGTGAAGAGCATCCTGCTCGGCGTGCACTCCAAGGTCATGGAGGGGCACGCGCTGGCCGACGGCCTGCGCGACTTCCCGCGTGCCTTCCCCGAGATCTACCGCGCCACGGTGGCGGTGGGCGAGCAATCGGGCCATCTCGGCACGGTGCTCGAACGCCTCGCCGACTACACCGAAAGCCGGCACGAGCTGCGGCAGAAGCTGCAGAACGCCATGATCTATCCGGTGGTGCTCAGCAGCCTGGCGTTGCTGATCGTCGGCGGCATGCTGGTCTACGTCGTGCCCAAGGTGGTGTCGGTCTTTGCCGACACGGGACGCGAGCTGCCGCTGCTCACCCGCGGCCTGATCGCCAGCAGCGACTTCCTGCGCACCCGCGGCGTCTTCCTCGCCATCGGCATCGGGCTGCTGGCCTGGGGCGCGGCGCGCCTGCTGCGCCAGCCGGGCCCGCGCCGGCGCTGGCACGCCATGCAGCTGAAGCTGCCGGTGGTCGGCCGCCTGGTGCGCGGCTTCAACACCGCGCGCTTCACGCGGACGCTCAGCATCCTCACCGGCAGCGGGGTGCCGGTGCTCGAGAGCCTGCGCATCGCCGGCGAGGTCATCACCAACCTGCCGATGCGGGCGGCGGTCGAGGAAGCGGCGGCCCGCATCCGCGAGGGCGCCCCCATCGGCAAATCGCTGGCCGCCGGCGGCTACTTTCCGCCCATCTGCATCCACCTGATCGCCAGCGGCGAGGCAAGTGGCGAGCTCGAAGCCATGCTGGCGCGCGCGGCCACCAACCAGGAAAAGGAAGTGGATGGCCTGATCACCGCGCTGATGGGGCTGATGGAACCCGCGCTGATCGTTGCCATGGGCATCATCGTGCTGGTGATCGTGCTGGCCATCCTGCTGCCGATCTTCCAGATCAACCAGCTCATCGGCTGAGGCTAGTGCCTATTGCCAAGGCTGCCGAATCCGATTATATAGCCGCCAATCAACACAGCCTGGGGCGGCACGTGAGGAAGGCAAAATCGACAAGGAAACCGGCGGCCAAGCGGCCGGCGGCCGAGCCGGATCTCGAGGCGGAAGACGTCGAGCGCGGCATCGACGACAGCGATGCCGACGAGGATGCCGACGAGGATGCCGACGGCGATGGCGGCAGGGTCGGCGGATCCTCGGACAACATCGGCGACATGTCGATCGAGGTGAACGTCGAAGACCTCATCGCCCAGATCGAATCCGAGAGCAAGAGCGGTGCAGCGCCCGATGGCTCGGCACGGCGCAAGATCGAGGACATCCTCGAGAGCAAGCGCATGGCCCGGGAGATCATGGATCTCGAGGACTTCGACATCGACGACTGAAGCCGGCCGCCCATGCGGACGGCTTTGGTGGAACCCTGAACTTCGGGTGCGCAAACCGCGCAGCCGGCGCCCCCGTCACCCGCAACGCTGACCAAGGCAACGAGACGCGCGGGATCCGGCGTCCTTCAGGAAAGCCGGTTGCGCAGCACACCCACCACCACGCCTTCGATCACCAGGGGGTCTTCCTCGAGGTCGACACGGATCGGCTGGAAGTCGGGGTTCTCCGGCAGCAGCCATACCACCGGGCCTTCCTGGCGATAGCGCTTGACGGTGACCTCTTCCTCGAGGCGCGCCACCACCACCTGCCCATTGCGTATCTCGGGCGTGCGGCAGACGGCCACCAGATCGCCATCGAGGATGCCCGCACCGCGCATGCTCATGCCTTGCACCCGCAGCAGGTAATGCGGCCTGGGGTTGAACAGCGAGGCATCGACGCGGTAGCTGCCCTCGATGTTTTCCTGGGCAAGGATCGGGTGGCCGGCCGCGACACGACCAACGAGCGGCAGCTGGTCCTGTCCCCTGTCCTGGTCACGCAGCCCCTCACCCATGCGGATGCCGCGCGACGCGCCCGGCAGCAGCTCGATGGCACCCTTGCGCTGCAGCGCCCGCAGATGTGTTTCAGCCGCATTGCCGGAGCGAAAGCCCAGCGCCCGGGCGATTTCGGCGCGGGTGGGCGGCATCCCGGTCTCCTCCATGGACGATCGAATGAATGAAAGGACCTCTTCCTGTCGCGGAGTCAGATGCAGCATGTCGAACAACCTGTATGCAATGACAGTGCTGTGATTTTATACAGTCATTCGTTGCTTGCAACGATTTCCGCTCGTTGGCGGGTACGGAGCGCCGGAACCCTTCCCGGGATCCGTCGCGCGATCCCATCGGCATCCGCTCCGGCGAGCGCTTGACACCTCACCGGCTCCCGTGACGAACATCAGCCAGCACACCAGCCATGCACCCCCTCCACTACCTGGCAGCAGCGGCCTGCAGCGGGCTCATGCATTGCGCAGCAAGATTGATTCGTTCATCATTGCAAGCGCTTCGGGGGAAGCTTCAAACGGACGCCCCCCGCGTTTTCGGCGCGGTACACACCGCTTTTGTTACGCACGCAATCCAGAGGATTTGTTGATGAACACGAAGCTCGCACTCAAGGCCGGCGCCGCCGCCCTTGCCCTCATGATGGCAGCCGGCTGCTCGACGATCGGCCAGGCAGAATTCAATGCACTGAGCGCCAAGGTCGATCGCGCGGCTGCGGATGCCTCGTCCGCCAAGTCCGCTGCCGATGCCGCCAGCGCTGCTTCCAGCGCCGCCAGCCAGAAGGCTGATGCCGCGCAGAGCACCGCCAACCAGGCCCTCAATGCAGCCAACCAGAGCCAGGCCTGCTGCGACGCCACCAACGAGAAGATCGACCGGATGTTCAAGCGCAGCCAGGCCAAGTAAGGCCCGCGCTGTTCCAGTCAAAAGGCCGCAGCTTGCGCTGCGGCCTTTTTCTTTGGTTCTTCGCCGATCAGCGGGATAGCTAGGGGACGCACGGCCGTCAC
>JACFNV010000013.1:16054-34832 GCA_019454675.1 Gammaproteobacteria bacterium | reverse complement strand
CAGCCGGCCGAGCTTTTCCGCGAGGGCCGGCCCGACGCCGCGCAGGGCACCGAGCTCCGTCGGGATGGCGGCTGCTGGCATGCTGCAGCCGGCTCAGTCGACGAGGATGGCCTCGGCCTCGACCACGGCGCCCCTGGGCAGCGCGGCTACCCCGACGGCGGCCCGCGCCGGGAAGGGCTGCGGGAAATACTCGGCCATGATCTCGTTGACGGCGGCGAAGTGGCCGAGGTCGGTGAGGAAGATGCCGAGCTTGACGGTGTGGTCGAGCCCCAGCCCGGCCGCTGCGGCAACGGCGGCCAGGTTGCGGAACACCTGGTGGATCTGCGCGCGCACGTCGCCGTCGACGAGCTGGCCGGTGGCGGGGTCGAGCGGGATCTGTCCGGAAAGGTAGACCGTGCTGCCGGCGCGGATGGCCTGCGAATAGGTGCCGATGGCGGCAGGTGCCTGCGCCGTGCTGATGGGCTGTCTGGGCATGGTGTCCTCTGGCTGGGTGTCATGGCCTGCGATGGCGCCATGATCGGCCATCCAGTGCCGCGGTACCAAGCTCAGGCGCAGCTGCGGGTGACTTTCCTGACCACCGGCATGTGGCGCAGCCGCCTGATGACGTGTGCCAACTGCCTGCGGTCGCGCACCAGGATGGAGAACACCAGCACGGCGGTGTCCTCGAGGCTGTCGTCGATCGACACCTGCTCGATGTTCGATTCGGCATCGCCGATGCGCGTCGCCACCTCGGCCAGCACGCCCGGCTTGTTGTCGACGTCGACGCGGATCTCCACCGAGAAGTCGCGGTCGATGCCGGCCTCCCAGGTGACCGGGATCCACTTGTGCGGCTGCTTGCGGTACTCGCCGAGGTTGCCGCAGGTGGTGCGGTGGATGACCACGCCGCGGCCGGCGCTGAGGTAGCCCATGATCTGGTCGCCCGGGATGGGGTGGCAGCAGCGCGCATAACTCACCACCATGCCCTCGGTGCCGGCGATGGTGATGGGCTGCGGCTTGCCGCCGTCGGCGGCTGCTGCGCCATCGGCAGCCGCCACGGCCTCGGCGCCCTCCTGCAGCAGCACCTTGGCCACCACCGGCGCGAGGCGCTCGCCGAGGCCGATCTGCTCGAACAGGGTGTTCTGGTGGTCGAGCTTCAGCTCCGCGAGCAGCCGCTGCATCTGCTCCTTGCCCACCTTGCGCAGCGTGGAGCGGAAGTCGCGCAGCGACTGGTCGAGCAGGCGGCGGCCGAGCTCGCGCGCCTCGCTCTGCTGCAGGTTCTTCAGGAACTGGCGGATCGCCGCCCGCGCCTTGGCGGAGACCACGAAGTTGACCCAGGCCGGGTTGGGGCGTGCCGCGCGCGCGGTGATGATCTCCACCGTCTCGCCGTTGTTGAGCGTGGTGCGCAGCGGCACCAGGCGGCGGTCGATCTTGGCCGCCACGCAGCGGTTGCCGACATCGGTGTGCACCGCATAGGCGAAGTCCACGCAGGTGGAGCCGCGCGGCAGGCGCAGGATGTCGCCCTTGGGCGTGAACACGTAGACCTTGTCGGGGTAGAGGTCGACCTTGACGTGCTCGAGGAACTCCACCGAGTCGGCCGCCTTCTGGATCTCGCTGATGCTGGCCAGCCATTCGCGCGCGCGCGCCTGCGGCGGCACCACGTCGAGCTGGCTGCCCAGCTCCTTGTACTGCCAGTGGGCGGCGATGCCGCTCTCGGCGATGCAGTCCATCTCCTCGGTGCGGATCTGCACCTCGATGGGAATGCCGTTGGGGCCGAGCAGCACGGTGTGCAGCGACTGGTAGCCGTTGACCCGCGGGATGGCGATGTAGTCCTTGAAGCGGCCCGGCATGGGCTTGTAGAGCTGGTGGACGATGCCGAGCCCGCGGTAGCAGCTGTCCGCGTCGGGCATGATGAGGCGGAAGGCGAAGACGTCGGCGATTTCCGACAGCGGCTGCTTCTTGCGCAGCATTTTGCGGTAGATGCTGTACAGGTGCTTCTTGCGGCCCATCACCTTGCCGGCGATGCCGGCATCCTTGAGCGCCTTGCCCAGGCGCTCCTCGATCTTCCTCAGGAACTGCCGCTGGTTGCCCTCGGCCTTGCGCACCGCGCGGTCGAGCACCCGGTAGCGGTAGGGGAAGGCGTGGCGGAAGCCGAGGTCCTCGAGCTCGGTCTTGATGGTGTTGATGCCCAGCCGGTTGGCGATCGGTGCATAGACGTCGAGCGTCTCGCGGGCGATGCGCTGGCGCTTCCCGGGCGGCATGGCATCGAGCGTCTGCATGTTGTGCAGGCGGTCGGCGAGCTTGACGAGGATGACGCGGATGTCCTCGACCATCGCCAGCATCATCTTGCGGAAGCTCTCGGCCTGCGCCTCGGCACGGCTGGTGAAGGAGAGCTGGTCGAGCTTGCTGACGCCGTCCACCAGGGCGGCCACCTCGGCGCCGAAGCGCGCCTGGATCTCCGTCTTGGCGGTCGGCGTATCCTCGATGACATCGTGGAGCAGGGCCGCCACGATGGTCTCGTAGTCGAGGTACAGCTGCGCGAGGATGCTGGCCACCGCCACCGGGTGGGTGATGTAGGGCTCGCCGGAACGGCGCTTCTGCCCGGCATGCGCGGCGGCGGCAAACTCGAAGGCGTCCTCGATCTTCGCCAGCTGCTCGGCGGGGAGATAGTCGAGGCGCGCCAGCAACTGGCGCAGCCCGAAGTTGCGCCGGTTCACCAGCGGCAGGTGGTTCAGCAGCATGGCTCCGTAATCCATCCGCTGATATTACCTGCAGCCGGGCCGCAGGTTCCGGATGCGGGCCGACATCCTGCCGGCCATGCCGTGGCGGCAGCTCATGGCATCGGTGCGGGGAAGGGTGCGGCGGGGCGGGTGCGTGCCCGCCGGAGGGGCGCTCAGACCAGGTCGGAGTCGTCGTTCATGTTGATCGGCGGGTCGGCCAGCCGATCATGGTCGTGCCCGGTGGCGAAGAGGTCCACCGGGGTGGGATCGGCCTCGGTGAGGATTTCCGGGCCCACCAGGCCATCGGCGATCTCGCGCAGGGCGAGCACCGTGGGCTTGTCGTTTTCCCATTCCAGCTGGGTCGGGGCACCGTTGGCCAGGCGGCGGGCGCGCTTGGCGGCCACCATGATGAGCTCAAAGATGTTTTCGACGTTGCCGAGACAGTCCTCGACGGTGATTCTGGCCATGGGCAGGTCCGCGCAGCTTGTATTTCAAGGGGTGCAAAGGCTAACCGCCCGGGCTGCCCGGTGCAACCGACGCGGCCCGGCCCGCACTTCAGGCGCCGGCGAGGATGGCCGCGGCCCGTTGCCGCACCGCCGGTGCCGTCGTCGCGCAGGCCGCGCCATGGCCTGCCAGGATGCCCCGCAGTGCAGCAAGGGCTTCCTCCCAGCGGTCGTTGATCACCAGATAGTCGAATTCCGGCCAGTGCTCCATCTCGGCCCGCGCCTCGGCCAGGCGGCGGCGGATGACCTCCTCGGTGTCGGTGCCGCGGCTGCGCAGGCGCCGTTCCAGCTCGTCGAGCGAGGGCGGCATGATGAACACCAGCACGCTGGCCGGCATGCGCTGGCGCACCTGGCGCGCACCCTGCCAGTCGATGTCCAGCAGCACATTGTGCCCGGCCCGGGTGTGCGCCTCGATCTGCGCGCGGCCGGTGCCATAGTGCTGGCCGAAGACCGCGGCATGCTCGAGCAGCTCGCCGGCGGCGATCATGGCCGCGAAGCGCGCAGGGTCGACGAAGAAGTAGTCGTGCCCGTCGCGCTCGCTGCCCCGCGGCTGGCGCGTGGTGAAGGAAATGGAGAAGCGCAGCGCCGGATCGGCGGCCAGCAGGGCGCGGGTGAGCGTGGTCTTCCCGGCGCCGGAGGGCGCCGAGAGCACGAAGAGCTTGCCGGTGGTGGTGCGGGCGGCTGCGGCCATGGGCAGCCGCTGACTTTACCTCATTGCCCGCCGCCGGTGACGCCCCCGCCGCCGGCACGCAGGCAGGCGGAGTAGCGCGGGTTGTCGATGGCGAGCTTGGCGAGCGTGGTCAGGCGCAGGTGCCGCAACAGCCCGGCATCGGTGGTGGCCAGCCGGCGCTGCCGGATGCGCTCGCAGAGCAGGGTGTTGAGGGTTTCGGCATCGCCTGCCTCGCCGAGGAGCGCCGCCAGGCGCCTGCCCTCCTCCACCAGCAGCCGGTCGCCCAGCTCCAGTTCGCGGCGGACCAGCCGCAGCAGGCTGAGCGCGATGCGCAGCTCGTAGCCGGATCCCGCATCTGCGGCCCGGCCCGTGCCGGCTTCCAGCACCTCGAGCGCGATGTCCAGCAGCTGCAGCCGGTGCGGCGGGTTGAGCGGCATCACTCGACTCCCTCGATGAGGTCCAGCAGGTCGAGCTCGACCTCGGCAACACGGCGGCCGATCGCGGCGCGCTCGATTGCCGGCACCTCGCCGGTGATGAACTGGTTGCCGAACCACTCGCAGATGATGCCCCAGCGCAAGGTGCCGAAGACTTCCCAGTAGCGCACTCGCTCCGGATCCACCGGCCTGCCGCCGGCCTGTTCGTAGGCGCGGTAGAACGCCTGGCGTTGGCCGAAGCCGCCCACCGGCCTGTCGATGCGGCCGAAGCGCCATGCGTTCATGCACATCCAGCCGAGGTCCTCCAGCGGGTCGCCGAGGTGCGCGGCCTCCCAGTCGAGCACGGCCACCAGGCCCCCTTCGTCGACGATGAAGTTGCCATTGCGGAAATCGCCGTGCACCAGCTGCCGCTGGTGTTCCGTCGGCGAGCGTTCGGCCAGCCAGGCAAAGGCCAGCTCGAAGACCGGCAGCCGCTGGCCGAAGCCATCGTGCGCGTGGCGCAGCCTGGCCAGCATCTCCGCGGGCGCCAGGGCGGGCAGCGGTGGCAGCGGCCCGGTGTCCATGCGATGGATGTCGGCCAGGGCCTGCGCGCATTGCGCGGTGAGGGCCTTGCGGGCACCGGCGAACTCGGGTGCGCGCACGATGCGCTGGCCGAGCGTCTCGCCGGCCACGAAGGCCGAGATGAAGCCTTCGCCCAGGCCATCACCGGCATCGAGCACCAGTTCCACCCGCGGGGTGTCGATGCCGGCGGCGTGGGCGGCCTGCTGCACCAGGCCCTGGGTGCGCTTGTCCAGCGCCGCGGCAAACTGCTTCTCGCCGGTGAACAGCTGCAGGATCATCGGTTCCCGGCTCGTGGCACCCGCGCGCTCGAAGCGCCAGGTTTCGGCCGATGCGCCTGCCGACAGCCGCTGCAGGCCGGTGATCTGCACGCCGTCGTTTCCCCGGCGCCGGTAGGCAGCGGCCAGCTGCTCGACGAGCTCGGCGTGGCGCACGGCTCAGAGGCTGCTCAGCAGGTGCCCGCCATCGGCAACCAGCAACGAGCCGGTCATGAAGCTGCCGGCATCGCTGGCCAGCAGCAGCAGCGGGCCACGCAGCTCCTCCAGGCGGCCGGGCCGGCGCATCGGGATGTTGGTCACCACTTTCCAGCCTTCCTCGGTGGCGAGGAAGTCGCCGAGGATGTCGGTCTTGAAGTAGCCGGGCAGCAGCGCGTTGACGCGGATGTTGATGCGCGCCCATTCGAGGGCCAGCGAACGGGTGAGGTGGATGAGCCCCGCCTTGGAGGCCATGTAGGCGGGCACCGCCTTCTGCGCGCGCAGGCCGAGGATGGAGGCGACGTTGATGATGGTGCCGCCCTTCTCGGCCCGGCCGGCCTGCATCGCGAAGGCCCTGGCCACCAGGAAGGCACCCTTGAGGTTGGTGTCCACCACCGCGTCCCAGTCCGCCGCGGACAGCTGGGTGGCAAACATCGGCCGGTTGATGCCCGCGTTGTTGACGAGGATGTCGGCCATGCCCAGCTGGTTGCCGGCGGCCTCCAGTCCCGCGGCAATGCTGGCCTCGTCGGTGACGTCCATGGTGATGCAGGCCACCCGGCAACCCTCGGTTGCCAGCTCGCGTGCCGTCTTCTCCAGCGGCTCGCGGCGCCTGCCGCACAGCGCCACGTCGGCGCCGGCACGCGCCAGCGTGGTGGCAAAGGCACGCCCGAGGCCGGTGCCGCCGCCGGTGACGATGGCGATGCGTCCGTGCAGATCGAAAAGGCCGTCATCGCTGTTTTTCCGGGCGGTCATCGCATCGTCCTGCTGCTGGCCACATGCTGGACTAGTAGACGAAAGCTCGGCTAGCATGTCAATGAATTTGACTATCAGCTGCTGCGCTGGAGGCAGTGTCGTGAGCGGCGACAGGCAGGCAGGTGTCCCATCATATCGACACATCGCGCTGGCGCGGGAAGGCGCCATCGGCCTGCTCGAGCTGGCGCGCCCGGCGGCACTCAATGCGCTTACCCGCGAGCTGCGCCTCGAGCTGCACGATGCGCTCGACAGGCTGGCCGGCGACGCGGGCATCCGTGCCGTGGTGTTCTCCGGCCAGGGGCGCGCCTTCTGTGCCGGTGCCGACCTGAAGGAGGCCGGATCCAGCGATGTCGAGCTCGAGCTGCTCGAGGAATACCTGCCCTGCTTCACGGCCATCGCCGGCATGGACAAGCCGGTGATCGCTGCGGTGACCGGCGCGGCCTCCGGGGTCGGCCTCTCGCTGGCGCTGCACTGCGACCTGCTGGTGATGGCCGAGGATGCCTTCCTCGGGCTGGCCTTCGCCCGCATCGGCCTGGTTCCCGACGGCGGGGCCAGCTGGCTGCTGGTGCGCCAGCTCGGTTACCGGCGTGCCTTCGAGCTGGCGCTGGAAGCAGGCCGCATCCCTGCCTCGCGCGCGCTCGAGCTCGGCCTCGCCAATCGCGTGGTGCCGGAGCCGCAGGTGGTGGCCGAAGCGCGGCAGTGGGCGACGCAGCTGGCCGGGCTGCCCGTGCTCGCGGTGGCAGGCACCAAGAAGCTCATGCGGCTCGCGGCCGAGGCGGGCTTCGACGAGGTGTTCCGCGAGGAGGCGCTGCTGCAGGCGCGTTGCGGGGCGAGCGAGTACTTTCGCCGATGCCTGGAGGAGTTCCGCCACAAGCGGCCCGCCGGGTCCGGGGCATCGCCCGGGTGAAGCCAGGGAGGATCCGATGAGAGCAGGCCACTTCGATGACGATCACGAGATGTTCCGCGACTCCGTGCGGCGCTTCTTCCAGAAGGAGGTTGCCCCCCATGCGGAGAGCTGGCGTGCGCAGGGCCAGGTCGACCGTGACATCTACCGGCTGGCCGGGGAACAGGGGCTGCTGTGCATGTTCGTCGACCCGGCCTATGGCGGCAGCGGCGTGGCCGACTTCCGCTACGAGCAGATCATCATGGAGGAGAACCAGCGCCACGGCGATCCGGGCTTCTTCATCCACCTGCACAACCGGCTGGTGACGCCCTACATCACCGAGCTCGGCAGCGAGGAGCAGAAGCAGCGCTTCCTGCCGGGCTGCATCAGCGGCGAGACCATCCTTGGCGTTGCCATGACCGAGGCCGGTGCGGGCAGCGACCTGGCCGGCATGCGCTGCCGTGCCGAGGACCGCGGCGACCACTTCCTGCTCAATGGCCAGAAGACCTTCATCTCCAACGGCATCATCGGCGACCTCTTCGTGGTGGCGGCGCGCACCAATCCCGAGGTGCCGCGGCAGATCGGCCTGTTCCTCGTCGAGCGCGGCATGGAGGGCTTCTCGCGCGGGCGCAAGCTGAAGAAGATGGGGCTCGACTCGCAGGACACCGCCGAGCTTTTCTTCGACAACGTGAAGGTGCCCAGGGCCAACGTGCTCGGCGATCCGGCGCGCGGCTTCTACTACCTCATGCAGTTCCTCGCCGAGGAGCGCCTGATCGGCGCCTGCACCTACGTGGCCAATGCGCAGGTGGCCTTCGACATCACCATGGACTACATCCGCGATCGCAGGATGTTCGGCCAGACGGTGGCCGACTTCCAGGTCAACCGCTTCAAGATGGCCGACATGCGCACGCAGATCGATGTCACCCAGGTGTTCGTCGACCACTGCGTCAGGCTGCTCAACGACGGCCGGCTCGGCGGCGACATCGCCGCGCGCGCCAAGCTCTTCGCCAGCGAGGTGGAGGGCCGCGTGGTGGACGAGTGCGTGCAGCTGCACGGTGGCGCGGGCTACATGGACGAGTATCCGATCTCGCATCTCTATCGCAACGCGCGCATCTCGCGCATCTACGCCGGCACCTCCGAGGTGATGCGCGAGATCATCGCCCGCTCGGTCGGTCTCGATCCGCGCAAGAAGGCCGCCGGCAAGGGGGGCTGAACGATGGGGCCGCTTGCCGGGCTGCGCGTCATCGAGCTTGCGGGCCTTGGCCCGGGGCCGTTCTGCGGCATGATGCTGGGCGACATGGGCGCGGAGGTGATCCGCATCGATCGCCCCGGCACCCATCCGCGCCAGCAGCTCGATCCGCTCTGCCGCAACCGCCGCTCGATCGTGCTCGACCTCAAGTCGGCGCGCGGCGTGGAGGTGCTGCTGCGCCTGGTGGAAACGGCCGATGCGCTGTACGAGGGCTATCGCCCGGGGGTGGCCGAGCGGCTGGGCTTCGGGCCGGATGCCTGCCTGGCGCGCAACCCGCGCCTCGTCTACGGCCGGATGACCGGCTGGGGCCAGGACGGGCCGCTGGCAAAGGCGGCCGGCCACGACATCAACTACATCGCGCTCTCCGGGGCGCTGGCCGGCATCGGCCGGCCGGGCGAGCGCCCGGTGCCGCCGCTGAACCTCGTCGGGGATTTCGGCGGTGGCGGCATGCTGCTGGCCTTCGGGCTGGTGTGCGCGCTGCTGGAGAGCAGCCGCTCGGGCAAGGGGCAGGTCATCGATGCGGCGATGATCGACGGCGCCAATGCGCTGATGGCCACCTTCCACGGCTTCCGTGCGCTGGGCCTGTACGACGACCGGCCGGGCACGCACTTCCTGTCGGGCGCCGCCCATTATTACGACAGCTACGAGACCCGCGATGGCAGGTACGTGGCGATCGGCGCGCTGGAGCCGCCGTTCTACGAGCTGCTGATCGAGAAGGCGGGCCTCGATCGCAGCCGCTTCGCGCCCCACGGCTTCGACTTCGGCATGGATCCTGCAAGCCTGGGGCAGGAGCACTGGGCCGGCCTCAAGGCCGAGCTGGCCCGCGTGTTCCGCAGCCGCACCCGCGATGAATGGTGTGCGTTGCTCGAGGGCAGCGATGCCTGCTTCGCGCCGGTGCTCAGCGCCGAGGAAGCCAGCCGGCACCCGCACCACCTGGCGCGCGGCTCCTTCATCGAGGTGGGCGGGGTGCTCCAGCAGGCCCCGGCGCCCCGCTTCAGCCGCACCCCGGCCCCGCCCCCGGCCGTCGCGCCGCTGCCCGGGCAGGATGGCCGGCAGGTCCTGCGCGATGCGCGCTTCAGCGCTGCCGAGATCGAGGAACTCATCGATGCCGGTGTCGTGGGTGCCTGTGCCCGCCATGGGGCACAGGAGCCGCCGGCCGGCCCACCGGATGCAAGACCATGAGCACGCCTGACTGGAAGGAACTGCGCCGCCGGGTACTGCGCTTCGTCGAGGAGCGCGTCTATCCCGTCGAGAACGAGATGGACCATGGCGGTCGCACCGAGCGCAACCTGCACATGGCGCGGCTGATCGAGGAGGCCAAGGCCGCAGGGCTGTGGGCGCTCGGCCATCCGCGCGAGATCGGCGGCCAGGGCATGCCGTTCATGGACTACGTGCACGTCAACGAGGTCATCGGCCGCTCCTTCTACGCCATGCAGGCGCTCGGCACGCTCTCGCTGCAGGACTCGCTGATGCTCCATCGCCATGCGGCGCCCGCGTGGCGGGAACGCTACCTGGCGCCGCTGGTGGCCGGCGAGATCATCCCGAGCTTCGCCATGACCGAGCCGGATGTCGCGAGTTCCGATCCCACCCAGCTGCGCACCACGGCGCGGCTGGAGGATGGCCACTGGGTCATCAACGGGCGCAAGTGGTTCACCACCGGCGCCGGGGATGCCGAGTACACCACGGTCATGTGCCGCACCGAGGGCGACGACGCACCGAAGCACGAGCGCTTCAGCATGATCGTCGTGCCCACCAACACGCGTGGCTACCGCATCGTGCGCGAGACGCCGCTGCTCGGCATCGCCGGAGGACACTGGGAGGTGGACTACGACAACGTCCGCGTGCCCGAAGACCACCTGCTGGGGCCGCGCGGCAAGGGCTTCAGCATCGCCCAGCAGCGGCTGGGGCCCGGGCGCATCTTCCACTGCATGCGCTGGCTCGGGCAGGCCCAGCGCGCCTTCGACCTGATGTGCAGGCGCCTGAACGAGCGGGTGGCCTTCGGCGAACCGCTGGCGGGCAAGCAGCTGATGCAGTCGCATGTGTTCGAGAGCGCCGCGGAGATCCAGGCCAGCCGCATGCTGACGCTGGAGGCGGCACGCCAGCTCGATGCGGGTGGCGAGGCGCGCGAGATGATCGGCCTCATCAAGGTGGTGGGCGCGCGCATGTTGCACAACGTCATCGATCGTGCCATCCAGGTCCACGGTGCCCTCGGCCTCACCGACGACACGCCGCTCGGCCGCATGTACCGGCATGCCCGCGAGGCAAGGATCTATGACGGGCCGGACGAGGTGCACATCCAGTCGGTGGCGCGCCGCTATCTCAGGCGTTACCGCGATGGTGGCCCCGGGGTCGACTTTGGCGCGCCGGAGGAGATGTGGTCTGCAGATGCAGCCGGTCATAAACGTCAATAACATTGACAATAAATGCCGGCTGTGGAATCCTTGGCATCGTCGCGGCACCCGCGGACCCGGCCGCCGGCGCACAACCTGAGGAGTAGACACGGATGAGCACTGCAGCACAGCCAGGCAAGCTGGCCCCCATCAAGAGCATCCATCACGCCGCCTATCGCTGCCGTGATGCGGAACAGACCCGCTGGTTCTACGAGGATGTCCTCGGCATGCCGCTGGTGGCGGCGGTCATCAACGAGCAGGCTGCCGGGAGGAGCGAGGAGATCCCCTACCTGCACCTCTTCTTCGGCCTGGGTGACGGCAACACGATCGCCTTCTTCGACGAGCCCGATGGCGCCACCGCCGAGCAGTTCGAGCGCATCGGCGGCTTCGATCGCCACATCGCCTTCCTGGTCGACACCGAGGAAGATCTGCTGGCCTGGCAGAAGCGCATCCAGGCGGCGGGCGTCAACTGCCATGGGCCCATCGACCACGGCATCGTCAGGTCGGTCTACATGTACGACCCGAACGGGCTGCAGACCGAGATCATGATCCGTGCCCCCGAGCACGACAGGCTGATGGCCGATGAGCGCAAGGCGGCCATGGACAACATCCGCAAGTGGGACAAGCGGACACGCGCCACCAAGGAGGCCAAGTTCGGCACGGAGGCACTGGCGCGCCGCGCCTCGCAGCCCTCGAGACGACAGAAACAGGCCTGAGTCTGGCACCGTCCTCCCGACCCCCCGGGGAGGCGGGCGTGGCCCGGACCGGGGCTGCAGCGGGGCCGGCGGATCCTGCCACCGCCGGTCCCGCGATCCTGCTGGCGGCAAGCAGGGTTCATCACTTCCGGAGCAGATGCACGTGGCAAGCCAGAGCGAAGCCCCCAGCGGCTATGAGCGCGTCCCCTACATCCTCGTCTTCGAGGAGAAGGCGGCCTTCAAGGATACCTATGGCGGCGAGGTGGGCCGCGTCACCCTCAAGGCCCACCTGCTGCGTCCCAGGGGGCGCCCGTCGAAGACGGTCATCATCTTCATGCACCCGATCGGTGGCGGCGAGTACCTGCCCATGCCGGTCGCGCTGGCCAAGGCGGGCTTCCACGTCATCTACTGCAACAGCCGCTACCCGGGCGTGGACTACGCGCTCATCATGGAGAAGGTGGCCATCGATCTCGGCGCCTGCGTGCGCGATGCGCGCGAGCGCTGGGGCTACGACAAGGTGGTGCTTGCCGGCTGGAGCGGCGGCGGCTCGCTTTCGGCCTTCTACCAGGCCGAGGCCGAGTCACCCACGGTCAGGTGCACGCCGGCAGGCGATCCACCCGACCTGACCAGCGCGGGGCTCGTCCCCGCCGATGGCCTGATGTTCCTCGCGGCCCACGTCAGCCGCGCACGCACCCTGACCGAGTGGATGGATGCCTCGATCACCGACGAGTCGCGACCCGACGAGCGCGATCCGGAGCTCGATCTCTACAATCCAGCCAACCCGAACCAGCCACCGTACGACCAGGCCTTCATCGCGCGCTATCGTGTCGCGCAGATCGCCCGCAACCAGCGCATCACGGCCTGGGTCAAGACCAGGCTGGGGGAATTGCGCACGCGCGGCCGCCCCGATGACGAATACCCCTTCGTGGTGCGGGGCACCATGGCCGATCCCCGCTTCCTCGATCCGGCCATCGATCCCAACGACCGCCGGCCGCGCTGGTGCTACCTCGGCGACCCGCAGGTGGTCAACGACGGTCCCGTGGGCCTCGCGCGCTTCTCCACCCTGCGCAGCTGGCTGTCGCAGTGGAGCCTCGAGACATCCCATGCCGATGGCGAAGCCTGCACCGCCCGCATCCAGGCGCCGGTGCTGGTGGTCTCCAACTCGGCGGACGATGCCTGCACGCCGAGCCATGCGCAGCGGCTGTTCGATGCAGTGTCGCACGGGCGCAAGGAACTTGCGGTAATCAGGGGCGCCAGCCATTACTATATCGGCCAGCCCCGCCAGGTCGAGGAAGCAACCCGCGTCATCGCGCGCTGGCTGGAGGCAAACCACCTGTCCTGAGCATCCGTCGCGCAGCCGAGGAGGGCATTCCCGCATGCCGGTATCCGACAAGTTCCTGATGCGCGGGCTGCTGCACGGCTTCTACTGGTTCGACGAAGGTCTCCACAAGAGCCTTGCCGCCGGCGGCTGGCCGCTGCTGTCGCGCAGCCAGTCGATGATCATGATCAACCTCACCGATGGCATCACGCGTCCTTCTGACCTGGCGCGTGCCATCGGCGTGAGCAGGCAGGCGGTGCAGCGCACGCTGGCCGAGATGGAGCACGACGGGCTCATCAGCCTGGTACCGGACCCGGCCGATGGCCGTGCCAAGATCGTGCGGGTGAGCCTCGATGGCGAGGGCATCAACATCACGGCCCTGCGCACGCTGGTGGCGATGGAAGCCGAGCTCGAGCGCCGCCTCGGCAAGCAGGTGGTGGCGCAGCTGCGCAAGACGCTCTATGCGGACTGGGGGCCGGTGGTGGTGGATGCACCGCCATCCGGCCCGCCGCGACGCCCCGCCAGGAAGGGCAAGGGCGCCCGCTGGCGCAAAAGCAACCTCTGAGCGGCAAGCCGTGCCGGCGGCACGGTTGCGCTCAGTAGACCTCCAGGTCCTCGGCGATCGAAACCGGCCCCGCGTAGTGCTTGTGCACCCCGGCGAGGATGGCCTCGCGGTCGATGTCCTCGGTGCCGGGCGCGGTGCCGATATGGGTGAGCACCACCCGCCCGACGCCCGCGGCGGCTGCCAGCTTGCCGACGTTTTCCGGTGTCAGGTGTTCCCTGGTCATGTGGTCGATCAGCGGCTGCTGGTCGATCCCGGTGGCAGCCTGGCGCTCGCGCAGCGAGACCATCAGTGAATCGAGGTCGATCAGCTCGCTGACCAGCAGGTCTGCTCCCTTGGCCAGCGCTTCGACCGCAGGGCTGGGACCGGTGTCCCCGGTGAACACGATGGAGCGGCCGGGCAGCTCGAAGCGGTAGCTGTAGGAGCGGTCGAGGCCGTGGTCGGTCATCGGCAGCTTCATGGTCGAGTAGTGCGAGTTCTCCACCGCGCGCACCCGCACCAGCCCGTCGCGGTAGACCTCGCGCTCGCCCGTCACCGCGAGATCCTCGCCCGAGAACACCGAGGCGATCGGCGGCAGGCCGGGAATCTGCAGGCGATAGAGCGTTTCACCGGTGCGCAGCGCGCGGATGGTGTCGGCCACCAGCTGCCGTGTCCCCGGTGGCCCGTGGAAGACCACCGGTTCCATCCGGCGGTTGGTCCAGTCGAGTGCGATGAAGCCCATCAGCCCGGCGCTGTGGTCGTGGTGCAGGTGGGTGAAGAACACGGCATCGATGGCCTTCGGCTCCACCCCGGCCTGCACCAGCTGGCGCTCGACCCCTGCACCCGTGTCGATCAGGTAGGCGCTGGTACCAAGCTGCAGCAGGTGCGCCGGTTGCGAGCGACCGACCCGCGGGATGGGACCACCGCCGGTACCCAGCATCACCAGCCGGTCCTGGATGGTGGCTGGCGTGGTGACGGCATCTGCGGCCTGTGGGGCGGCTTGCGGGGCTCCGCCAAGGAATGGCCCGGCGAGCAGCAGGCCCGCCACCCCGAGCAATCGTCCGATCATGCTTGCCTCCCGGCGAAAGCCGTTTGCAGGTCTGCCGCCCGTGGTGCCGGCGGTGCACCCCGGCGTGGTGGGTGTTGCCGGGCGCGCGGACCCGGTGCGGGGAGGGTGCGGCCGGAGCCGCGAGGCCGGGGGCGGGAACACCGCCCCCGGCCGCCAGCCAAGGGTCTCAGAAGTTGTAGCTCAGCTCGACGCCGATCTCGCGGAAGCGGTCGGTGCCGATGACGTAGGACATCGGATCGGTGATGACGTTGGCCGGGAACGGAAACTGGAAGACATGCGACTTGGTCTTCTCGTTGGTCAGGTTTCTGCCGTACAGCGCCACCACCCAGCGGTCATCATCGATGCCCAGGGCGACGCGGCCATCGAGCCAGGTGGTCGACTTCTGCATGCTGTCCTTGACGTTGCGGTCGCCGGTCATTTCGAGCCAGGTGTCGTCGCGGTACTGCGCCGAGAGCGTGGCGCGCAGCATGAGCCGGTCGTTGAGGACCTGCTCGAACATGACGGCGAGGTTGCCGCTCCACTCGGGTGACCAGCCGAGCCGGGCACCGGTGAGGTCCTGGGTGCAGCTGGGCGCGTTGCCCCAGGCGCACTGGCCATCCGGGAAGCTGTCGTAATCGGCGTCGAGGTAGGCGATGCCGCCCTGCAGGCTCCACTGCTCGGCGATGCGCCAGGAGCCATCCACCTCGAGGCCCTTGGAAGTCGCCTTGGCTGCATTCTTGGTCAGGAAGGAGGTGCCCGCCCACTGCGAGACCTGCAGGTCCTCGAATTCGGTGTGGAAGGCGGTGGCGGCGATGAAGGCGCGGCCCTCGAGCAGCCGCAGCTTCATGCCCAGCTCGAAGTTCTCGGAGGACTCGCCCTCGATCTCCCAGGTGGCCGCCGTCGTCGAGCGGTCGTTGCCCTGCCAGCCGCCGCTCTTCGAGCCCTCGGTGTAGGAGGCGTAGACCATGAGGTCCTCGCTGGGCTGCCACTTCAGCTTCAGGCGCGGGTCGAGCGTGGAGTCGCTGCGCCGGCCGGAGAGCGTCAGGTCGGTCCAGGCGCCCGGGGCGGTGGCGGAGGCCGAGCGAACCTGGGTGCCGCGCTTGTCGTCATCGGTGTAGCGCAGGTCGGCGCTCAGGCTCCACTGCTCGTTGATGTTCCAGGTCAGGCTGCCGAACAGCGAGAAGACCTGGCTGTCCTGGGTGAAGGCCGAGGTGCCGAATCCCTGCGGCGCAAACGTGACGGGACGGATCCAGGCATCTGCCTGCAGCGGATCGATCTCGTTGTAATGGAAGTAGCCGCCGACCAGGTACTCGAACCTGCCGCCCACCTCGGATGCGAAGCGCAGCTCCTGCGAGAACTGCTGGAAGTGCTCCTTGAAGTTGGTCAGGTAGGCGCCCTCCGGCACCGCGGAGGGGTTGATCCACTTGCTGTACTCGAACTGCGAATACCCGGTGATCGAGGTCATGGTACCGACACCAAGGTCGAAGTCGATGGTCAGCTGGGCATTGGTGGCCTTGCTGTCATCCTTGTCCTTGTGCCAGGCCTCGCCTTCCTCGCGGTGCTTGTCGATGGTGTATCCCCTGCTGCTCAGCACGCGCTGGAAGTTGCTGCCCTCGGTGTCGAAGTCTGCGTGCTCGATCTTGAACAGGGCCGATATGTTGTCGGTTGGCTGCCAGGCCAGCGAGCCACGGACGAGGAAGTTCTCCGACGAGGGATCGTCCCTGCCGGTGATCGTGTTCTTGAGGTAGCCGCCGATGTCCTGGTAGTTCACCGCCAGCCGGCCCTGGAGCCTGTCGGCCAGGGGCCCGGACACCACGCCGCCGACCTCCCATGAGTCGTACTCGAACTCGTAGCTGGCCTTGGCGTTGCCGGTGAACTCCTTGGTGGGCCTGGCGGTGACCACGCTCACCGCGCCGGCGCTGGTGTTGATGCCGAAGGTGGCTCCCTGCGGCCCGCGCAGGACTTCCACCCGCTCGACGTCGAGGAACGGTGCCATGAACTGCCGCGCGCGACCGGCGTAGACGCCATCGACGAACAGAGCCACCGACTGCTCGACGGCAAGGTTGCCGGCGGTGGAGCCGATGCCGCGGATGAACACCGCGTTGTTGCCGGGGGTGGAGTTGATGTAGAGGCTGGGCACCAGGCGATCGAGCTCGTCGAGTGCCGTGATCTTGTAGTCGCTGATGATGTCGCCGCCGACGACGGCCACCGATACCGGCACGTCGATGAGGCGCTCCTCGCGCTTCTGTGCGGTGACGACGATCTCCGCCATCGTGACATTGCTGCCGGCCTGCTGGGCCAGGGCCGGCTGGCCCAGTGCGGCGGCTATCGCCAGACCCGAGGCGACGGCGATGGAAGTCTTGAGTTGCGGCATGGAATCCCCCTTGATTCCTGATACTGAAATCCCTGGATGTCACCGAGCCCCCCATGGCCGCTGGTGACAAAAGTCAGTCGATCGTCACGCTACTGGAGGGATTTGATATTGTCAACAAAGCTTGACTGTATCGTGTTCCGGGGCCATACGATGGGCCGTGCCCCGGCATGCGGCATGGTCGGGGCAGGTTCGGCAACGCCCCTCGCTGCCGGCATGGTCGGGGGATGGGTGAGCGGCACAACCCTGCCCATGCCGCCGGGATGCCCGCAAACCAGGCCCGGAGTGCAGGAGCAGTTTCATGACGGCAACGATGCGTGCAGTCCTCTGCCGTCGCCACGGCGGACCCGAAGCCCTGGAGCCGGGCGCCACGGCGATGCCGCAGGCCGGGCCGGGCCAGGTGCGGATACGGGTTGCTGCCTGCGGCATCAATTTTCCCGACCTGCTGCTGGTGGCGGGCCGGTACCAGGACAGGCCGCCCTTGCCCTTCATCCCGGGTGGCGAGGTCTCCGGCCTCATCGACCAGCTGGGTGCCGGGGTGACAGCCCTGCGGGTGGGGCAGGCGGTGATGGCCGCCACCATGCTGGGCGGGTTGGCCGAATATGTGGTGGCCCCTGCAGGGGATGTCGAGCCCCTGCCCGCCGGCCTGAGCGCCGAGGAGGCGGCAGCCTTTCCGGGTGTCTATGGCACCGCCTACCACGCCCTGGTGCAACGGGCGCAGCTGCAGCCGGGCGAGACCCTGCTGGTGCTTGGTGCGGCAGGCGGCACCGGCATCGCCGCCGTCCAGATCGGCAAGGCGCTGGGAGCACGCGTGCTGGCGGCTGCCGGCAGCGATGACAAGCTTGCCTTCCTCGCGGCCCGGGGCGCCGATGCCGCTATCAATTACCGCAAGGTGGCGCTGCGCGAGGCGCTGCGCGCGGCCACCGGCGGTGGCGTGGATGTCGTCTTCGATCCGGTCGGCGGCGAGCTCTTCGACCAGGCCGCCCGCTGCCTGAACTGGAACGGACGCCTGCTGGTGGTGGGCTTTGCCAGCGGCAGCATCGGGTGCCTGCCGGCCAACCTTGCGCTGCTCAAGGGCTATGCGCTGGTCGGCGTGTATTACGGACGCTTCCGCAAGGAACAGCCCGTCCTGGCTGCAGCCAATGCACGGGCCCTGCGCGAGCTGATCGCAGCCGGCAGGCTCAGGCCGCCCATCCACCGCATCTTCCCGCTCGGGGAGGCGCCGGCTGCGCTGGCCTGCCTGCAGCGCCGCGAGGTAATGGGCAAGGTGGTCGTCAGCGTGGGCGACCTGGGTGATGATATGCGTGCCAGCGTCGAGTACCAGGATGCGCTGGAGGATGGCGTCGAGGCCTCGGTGTTCAGCGGCTGAGCCGGTGCCCCCGCCTACAGCTGGCGTCTGCCTGCTTCCCAGAACGGCGCGCGCAGCTCGCGCTTGAGTATCTTGTTGGCGCCGCTCAGTGGAAAGGGCTCGGTGCGGAAGTCCACGCTGCGCACGCACTTGTAGCCGGCCAGGTGTTGCCGGCAGTGGGCCAGCAGCTCCTCGGCGCTGGCGCTGCAGCCTTCGCGCAGGCGGACCACCGCATGCACGCGCTCGCCCCAGCGCTCGTCGGGCACCCCGAAGACGGCACACTCGGCCACCGCCGGATGGGCACTGAGCACGTTCTCGACTTCCTGCGAGTACACGTTTTCGCCGCCGGTGATGATCATGTCCTTGACGCGGTCGACGATGTACAGGAAGCCCTCCTCGTCGAGATAGCCGGCGTCCCCGGTATGCAGCCAGCCGTGACGCTGCGCGCGCGCGGTTTCCTCGGGCTGGTTCCAGTAACCCGGCGAGACGGTGAGCCCGCGCACGCAGATCTCGCCGACCTGTCCGGCGGGCAGCGGCCCGTCATCCGGGTCGAGGATGGTGATCTCGGTGCCGACCATGGCCTGTCCCGCCGAACGCAGCCGCCCCTCCCCATGGGCTCCCGGCAGGTGGTATTCGGGTTTCAGCACCGCGATGCTCGGCCCACCCTCGGTCTGCCCGTAGACCTGGTAGAGCCTGACCTGCGGCATCAGCTCCAGCGTGCGCTGCAGGAGCGTTTCGGAGATCGGCGAGCCGCCGTAGGAGATGCGCTGCAGGCTGGAGAGGTCGAACTCCGCGATGCGCGGGTGCGAGACGATGGCGGAGATCATCGTCGGCACCACCGCAAGCTT
>JACFNV010000013.1:0-16044 GCA_019454675.1 Gammaproteobacteria bacterium | reverse complement strand
GGTCACCCTCTCGCTGCCGATGATCTGCAGCATCAGGTCGACATCGAAGCGCGGCATCATGCAGGCCCCGGCGGCAAGCACGCTGGCTGCGATGGCATTGAGGCCGCCGACCAGGTGGAACATGGGCGCCACGACCAGCAGCAGGTCATCGCGGCCGACGCCGATCTCGTAGGCCCACTGCAGCGTACTGATGACGATGCCCTCGTGGGTGAGGATGACGCCCTTGGCGCGCCCGGTGGTGCCGCCGGTGTAATAGAGCGCTGCCGGATCGCTGCCGCCCCGGCCGGCGTCATCGGCCGGGGCGGCCCCGGCCAGCCGTGCCTGCAGCGGCTGGTAGCCATCCGGGCAGCCGCCGTTGCCGGCGTAGATGAAGCGCATGCTCCCGGCGCGCTGCGCCTGCAGCGGGGCGGCCGTGGCGAGGAAGCTGTCGTCGACGATCAGGAAGCCTGCCCCCGAGTCATCGAGGCACTGGCCGAGCTCCTCGGTGCTGAGCCGGCTGTTGAGCGGGACCAGCACGCCGCCCGCCCAGGGCACCGCGAACAGCAGCTGGAAGAAGGTGTCGCTGTTGGCGGCGATGATGGCCACCCTGTCCCCGGGTGCCAGGCCTGCATCGCGCAGCACCGTCGCCATTTTCCGCACGCGCTCGAGCGTGTCCGTCCAGCTGGTCCGGCGGCCCTCGCAGCGGCTGGCGATGCCCCGCGGCTTGATGGTGGCTGCCCGTCGCAGGGTCTGCGAAAGTGAGTAGGTGCTGGCCAATGTGGGTCCGCTCGCCTTGCTGCCGGGGTAGCGTCGACTTTCCGCGATGCTCCCCATGAAGTCAATGTGATTGACGTCTGCCGCCGTGGCGTGCCGCCGGGGGTGGCGTCGCAGCGGTGCCGGCAGGTCGGATCAGCAGCGTTGGAAGCGGAAGCAGCCGGCCTCGTCCACGGTGCGTACCAGCTCGCCGCGCTGGTGCAGGCAGTTCAGGTGGGCGAGTGCCTCGCCCATGGCGAAGGGGAGCTGCTGCGAGTCCAGGCGGCGGCTGAACAGCACCTTCATGATGTCGGCGCTGCTGCGCGGCTCCGCGCAGGCCTGCAGGACCTCTGCCAGCCGCTCGGCATGATGGCTGGCCAGGAAAGCGAGGCGCGGGTGCAGGCCGGTGAAGGGCTTGCCGTGGGCCGGCAGCACCAGGGTTTGCGCCGGCAGTTCCCTGAAGCGTTCCAGCGAGTCGAGGAAGCGGCTGACGGGATCGGCCTCGGGCTCGAAGTGCCAGACGCCGATGTGCGGGGTGATGGTGGGCAGGATCTGGTCGCCCGACAGCAGCACGCCCAGCGCGGGACAGTACAGGGCGGCGTGCTCCGGCGAGTGGCCGCGGCCGATGATGATCCGCCAATCGTTGCCGCCGATCCGCAGCTGGTCCCCGTGCTGCAGGCGGATGAAGTCGGCCGGCACGCCGGAGACGTTGCGCCGGTAGGACATGCCCCAGGTGGCGATGTCCGCGAACAGCTCCTCGCCGAGCCCGTGGCGACGGAAGAAATCGACGCGCAGCTGGTTGCCCTCGCTGAAGATGCGTGCGGCGACCTGCTGCTCTCCCGCCGTCATCGAGATCCTGCAACCGGCCTGCGCGGCCAGCCAGGCGGCAAGGCCGAGGTGGTCCGGATGATAGTGCGTGACGATGATGCGCCCGATGGGCAGGCCGCGCATGAAACCGCCTTGCAGGGCGGTCCACAGCTCGCGGACCGGCGCATGGTTCAGGCCGGTGTCGACGATGCACCAGCCCCCGTCGTCCTCGAGCAGCCAGAGGTTGATGTGGTTGAGGGCGAAGGGCAGCGGCATGCGCAGCCAGAACACGCCGGGTGCCACGGCCACGGTCTGCGCGGGACCGGGGAGCGTCGTGAAGGGGTGGCTGATGCCGTCTGTTGCCCGTGGAGGCATGGTGGCTGTTCTCCAGGGGTCGGGAGGGGGGATGGGCGTGCGCGGGATGCGCGACGAGGCGGTGTTCGAGGCCATTCTAGGGTAATCGGGCTGACGGGCTCAACGGCAGCCCGCCAGCCCTGCGCCGGCCTTTCCGTGGCGGGTGGCGGTGCTGGACGCTGGCAAGTCCGCTCGTTTAGCATGTCAATGGAATTGACTACCAACGGCGATCCCCCGGCTGTCCCGCCGGCACGGGAACGGAGGCCATCAGCATGACCGAGGCGTTCATTTTCGACCATGTGCGCACGCCGCGTGGTCGTGGCAAGCCGAATGGCAGCCTGCACGAGATTCCCTCCATCGAGCTGGCCACCCAGGCCCTGCGGGCCATCCGCGACCGCAATGCGCTGGATACCAGCCGGCTCGATGATGTCGTCCTCGGCTGTGTCACCCCCATCGGCGAGCAGGGCGCGGACATCGCCCGCGTCGCCGCGCTCAATGCCGGCTATGCCATCAGCGTGCCCGGCAAGCAGCTCAACCGTTTCTGTGCCTCGGGGCTGGAGGCGGTCAACACGGCAGCGGCGCAGGTGATGTCCGGCCAGTCCGACCTGTGCATCGCCGGTGGCGTGGAGGCGCTGTCGCGCGTGGCCATGGGCTCGGATGGCGGTGCCTGGGCGGCGGATCCCGCGGTCGCGCACCGCACGCGCTATGTGCCGCAGGGCATCAGCGCCGACCTGCTGGCCACGCTTTACGGCATCTCGCGGGAGGCGGTGGACCGTTATGCGCTGGAAAGCCAGCGTCGTGCGGCCCACGCCTGGGAGCAGGGCCATTTCCGGCGCTCGATCGTGCCGGTGGTCGACCAGCTCGGGCTCAAGGTGCTCGACCACGATGAGCATATGCGTCCCGCGACGAGCTTCGAGGACCTCGCCGCGCTGAAGCCCTCCTTCGAGCGCATGGGGGAAGAGCTCGGCTTCGACAGCATCGCCCTGCAGCGCTATCCGCAGCTCGAGCGCATCGAGCATGTCCACCATGCCGGCAATTCCAGCGGCATCGTCGATGGCGCGGTCGCCATGCTGGTCGGCACGGCGGAGATGGGCAAGGCGCTGGGCCTGCGCCCGCGCGCACGCATCCGCGGTTTCGCCTCCACCGGCACCGAGCCGACGATCATGCTCACCGGCCCTGCCCCCTCGGCCGAGAAGGTGCTCAAGCGCTGCGGGATGAAGGTGGGCGACATCGATCTGTTCGAGGTCAACGAGGCCTTTGCCGCCGTCGTCATCCGCTTCATGCAGGCGCTGGACGTCGATCCTGCCAGGGTCAACGTCAACGGCGGCGCCATCGCCCTCGGCCACCCGCTGGGGGCGACCGGGGCCATGATCCTCGGCACCGCGCTCGACGAGCTCGAGAGGCGCGACCTGCATACGGCGCTGGTGACCCTCTGCGTAGGGGCCGGCATGGGAACCGCCACCATCATCGAGCGTGTCTGACCATGAACAAGCCAACAGCCAAGACCGACCCCATCCGCCTGGAGATCGACACCGCGGGCATCGCCACGCTCACCATCGACGTGGCCGGCAAGTCGATGAACGTCATCGACCAGACCTTCATCTCCTGCCTGCAGCAGCTGGTCGGGACGGTGGCGACGGATGAGCGCATCAAGGGCGTCATCATCGCCTCAGGCAAGCCCGATTTCGTCGCCGGGGCGGACCTGAAGTGGCTGCTGCGCGATATGAGCCGCAAGCTGCCGGTGGCAGATCTCTACGCTTCCAACACGACGCTGACCAGCGTGCTGCGCCGCCTGGAGAGCTGCGGCAAGCCGGTGGTGGCCGCCATCAGGGGCACGGCGCTGGGTGGCGGGCTGGAGATCGCGCTTGCCTGCCACCGGCGCATCGCCGCACGCTCGCCGAAGGCGCGCATCGGCCTGCCCGAGGTGACGGTGGGCCTGTTGCCCGGCGCGGGCGGCACGCAGCGCCTGCCGCGCATGATCGGCCTGCAGCGTGCGCTCGAGCTGCTCACCCGCGGCACGCATCTGTCGGTGGACGAGGCGCATGCGCTGGGCATCATCGACGAGGTGGTCGACGAGGCGGAACTGGCCGCCGCGGCCAGCCGCTGGCTGAAGTCCTCCCCCGAGCCGGTGCAGCCCTGGGACAAGCGCGGCTTCAAGGTGCCCGGCGGTGCCGGCTTCGACAATGCCGGCACCATGCAGCTGTTCACCGCGGCCATTGCGCTCACCGGCAAGGCGGCCGGTGACAACTATCCCGCACCGATGGCGATCCTGTCGGCGGTCTACGAGGGCACCACCGTGCCGATCGATGCCGGGCTGCGCATCGAGTCGCGTTACTTCACCACGCTGCTGGCCGGGCCGGTGGCGCGCAACATGACGCGCACGCTGTTCGTGAACAAGCAGGCGGCGGACAAGCTGGCGCGGCGTCCGCAGGGCATCGCCGAGAGCAAGGTCAGCCGCCTGGGCATCCTCGGTGCCGGCATGATGGGCGCGGGCATCGCCTATTGCAGCGCCGCCGCCGGCATCCACACCGTGCTCCTCGACCGCACGCGCGAGGAGGCGGAGCGCGGCAAGGCCTACTCGGAGAAGCTGGTCAAGCGCGCGGTGGAAAAAACGCGCATGACCGAGGCCAAGGCACAGACGCTGCTCGACAACATCCAGCCCACCACCGAGTACGCCGATCTCGCCGGTTGCGAGCTGGTCATCGAGGCGGTGTTCGAGGACCGCGACATCAAGCGCGGGGTGATCGGGCAGGCCGACAAGGTCATCCCGTCGACGGCCATCTTCGCCTCGAACACCTCCACCCTGCCCATCTCCGGCCTGGCGCAGATGGCGCAGTGGCCGGCGGCCTTCATCGGCCTGCACTTCTTCTCGCCGGTGGATCGCATGCCGCTGGTGGAGGTGATCCTCGGCAAGGAGACCTCGGAGGAGGCGCTGGCACGCGCACTCGATTTCGTCAGGCAGATCCGCAAGACGCCGATCGTGGTGCATGACAGCCGCAGCTTCTATACCAGCCGCGTGTTTGCCACCTACACCAACGAGGGCATGGCGCTGCTCAAGGATGGCGTGCATCCGGCACTGATCGAGAACGCGGCGGTGCAGGCCGGCATGGCGGTGGGTCCGCTGGCGGTCAGCGACGAGGTGAGCATCGAGCTGATCCACAAGGTGGACCGGCAGTCGCGCATCGACCTGGGCCAGGCCTACGACGCGCCATCGGCCATCGACGTGGTGCACGAGATGGTGGAGCGCCAGCAGCGCCCGGGCAGGCGCCACGGCAAGGGCTTCTACGACTATCCGGAGGGCCGCAAGAAGCAGCTGTGGCCGGGCCTGGCCGGTGTTTACCCGCTGGCCGCGGAGCAGCCCGATGTGGAGGAGGTCAAGCGCCGCCTGCTCTACATCCAGGCGCTGGAGACGGCGCGCTGCCACGAGGAAGGCGTGATCACCGCCCCGGCGGATGCCGACATCGGCTCCATCCTCGGCTGGGGTTTCCCGGCGTGGACGGGTGGCACGCTGTCGCTGGTCGATACCGTCGGCGCGGCCACCTTCGTCGCCGAATGCGAGCGCATGGCGAAAGCCTATGGGCCGCGCTTCGCGCCCACCGGCGGGCTGCGGCGCATGGCCGCCGGCGGCGGTGCATACCACGGCGAGGCGGCCGGCGGCTGAGGAACGGGCACGTTTGCCGGGTCGGCGGATTTCCCGCCGCACCGGCGACCTGCAGGCCGCTCGGTGCAGCCGGGCTATAATCACCGGCTTTCTCCGGCGGCAGGTGGAATTGGTGGGGAGCAGTTCATTGGTGCGGAACACCCGGTCCAGAGAGCGTGTCAGGGTGCCCGTCGACAGCTCGAACTACCTCATCGTCCCGCTGTTGCAGGGTTTCGAGTGGTTCGACGAAAGCCTGCAGCAGAGCCTGCGCGCACGCGGCTGGCCACAGCTCACCCAGCCGCAGTCCAGCGTCATGATTCACGTGATCCTGGGGGTCAATCGGCCCTCGGCGATTGCGCGCAGCATGGGGTTGTCGCGCCAGGCGGTCCACGTGACCATCAAGCAGGTGGTCAAGAAGGGCATCTTCGATCTGCTGGACGACCCGCAGGACAAGCGCAGCAAGATCATCGTGCTGACGGCCATGGGGCAGGCCATGCGTCGCGATGCGCAGGCCACCATCCAGTACCTGATGGACCAGCTGGCACAGAGGATCGGCCAGCGCTACGTGGATGGCCTGCGTGCCGCCTTCACGCGTGATTGGGGTCCGCCCATCGTTTGCCCGGTGGACGAGGGGCAACGCCCCGCTGCGCAGGCAGCCAGGAAGCCGGCCAGGAAATCGGCCCGCCGCAGCGATCCGCAGCAACCCGCCACGAGGCAGCGGACAGCAGCCCGCCGCTAGTCGCCCATGGAGCCGCCTCCCCCGGCTTCCGACCCGCTCGCTAGACTGCCCGCTCGCGGCCCTGCCAGTAGCGTGTCCGCAGCTCGCGCTTGAGTACCTTGCCGGCCGCGCTGCGCGGCAGGCGCTCGCTGCGCAGCTCGAGGCTCTTCGGGCACTTGTAGGCGGCGATCTCCCGGCGGCAGAACGCATCCAGCTCCGAAAAATCCAGCCGGGCACCGGCCTTGGGCACCACGATGGCGTGCACGCGTTCGCCCCAGTACTCGTCGGGCACGCCGATGACCGCGCACTCATCGACCGAGGGGTGTCGCGACACGACGTTCTCGACCTCGAGCGAGTAGACGTTCTCGGCCCCGGTGATGATCATGTCCTTCTTGCGGTCGGTGATGTAGACGAAGCCCTCCTCGTCCATGAAGCCGACATCGCCCGTATGCAGCCAGCCGTCGCGCAGCACGCTTGCGGTTTCCCCGGGCCGGTTCCAGTAGCCGCTCATGACATTGTCGCCCCGGCCCACGATCTCCCCCACCTCTCGCCGCGGCAGCTCCCGGCCATCGGGCCCGATGACCATGATCTCGAAGCCGTAGCTTGCCTGGCCCGCCGATTTCATCTTTTCCATGTCGGCTCCGACGCGGTGGTGGCGCGGCCCGAGGAAGGTGTGCGAGGGCATCTCGGTCATGCCGAAGCCCTGGATGAAGTCCACGCCCGGAAAAGCCGCGCGCGCCGCCTCGTAGGTACCCATCGGCATGGGCGCGCCGCCGTAGCCCAGCACCCGCAGCGAGGAGATGTCGGTGCTGCGGGCCGATGGATGCTTGGCCAGCCGGTCGATCATCGCCGGTACGGTAAATACGTGCGTGATGCGCTCGCTGGCAACCAGCCCGAGGATCTTCGCCGCGTCGAGCTGGCGCACGAAGACATGGGTGCCCGCCACCATCGTGACCATGAAGGTGCCGATGTCGCCGAGGTGGAACATCGGCGCGCAGTGCAGGTTGATGCAGCCCTCGTCCAGCTGGATGCACATCACCAGGTTGACGGCCATGGCGGCGAGGTTGTCGTGGCTGAGCATCACGCCCTTCGCCTGCCCGCTGGTGCCGCTGGTGTAGAAGATGCCGGCCAGCTCGTCGCCACCCCGCGCCACCTCGATGGCCGGCTCGTGGGCCGCGATCAGTGCCTCCAGGGTGCCATTGGCCGGCGCGCCGTCATCATCGAGTCCTATGCACCTGGGCGGGGAGGCGAGGTCCCGTTGCAGGTCTGCGACCGTGGCGGAGAACTCGCGGCCGAAGAACAGCGTGCCGGCCCCCGAATCGGTGATCTGCTCCACCAGCTCCCGGCCCCCGAGGCGGGTGTTCAGCGGCACGATGGCGGCACCCGCCCAGAGGATGGCGAAATACGCCTCGAAGAAACGGTCGCAGTTGTGTGCCAGCACCGCCACGCGATCGCCGGGGGCCACGCCCAGCGCCTGCAGCCCGGCAGCCAGCCTCGCCACGCGATCGCCGACTTCCCGCCAGCTCCGGCGCCGCTCGCCATCGATGGTGGCAAGCCCCTCGGGCCGCACCTGGATCGCGCGGCAGAGGCTTTGTGTCAGGCGCATGGGGAAGCTCCGTCGCGCGCCTGCAGCAGCTGGTGACGGCAGGTGCCTGCTACGGATCGGACAGGGTCACGCCGTGACCACAACCGGTGCGTGCGAGCTGGAAGCCGCACTTGGGGCGGGTGTGTCCGGTCTCCGGCCTTCATCTGCGCAATGGTGCTCCGCCAGGTGATTGTCAATCATGGTTGACCAGTATGCACCATGAGCGGTCGCGGTGCTTATGGCCGGTGCCGGGGAGGTTTCCGTACAGCGCCCAAGCAGTGTGCTCCACCATGCAGGCGTGGGGTGGCGCAGCACCTGTTACTCCACGTTCTGTACCTGCTCGTGCCGGGTGCTTGTAGTGTGTTGAGTCATATCAGTTCCAGGTAGCTCCGGATCAGTCTGGCTACATCTCTAGCTACACGATCCGGGTTTCACTTGGTCGAGCCCAGGCGTTGCAATCAGCCGTCAGCCGCCAAGCCCGAGGTAGAGCGTCATGGGTTCGTCGGAGAATGCGACGAACCCGTAGTGCTCATAAAACTGCCTGGCGTTCTCATCCTTCGCATCCACGATCAATGCATAGGCTGCCACATCGCTCCGTGCTTTCAGGCAGCGATCGACGGCGCAGGCGAGCAACAGCTTGCCGATACCCTGCCCGTGCCGGTCCTTGCGGATCGCCAGCCGGCCCATGCGGAAGCAGGGCACCGGGTAACGGGGCAATTTCTTGCGGTCACTCTCCCGCAGCACCGCGGCGTCCACCTGGGCTGCACTCAGGCAGTAGTAACCCAGAATCTCGCTCGGCGCGTCGGTATCCACGAGCACGAACGGCGTACTGACCCCCTTGCGCTGGTGCTGCTCGGCAAGGCGCTTCAGGTAATCGTTGAGCTCGGGAACGCCGCAATCGAAACCGTTGCGGTCATGCACGCCGGTGTCGAGCGCGCGCTCCTCAAGCACGACGGACTTTCCGCCGCGCCTCCTTCAGTGCCTGCGACAGGGCCGGGTTCGGCTCGAAAGGCCCGCTGACGGCCGCCGCGAACCGCGCAAAGTCGCGCTCGCTGAGCACGACGCGGGTTTCACGTTCGAGCAGGGCCTGAGCCTTCTCCTTGGCTGCCGCACGCACGAAGCCCGCCATCGTGGTTCCCATGAGCGCAGCAGCTCGCGCGACGATTTTCTTCTCGTCGGAATCCAGCTTGAGATCGAAACGGGCGGGTGAGGTGGTCATGACAAGGCTCCTGAAAGTACGGTATTTTACTGTATCAATATACTCGGGAGCAAACGGGTTCTCATTCAAGTGATTGGCCGAGCCGACGGTCAGCAGTGAACCAATATATTGGCGAATCAACGAGTTGTATATTTATGGCTTTTTCTGGCCGAGGGGTGCCGGTGTCCTTCCAGGCCGATTCCCCGGGGAGGGTGGCCGATTCCGTAGTGTATGGTTCGCTCGCCCGATGCCGCTCGATTCGCCCTGCCAGCCATCCCTGCACCTCCGCACTTCGCGCGGGAGGAGTTTCACGGGTAGCATCGCTACGCGATGGTGCTGCACACCGATGAGCCGCACCCGCACGTGCACCTGGTCCTCAGGGCCACCAGCCAGGACGGGCGGCAGCTCAACATCAAGAAAGCCACCCTGCGCCACAGGCGCTCGCAGTCCGCACAGCAACCGTGGAATCTGGGCGTGCCCGTCAATGCCACCGAGCGCGGTGCGTGGTGAGGACCGGAAGTCCGCCAAGGACGGCATCAGCACGGGGTGGGATTGCCTGCGTGCCGAGGTGATGGTGTCTTTCCGTGCTGCAGTGGCCGACGCGCTGATGAAAGGAGGCGGCAACGACGACGCTCAGCCACCTACCGGCCGTGTGCTCGTCAAGCCCCGAAGACGATATGGTGCGAACACTTGCTCTGCGATGAGGAGGGCAACTACCCGGCTGAGCTGAACTCGTGGGAAAAGGCTGTCGTCGCGACCGAGTCAAAGCGATCTGGATTCTGTTGCTGGTATCGCAACCCGCAGCAGTCCGGGCAATCGTCGCTCGGTGTCGCTTATCGAGCGGCCGAACAGTACAAGATCGTTCGACCGGATTTCATTTTTTCGCCACGCAGAAGGACGGCACTGTCGTCGCCGGCATAGTCGATCCACACGGATACCACCTCGGCGATGCGCTGCCCAAGCTTCAGGGGCTGGCGGAGTACGCGGCGTCACATGTAGACGTGTACCGCCGCGTCGAATCCATCGCGGAGGGGGTACGCGAGGCGATTGTCCATGCACGCGATGCGGGTAAGCTGTACCGCAGCGACCTCGCCAGCGACTATCTGTAGCAGATCGAAACACCTGTTGAGACGGAGGACTCGACTTGCCTACGACCCCACGGCCGAAACCCGTCGCCCTGCGAATCGAACTCCTGGACGTTGAGCCGCTCGTCTGGCGACGAGTTCTGGTCTCGAATCAATGGACCCTCGCCAGCCTGCATGGCTACCTCCAATGGGTCATGGGATGGACGGACTCTCATGCCCACGAATTCGAGATCGGCGAGGGGATGGTCGCGCCGGGCTGGTGGATCGAGGAGGTCGGACACGACCGGGACACATGTGGGTATCGAGACGAGCGCAGAGTCTCTGTCGCCGCCGTGGCGTCGCAGCTGGGCACCCGGGGCGAGTTCGAGTATCGCTACGATATGGGCGACGGCTGGCGGCATCGGATCGTGGTGGAGCCCCTGCCGCTACTCGCCGAGGCGCCGAATCTGCGTCTCCCGGTATGCCTGACCGGCGAGAACGCCTGCCCTCCAGAAGATGTCGGTGGGCCGCCTGGCTACGCGCTGCTTCTGGAGGTACTCGCGGACCCGGGCCACGAGCAGCACGAGGACATGGTGCGGTGGATCGGCGGCGTGTTCGATCCGAAGGGTTTCGATCTGAACCGGATCAATCGTGACTTCAAGGGCGTCCGGAAGCGCCGGCGCTGAACTGTCGTTCAGCCGATAGCCTGGGCCGAAGCGTCGCCACCTTGCTTTCGCCGCGCTCGAAGCCCTGCAGCAGCGTCGCCCATGATTCGAGCGCCGTCCGGCGCTCCCGGAAATAGTCGTGCCGGTCGTAGGTGCCCTCGACGCCGCGCAGCTTGTGCCCGAGGCAGCGCTCCGCGACCTCCCGCCGCATGCCAAACGCGAAGATGCGCCGCGTGTAGCTACAAATCAGCTACCGAACCAGCTACAAGATTAGCCCGGACGAGATTGGGTGCCAGTGGACGAGTCTGGCAAAAACACTTCGAAACTCAATATCTTAAATCGATTTCTGTGGAAATCTGCGGACGCTCCCGGAACTTATTCCACGTTCTGGACCTGCTCCCGCATCTGCTCGATCAGCACCTTGAGGTCCACCGCGTGGCGGGTGGTCTCGGCGTCGGCGGACTTCGAGGCCAGGGTGTTGGCCTCGCGGTTGAACTCCTGGAGCAGGAAGTCGAGCCGGCGGCCGGCGGGCTCGTCGGCCTTGGCCATGGTGGCGCGGAACTCGACGACGTGGCCTTCGAGGCGGTCGAGCTCCTCGCTGACATCGAGCTTCTGTGCGACGAGCACCAATTCCTGCTCGAGCCGCTCCGGGTCGATGTTGCCGGCGAGGCTGCGCACCTTTTCCCCGAGCTTGTCGCGGATGGACTGCAGCACCTGGGGCAGGCGCTCGCGCACCGCGGCGACGTGGACGAGGACCCCGGCGCAGCGCTCCTCGAGCAGTTCCTCGAGCCTGGCGCCCTCGCGGCTGCGGCTGGCGGCCAGCTCGGCCACCACGGCTTCCAGGCTCGACAGGGCCAGCGGGAGGGCCTCGTCGACGCTGGTTTCGCATTCCTCGAGCACGCCCGGCCAGCGCAGGATGGTGGTCGGGTCGATGGGCGCGGGATTGTCCAGCTGCCCGGCGAGGGTGGCGGCATGGGCGATGATCTCGCCGGCGCGCTCGAGGTTCAGCCTGCCCTGCGCGGCACCGGTGGCCTTCGTGGCGTGCACGCTCAGGGTGGCATCGCATTTGCCGCGGCGCAGGCCCTTGGCCACGATCTGGCGCGCCTCGGCCTCGATGGCACGGAAGCCTTCGGGCAGGCGGAACTGCGTGTCGAGATAGCGGTGGTTGACCGTGCGCAGTTCCCACAGCAGCTGGCCCAGGGGGGATTCGGTGGTGCCGCGGGCAAAACCGGTCATGCTGTTGATCATGGGCAGCCGTCCTTCGTCTGGCGCTCGGGGTTTCGTGGGGGTGTGCGCGTCGTCGCAGCACGCAAATTTTCAGGTGCGGTGCCGGCGGTCGCGGCTTAAACTCCCGCAGCCGGCCACGCTGGCGGAAATCGGGTGGCTGGTCAAGCGGGCTTCGGGCCTGCGTCTTGGGAGCAGGCAGTTTTGCAGTTGGAGAGCGCGGAGTTGAGCCTGGTCGGCGACCGGGACGAGAACCAGGATCGCGTGGCCCTGGTGCGATCATCATCGACGGCCCTGCTGATCGCCATCGACGGCATGGGCGGTCACGCCGACGGCGCCAGGGCCGCCGAGCTTGCCATGGAAACCATCGTTGCCGCGTTCCGCCGTGCGCCGCAGCCCTTGTTCGACCCGCAGGGCTTCCTGCACCTGACCATCGGCCGGGCGCATGCCAGGCTGGCCGACATGGGGGCCGAGCTGCGCATGGAGGCCCGGCCGCGTGCCACCTGCGCCCTGTGCCTGGTCCAGGACGGGATGGCGTGGTTCGCGCATGTCGGCGACAGCCGCATCTACCACCTCAGGGACCACGCGGTGCTCAAGCGCACCCGCGACCACAGCCATGTCGAGCTGCTGTTGCAGGACGGGCTGATCTCCGAGGAGGAGATCAACGAGCACCCCATGCGCAACTTCGTGGAATGCTGCCTGGGCGGCAACCGCGTCCTGCCCGGCATGAGCATCGGCTCTGCCCGGCGCCTGCAGCCCGGGGATCTGCTGCTGGCATGCACCGACGGCTTCTGGTCCGGCCTCGAGGAGAACGACATCGCCACCTGCGGGACGGATGACGAGAGCCTCGAGCAGGGCCTGGCGCGCCTGGCCGCCGAGGCGGTGCATGCCAATGGCCGCAGCAGCGACAACACCTCCGCAGTCGCCCTGCGCTGGCTGGGCTGAGGCCGGGTCATGGAAAGGCCCAGCGGCCGGCGGCCGGATGCATTGCGCTCCATCAGCTTCGAGCTCGGCTTCACGCGGCATGCCGAGGGCTCGGTGCTGGCCAGCTTCGGCGCGACGCGAGTGCTGTGCACCGCCAGCGTGGAGACCGGGGTACCGTCCTTCCTGCGTGGCCAGGGCCAGGGCTGGATCACCGCCGAGTACGGCATGCTGCCGAGGTCGACGCATACGCGCAGCGCGCGCGAGGCGGCCCGTGGCCGGCAGAGCGGGCGCACGCAGGAGATCCAGCGCCTGATCGGGCGCTCGCTGCGCGCCCAGGCCGATCTCAAGGCGCTCGGCGAGCGCACCATAACCCTCGACTGCGATGTCCTGCAGGCCGATGGCGGCACCCGCACCGCAGCCATCTGCGGTGCATGGCTGGCATTGTCGCTGGCCGTGGACCTGCTGCTGCGCGAGGGTGTCATCCGGCGCCATCCGCTGGTGGGGCAGGTGGCTGCCGTCTCGGTGGGCATCTACAGGGGCGAGCCCGTCCTCGATCTCGATTATGCCGAGGATGTCCAGGCCGAGACCGACATGAACGTGGTCATGAATGATTCCGGCGCCTTCATCGAGGTGCAGGGCACGGCCGAGGGTCATGCCTTCCGGCGCGACGAGCTGGACCGGATGCTGGCACTGGCCGCCAGCGGCACCGCACAGATCATGGACATCCAGCGCCGCGCGCTGGCCGACCGGCAGCCGGCGGGGCGCTGAGATGGCCGCCGCGGGCCGGCTGGTGCTGGCCACGGGCAACCGCGGCAAGGCGCGCGAGATCAGCACCCTGCTGGCCCCGCAGTGGGAAGTCCTCCTGCAGACCGACCTCGGCGTCCAGCCGGTGGCCGAGACCGGCAGCAGCTTTGTCGAGAACGCCCTGCTCAAGGCACGCCATGCGGCGGCGGCCACCGGCCTGCCGGCGCTGGCGGATGATTCGGGTCTCGAGGTCGATGCGCTGGATGGCGCCCCCGGGGTGCACTCGGCCCGCTATGCGGGCGAGGGGGCCAGCGATGCGCAAAACCTGCAGCGGCTGCTCGATGCCCTGCGGGATGTGCCGGCTGGCGGGCGCACGGCGCGCTTTCGCTGCGTGCTGGCCTGGGTGCGCACGGCCGATGATCCACAGCCGCTGCTGGCCGAGGGGAGCTGGGAAGGGCGCATTGCCCTTGCCCCGCGTGGCAGTGGCGGCTTCGGCTATGACCCGGTTTTCGAGGATGCCCGGAGCGGCCTGACGGCGGCCGAGCTGGCGCCCGGGCAAAAAAATAGCCTGAGTCATCGCGGCCAGGCCCTGGCACTGTTGCGGCGCCTGTTGCTGTCCCGGACCGGGCACGACCTGACAAGAAGCTGACTCCTGGTCCGCTCGTTATACACAAGCACTACCGATTCCCCAACAACAGGGATGATTTGAGCTCATCTGGTATGCAGATGGCTTCAAATATCATTGTAATTAATTGATTAAAAAAGAGAAAATAGAAATGCTCATTTCTTGAGCAAAGCCGCTGTTTTTTGCGTGCTCAGGCTGTTTTCGAGGGGCCGCGGGAGGGTTTCCCACAGAGTTGTCCACAGGTTTTGTGGATAAGCCGTCTTGGACATCGCGCTTGCCACGAGGGCCCCGGGCCGTTATCCTCTGCGGCCCTTTATCCCGGCGCCCGCCATATTCATTGGGGTCAGCAGTCATGAAACCCGAAATCCACCCGCAGTATCAGGACGTCAAGGTCATCTGCAGCTGTGGCAACGAGTTCACGACCCGTTCGACCTTCCATGACAGCGAGCTGCGCGTCGAGGTCTGCTCGGCTTGCCATCCCTTCTATACGGGCAAGCAGAAGCTCGTCGATTCCGGCGGCCGCGTCGACAGGTTCCGCAAGAAGTACAAGATCGCCTGAGCCGGAGCGCCGCTCTCCTCGCTGCGGACAAGGTGCACATTTCGCGCTGCTGTACATGGCGGCTCGTGTGCGGCTTCCCTATAATGCTTTGCTTGGCGCACCGGGCTCGCCAGCCTGAGCCCGCGAGCCCGGCATTTTCCCGGATCGTGCTTCAGGCGTCTTCACCCCGCAGGATCAAAAGACCGGCTGCGGGTGGAGCGATGACGGGTGAACGGCTTTCGCAGGAACGACCAGCAAACCAGGGACGCAGATGAGCACAAAAACATACATCCTCCTCGATCCGGAGACCGGCAAGCAGGTCGAGCTGCAGTCGCGGTCCGGGACCTTGGGACCCGAGGTGCTCGATGTCCGCTCGCTCTACGCCAGGACCGGGATGTTCACCTACGACCCCGGCTTCGGCTCGACCGGTGCCTGCGAGAGCAAGATCACCTACATCGACGGTGACAACGGCATCCTCCTGTACCGCGGCTACCCGGTGGAGCAGCTCGCCGAGAAGAGCTCCTTCATGGAGGTTTGCTACCTGCTGCTGCATGGCGAGCTGCCCACGGCCGCGCAGCTGGAGGAGTTCAACCACACCGTGACCACGCACACGATGGTCAACGAGAACATCCTGCGCCTGTTCCGCGGCTTCCACTACGACGCGCACCCGATGGCCATGGTCTCGGGCGTGGTGGCTTCGATGTCGGCCTTCTACCACGACACCACCGACATCACGAACCCGCGCCATCGCGACATCTTCGCGCATCGCATCATCGCCAAGCTGCCGACCATCGCTGCGGCAGCCTACAAGCACACGGTGGGGCAACCCTTCACCTACCCGCGCAACGACCTCGACTACGCCTCGAACCTGCTGCACATGTTCTTCGCGGTGCCCGCCGAGGACTACGAGATCAACCCGATCGCCGCGCAGGCGCTGGACCTGCTGTTCATCCTGCACGCCGACCACGAGCAGAACTGCAGCACCTCGACGGTGCGCCTGGCCGGCAGCTCGCAGACCAATCCCTACTCGGCCATTGCCGCGGGCATCTCCGCGCTGTGGGGTCCCGCGCACGGCGGCGCCAACGAGGCGGTGCTGGCCATGCTGCGCGAGATCGGCACGCCCGAGCGCATCCCGCAGTTCATCGCCCGCGCCAAGGACAAGTCGGACAGCTTCCGCCTGATGGGCTTCGGCCACCGGGTCTACAAGAACTACGACCCGCGCGCCA